>JAIPJC010000042.1 GCA_021734345.1 Kiritimatiellales bacterium | reverse complement strand
CAAGTTCGTCGGTCTTCATGATCGCCAGTTGTGTCGTAGATGTTGGAGTAGTCATAGGGGCAAGCCTACGACGTCTACGAAGCTTTCAACAAGAGGTGCTATGTGGAGCGCTTACCATGGAAATGAGGTGGGGCATGGTCGTTGAAGAACATGCCGATCACAATTCCATAGAACCGGCTGATTTCTGGCATCGGCAATATGGCATCGACGAAGCGACGCCCTCCACTTGGGCTATTCGAGAATCAGGCGATAGTAGCTGGCGGAGTTGGTGACCGGGTTCGCCCAGTTCATGGTGCTGCCGGTGCCGGAAAGTGGAATACCGATGTTCGCCCAATCGACGAGGTTGGTGGACGTCTGGACGCGATACGTCGAACCCGCTTCGGAATCCCACGAAATTATGAAATTTGCGCCATACACACCCATCTCCGCCTGCTGGATTATCGGCTCTCCATCGGTGAATTGCCATTTGGTGAGTATGACTCCATTAACCATAAAAAAGTTTTTTGTTTCACCAGAAGAACTCTCAACTGATGGGTGGCCGGATATAGTTGTAAAAGTTAAACTTTCAGCCGACCTCTCAAATAGATTCACTCTGCCATCATAATCTTTTTGTATTATAAAATTTTTAGAGGATCCATTTCCCAAAAATGCACTACCGGTTTCTGTTAAGTTGACCGCTGATAAAAGACTTCCATCTGAACTGTTTACAACCATAACTCGTCCGCTTTGATCTGGATAATCATTCTTCGAGATCAATCCAACGTTACCATCGGTAAACCGATGACTATTAATATAATTCGTCGGATACCCATCCAAATAAGGGGTGAGGTCGACTTGCCAGACCTGCTGGAGCTCGGCGTGGGCGGCGGATTGGACAATACAGACGGTTGCGATGGTGACGATCAGTTTAAGCGTTTTCATGTTGGGATCCCCTTTGATTAATTCACGAATAAAGTATTCGTGATTAGCCGATCCTTCAACATTCTTTTTATAAAGAATGCGATGGGATCCCTCATGTCAAAACTGAAGGAACAGTGTCCTCACTGTCCGCCGCCGAGGACGGCAGCCCTCCACTACTCGCCTTGCTCTTCTTCTGGTGCTTCCGGTTCAGGAGCAGTCCCAATCACCGGAGGTTCACCTTCGACTCCTTCAACCGGCACTACGGTTTCGGCGATTTCCGGCACTTCGGCCTCGGGATCGAGGACGGCGGCGGATACGAGCTTGTCGCCTTCCTTGAGGTTGAAGAGGCGTACGCCCTGGGTGTTGCGGCCGATGATGCGCAGGTCGCTGGCCCCGATGCAGATCATCTGCCCGCCTTCGGAGATGAGCATGAGGCGGTGCTCGTCGGTGACGGCGTGGGCACTGACTACCTTGCCGTTGCGGTCGGTGGTCTGGATGCTGATGATGCCCTTGCCGCCGCGCGATTGCAGACGGTATTCGTCGAAGTTCGTGCGCTTGCCGTAGCCGTTTTCGGTGATGGCCATCATCGTGGCAGCCGTGTCGACGATCTCGATGGTGACGACTTCGTCGTCGCCGGTGAGGGTCACGCCCTTGACGCCGCGCGAGACGCGGCCGAGCGGTCGGGCATCGGTTTCCTTGAAGCGGATCGCCTTGCCGTTCTTCATACTGAGGATGATTTCGTTTTCGCCGTTGGTCAGCTGTACGCCGATCAATTGGTCGTCCTCGTCGATGTTGATGGCTTTCACGCCGGCAACGCGGACGTTCTTGTAGGCCGAGAGCACGGTCTTTTTGATGATGCCTTTCTTGGTGGCCATGATCAGGTTGTGCGCGTCGTCGTTGAGCTCGCGGACGCAAAGGATGGCCGCGAGCTTTTCGTCCTGCGTCATCTGCAGAACGTTGGCGAGCGAACGACCGCGGCTTTGGCGGGAACCTTCCGGCACATAGTAGGCCTTGAGCCAGTACATCCGCCCTTCCTCGGTGAAGCAGAGCAGGTAGTCGTGGGTCGAGGCGGCGAAGATGTGTTCGACGAAATCCTCGTCCTTGGTATCCATGCCAACCACGCCCTTGCCACCGCGCCGTTGCTGGCGGTAGGTATCGGTCGGGACGCGTTTGATATAGCCGGTGTTCGAGAGCGTGATCACGCACGGCTCGTCGGCAATGAGGTCTTCGATGTCGATTTCGCCTTCGTCGATCGAAAGGTCGGTGCGGCGGATATCGCCGTACTTGGCGCGGATCTGCTCGAGGTCTTCCTTGATGACGACGAAGATTTTTTCGGGATGCGCCAGCAGGTCTTCGAGGTACTCGATGAGCGTCTTCAGCTCGGCGTACTCCGCTTCGACCTTGTCGCGTTCCAGCCCGGTGAGTTGGTAGAGGCGCATGTCGAGAATGGCCTTGGCCTGTATTTCACTGAACTTGAATTTTTCAATCAAGCGCTCCTGCGCCTCTTCGCGGTTCTTGGAGTCGCGGATGATCTTCACCACCTCGTCCATGTTGTCCATGGCGATGAGGAGGCCTTCGAGGATATGGGCGCGAGCCTGCGCCTTCTCAAGGTCGAACTGGGTGCGGCGGGTTACGACTTCGAAGCGGTGGTCGATGAAGCACTGGAGCACTTCCTTGAGATTCATGACACGCGGCTTGCCCTTGTCGATGGCGAGCATGATGCCGCCGAAGGTCGACTCCATCTGCGTGTGCTTGAAGATATTGTTGAGCAGCACGTTCGGGACAGCGTTGCGCTTGAGCTCGATGACCAGGCGGATGCCTTCCTTGCCGGATTCGTCGCGGATGTCGGAAATGCCTTCGAGGTGCTTGTCGCGGACGAGGTGGACCATCTTCTGGATCAGCAGTGTCTTGTTGAGCGCATACGGAATTTCGGTGATGATGATGCGTGCTTTGCCGTTGTCGTCTTCCTCGATGGTGGCCTTGCCGCGCACCTTGATCTTGCCGCGGCCGGTGGTGTAGAAATCGCGCACCGCATTCAAACCATAGACGGTTCCGCCGGTCGGGAAGTCCGGTCCCTTGATCAGTTCGTGCAGTTCATCAACGGTCGCTTCGGGATTGTCGATCAGCAGGATCGTTCCGTCGATCACTTCGCCGAGGTTGTGCGGAGGGATGTTGGTGGCCATGCCGACCGCGATGCCGGTCGATCCGTTGACGAGCAGATTCGGTACGCGTGCCGGGAGAACGGAGGGTTCCATCAGCGATTCGTCGAAGTTCGGCCGCATGTCGACGGTGTCCTTGTCGATATCGGCGAGCATTTCCTCGGCGAGCGGCCGGAGGCGGCACTCGGTGTACCGATAGGCGGCCGCACGGTCGCCGTCGATCGAACCAAAGTTACCCTGCCCATCAATGAGCATGCCGCGCATCGCGAAGTCCTGCGCCATGCGGACCATCGTGTCGTAGACGGCGGTGTCGCCATGCGGATGGTAGTTACCGATCACTTCGCCGACGACCTTGGCGCATTTGACATAGGCCTTGTTGTGCGTCCAGCCGCGTTCCTTCATGGCGTAGAGGATGCGGCGGTTGCCCGGCTTCATCCCGTCGCGGACATCCGGCAGGGCGCGGCCGACAATCACCGACATCGAGTAGTCGATGTATGCGCGCTGCATCTCGTCTTCAATATTGATCAGGTCGATACGTTCGTTCGTGTTTTCCATAGTCCGTCTTTCGTGTTTTTAAATCCGCGGCGCGGGACTCTCAGTCCTCGGTCGCGATCCTGTGGAGCATCTCTTCGATTTTCTTTTCGATCTGGCGGATCTCCGGTTCGGATTCCAGTTCCAGCTCCACTACGTTGCCGAGTTCCTCCAGCGCTTCCTGCTTGGTGTAGCCAAAGGCAACGAGATGCTTCCGGCCCGAAATTTTTGCAGTGTATCCGTCTTTGTCTTTCGCAAGTTCAACCTTCATTCTCCGGCCTCCCGAAAAAAATTAAATGTCCAGATTCGTTACGTTCAGTGCATTTTCTTGAATGAATTGACGGCGGGGTTCAACCTCGTCGCCCATGAGGATGGTAAACATTTCGTCCGCTTTCACCGCGTCGTCCAGCACGACCTTGGTCATCCGGCGGCAGGCCGGATCGAGCGTGGTTTCCCACAGCTGCTGCGGATTCATTTCACCCAAACCTTTATAACGTTGGATGGTCATCCCCTTGCGGCCGGCAACGCGGATGGCCTGCGCCAGTTCCATTAGCGAATAGACGGGGGTTTTCGAGCCCTTGTCATCGAGGTTGAACTGCGGCTCTTCGGACTCCATCAGCTGGCCGAGGGAAAAGCCTTCCTGCTCCAGTGTTTCAACCACGGCCTGAAGCTGTTTGGAGAAAAAGAGTTCCTTGTAGCGCACCGCCGTTGCGGCAGGCTCTTCGCCTTCGACAGGCTCGAAGCCCTGCTGGGCTTCGGCAAACAGCGCCTGTAGACCGGTCTCGTCGTAGGCGAAACGGAGTTCAAGCTCTTCGCCGACTTCGTTCATGTATGCGCAGTACAACGGGAAGGCGCCTGTTTCAGGATTCCGGCTTGCCAGATAGTTCTCCAGTGTAATGCCGCGGCGGCGAAGCTTGTCAGCAATCTCTTCGATTTCAACAACCTTGCCGAGCAGCTCGCGCAACCCGGCGGTATCGCGTAGCGGCGAGCCGTCGAGCCTCTCCAGCAACATGCCGTCGGCCCCAAGGTCGAGCAGAATTTTCGTCAGGTGGGCATCGGACTCGACATATTCTTCGCGCTTGCGGCGCGTCACCTTGTAGAGCGGCGGCTGGGCGATGTAGATGTAGCCATGCTCGACGAGCTGCGGCATCTGGCGATAGAAGAACGTCAACAACAGCGTGCGGATGTGCGCGCCGTCGACGTCCGCGTCGGTCATGATGATGATCTTGTGGTAGCGCGCCTTTTCGATGTTGAAATCGTCCACGCCAATCCCGGTTCCAATGGCGGTGATCATCGTGCGGATTTCGTCGTTGGCGAGCACCTTGTCGAGGCGCGCCTTCTGGACGTTGATGACCTTGCCCTTCACCGGAAGAATCGCCTGGTATTCGCGCTCGCGCCCCTGCTTGGCGGAACCGCCCGCCGAGTCCCCTTCCACAATGAAGAGTTCGGTGCGGGCCGGGTCGCGGCTGGAGCAGTCGGCCAGCTTGCCGGGAAGTCCACCGCTTTCGAGCGCGCCTTTTTTCCGCGCCAGATCGCGCGCCTTGCGGGCGGCATCGCGGGCGCGGGCAGCCACGACGGCCTTGTCGATGATCGTGCGGGCGACAGATGGGTTTTCCTCGAAGTAGGTGCCGAGCTCCTCGTTCACGACCTGCTGGACAATCCCTTCGACTTCGCCGTTGCCGAGCTTGGTCTTGGTCTGTCCCTCGAACTGCGGATCGTGGATCTTGACGCTGATGACGGCGGTCAGGCCTTCGCGGATATCGTCGCCACCCATCCCGTCTTTCTCATCCTTGATCAGCTTGTTGGCCTTGGCGTAGGCGTTGACCGTGCGGGTCAGTGCCGAGCGGAAGCCGGAGAGGTGCGTGCCGCCTTCGATGGTGTTGATGTTGTTGGCGAAGGTGAAGATGGTCTCGGTGTAGGCATCGGAGTACTGCATGGCGATCTCGACGACAACGTCGTCCCTCTCGCGCTCGAAGTAGATTACCGACGGGTGCATCGGCGCCTTGTTGCGGTTGAGGTGCTGGACAAACTCCTGGATGCCGCCCTCGTACTGGAAGATCTCTTCGCGTCCGGTGGCTTCCTCGCTGAGCGAGATCCGCACACCGCGGTTGAGGAAGGCCATCTCGCGCAGCCGGGCGGTCAGGATGTCCCACTGGAAGCCGCCCTCGTGCGTGAAAATGGTGAGGTCGGGCTTGAAGGTAACCTTGGTGCCGGTGCTGGTGGCCTTGCCGATCTTGACGAGCTCGGTGGTTTCCACGCCTTTTTCGAAACGCTGGTGGTGGACATAGCCGTCGCGTTTGACCTCGACTTCGAGCCATTCCGACAGCGCATTCACGCAGGAGACGCCGACGCCATGGAGACCGCCGGATACCTTGTAGGTGTCGGAATCGAATTTTCCGCCCGCGTGCAGCACAGTCAAAACGACCGTCACAGCCGGCTTGCCTTCGGTCTTGTGGATGTCGACCGGAATACCGCGTCCGTCATCCGTGACAGAAAGGGAACCGTCTTCGTTTATGCAGACGTCGACGTTCGAGCAGTAGCCCGCCAGCGCTTCGTCGATCGAGTTGTCGACGACTTCGTAGACACAATGGTGGTAGCCGCGCGAGCCCGTGTCGCCGATATACATGGCCGGGCGTTTCCGGACGGCTGCGATGCCCTCCAAAACGGTGATATGGTCGGCGCCGTAGCCCGCGGCATCGGGGTTCTGCGACGCCCGGATTTTTGCGGAATCTTTAGCTTTCGAGGTGTTTTCAGTTTCAGACATGCGTGTCCATTTCCTTTCAGTCGAATTAATGTGCGCATGGTAGCAGAAACCGCAAAACCATAGCAACGGAAGAAGGGCCTTAAATGGGGAATATTTGCTGGAAAAAGGTTAACGGCTTACACGGGAGGAACGGGTGTTGAACAGGCGGAACATTCAGCTCCACCACTTCAATGATATTATTCCATATGTCTCGTTGTTGTCCTATAGGGTTCCCAGATAGGTCTTCATTTTTCCCGACCGCGCACTGCTCTGCAACAGTTCGCCAATGGAATGTTCTTCGGTCGAATAGTGGCCGGTGCGGTTTTCGCCATACCAGCGTTCGTCCGCGGAGTCGCTGGCGGGCTGGAACCGGATATCGCAGCTCATCCGCAGCTCATCAGTCACATTGGTTGTGGAGCAGTGCATGGTGAACATGTTGATAACGATCACGTCGCCGGCCCGAACGTTGGTAGTCACCCAGCGACCACCAAACGTTTCCAGAAAGCCCTTTGGGGAATGCGAGAGCCATCCTCCCACCTTGTCGCGGTCGACATCGACCGCTCCATAGCTGCGCCGTAGCTCGGCAAGTTCCCCGGCATCGCCCGTCCAAACGGCCAACGTTCCAAGCTCTTTCGTTAAATCGCCCAGCGGCGTCCAGGTGGTGTGCAATCGATTTGAGCCACGGCCCATGTAGACGGTATCGAAATGCAGCCCGGTGTAGCCACCGTTGGGTACGGTTCTCAGCCACTTTTCATCGAAGGTCAGAGCCTCCTCTCCAAAATAGTCCTTAAAAAAGGAAAACAACCGGGGCGACTCCAATACCCGTAGAAGCTCCGGCAATCGTGCCAAATCGCGATTGTGCGGACTGATGGATTTTAATCCATTGACTTCCATGGCTTCCAGCAATGCCCGACGTGCGGCCAGCACTTCGTCGCGTGGATGAAATTCCCGGATCAACAGATAGCCGTCCGTTTCGAGCCGATCCCTCAGGGCTTCGGGATCCCCGAGAAGGTCGTTCGCGATTCTCATTTCATCAATCTCAACGCCCCATACCAACTCGTCCTTACATACTTTTACGGCCATCCGAAACCCTCCTGTTCATTCATCGGCCGGAATCTAATATTAAAAAATCAAGTCCGGTAGGTCGTATCCAGTCAATTTATATCGATTTCAGGTCATGATAGCTTATGCGAATGGCGAATAATCTCGGCAGCCACCACCAATGGGATCCGCACGTTAAACACCTTAAGGAAGCGACTTAGACGGCGGGGTCGTTTCGGTTGCTAGGGGAACGACCTTATCCATGCTCAAATATGCCCTGATTTCTACAAAGCAAAACCGCCCATCACCTTGCGCGCGGGGGTTTTCTTGCGGATATTACTCGCCGTGGATGAGCGGGAAAGATCCTGCGGCGAGGCGAAGGTGTTGAGATGGCCCTCAACTGTTGCGGCCCCATGGGGCGGTGAACGAATGAACCGGAAGGCGGAATTAAAATGAATAAGAGAAATATTGGATTCGGCATGGTGGTGATGGCGACATTCCTTCTCGGAACGGTTGCCCGGGCGTCCATAATTGACAATGGTGGTGCGGGTTACTCCGAGACTGGCGCGGGATGGGGCACTTGGCAAGGCGAAGGCGAATACGGATCCAATTTCCGTTATGCCTCTAGCGCGGGGAATACCGCGACCTGGGCGTTTTCGGGTCTTGCGAATGGAATCTATGATGTTTACGGCACGTGGCCGGGGAGCGCATCCCGCACGGCGGCGGCACCCTACAGTTTTTCGGATAGTCTGGCATCGACGGCCGTCAACCAGAAAGTTGCACCCGCATCTGATTTCACGGCTGGTGGTTCAGCTTTCCAGAAACTTGGATCGGTGCATGTTGTCGACGGCACCTTCGACGTCACACTCAACAGCGTGGCTACGCTTCAGGTTATTGCGGATGCGATGGCGCTGGAGGCCGTAGATGCCTATATCATTGATGATGGGGACCCGGGATTCTCCAAGACGGGGACGTGGGGTAAGGCGGGAGCGTCCTATTATGTCAACGACGGCGGGGCTGCCGCATCCGCATCCTGGAACTTCACCGGTCTGGCTAATGAAACCTATGCAATATATGCCACGTGGCCGGAGCAGGGCAACCGTTCGACGGAAGCTCCTTACACCTTTTCGGATGGAGTGTTGCCGACTACGGTCAACCAGCGGAATGCGCCCAATGGAGGCTATGTTTCCGCTGGTGTTTCTTTCCAGGAAATAGGAGTGGTAACCGTTGCCGACGGCAATTTCACGGTCACGTTGACCGACGACACTTCCACGAACGCCTTGACCTTTGTCATGGCAAATGCAATGGCGTTGAAAGTCGTTTCGACGGCATCAACCAACTCCTACGAAAACTGGGCACAACACCAAGGGCTTTCCGGCGCTGAGACCAACCGCACGGCCGATATCGAAAACGGCGGACTTGGCGACGGCATGAACAACCTCGTCGAATACGCCCTCGGCGGCAACCCGAGCGTCGACGATGCCGCAGCCGTTCTTCCAAAGACGGCCGTGGTGACTACAGGGGGAACCAACTGGTTCTATCACATCCATAACCAACGCACGGACGATGCGAGCCTGACCTATACTGTCCAGCTCAGCACCAACCTCGTCTCCGGCACGTGGCAGACCAACGACGTTGAAAAAGTCGGGGAATCCGGCGCGGTGAACAATTTTAAATCCGTCACCAACCGCACGGATGCCGGTTCCAAGGAGTTTATGCGACTCAGGATCGGGCAGAACTAACGAAGCCTGTTTCCCCGAAGAGGCACATCCCGCCGCATTTAATTTTTCTGGAATTTTTTACGGTACTGCGCGGGGGACGTTTTGAGATGTCTTCTGAAGACAACGCCCATATATTCCTGATGGGTAAATCCGGATTTTTCAGCAACTTCGGCAACCGACAAGGTTGTGCCGACCAGCAATCGCCGGGCAAGTTTGATGCGTTCCTGCAGGATGCGCTCGTGGACGGTTTGTCCGAAGGCCGCCTTGAAGCGACGCTGCAATACGCTGCGGGAAAGAAATGCGTGTCCTGCCACGGTGTCCACGGTGATGTTCTCGCAGGCATGTTCCTCAATGAATCTCACGGCATCAACCAGGTTGCGGTCGTCAACGGCCAATATGTTCGAGGACTGGCGCACCACGATTTCGCCCGGCGGCACATAGAGGCGCGCACTATCCGGCGTTTCCCCGCGCATCAACCGGTCAAGCATGGCCGCCGCCTGGTAGCCGGCGAGGAAATGGTTGGCGTCGATGCTGGAAAGCGGCGGCGCACAGAGCTCGCAAAAAAGGATGTCGTTGTCGGCACCCAGCAAAGCCAGTTCGTCGGGCACGCGGATGGCGGCGCGGCGGCAGGCCTCGATCAGGTGGCATCCGAGATCGTCGTTCGCGCAGAACACGGCACAGGGACGGGGCAGCCCTTCGGCCCACGCGGCCACCTGTTCTTCGAGGGTCTCCCATGATTGCTCGTAGTCGGACTCGTAAAACGAGGGAAGCTCCAAGGTCTGCATCGAATGTCCGTGTTCGGTCAACGCGTTGAAGAAGCCGATTTTCCGCCCCAACGACCACACCTCGTTTTTCATTCCCAGAAAGGCGAAGCGGTCGAACCCGTTTTTGATGAAGTACTCCGCAGCACGCCGCCCGATTTCTTCATCCGAAACGAGCACTTGCGGGCATTCCGGATCGGCGGGCTGCCCGCCGATCATGTTGATCATCGGCTTGCCGTATTGCCGGATCTCCTCCATGGCCGCTTCGGAGGAAATGCGTACGATCATTCCGTTGCCGTCCCAGTTTTTCAACCAAGAGGCGGCTTTGTCCCCGAGCGCGCGCGGAGCGTAGTAGACGGACCACGATTCGTGTTCCCGCACGTACAGGGCGATTCCCCGCAGGATATTGCGGCCTGCCGCGTGTGTGGTTTCGGTCAGCACGGCCACATGCGGCCGAGTTTGCAGTGTATTCCCCATGCGTTTGATTGTACGAACGTCCCATTTGACAATCCACCATTTTGACTGGATTTCTACAAATTGTGGTTTTTATGTTCCTAGCCGAATCCGGCGGCACGGACTACATTGATTCGACCTTATAATAGAAAACTTCGGAGACAACTGATGACCGGAAAAGAAAGGGTGCAAGCCGCATTGAATTTTGAACCACTGGATCGCCCCCCTGTCTCGGCCACGTTTACGCCGGAGATCGAACTGCTGCTGCGCGAAAAAACGGGAATCCAGCCGCTGGATATCGGGGCGTCGCTGGGGAATGATCTGGTGAAGGGCGTCGCCGGCAATAGTCTGGAGATGAGCTACTACCGCCCGCAAAAACCATCCTATACCTGCCCGTGGGGCATAGGCTGGCGCTGGGTTAACAACCAGTTCGGCAGCTTCACCGAAATCTGCAACTCCCCGTTGGCAAATGACGACGAGGAGGAAATGGACTTGCTGAAGGCCTATCGGATTCCATCGCCGCACGACGAGGCGCAGTATGAACCGCTGAAAAAACTGATCCTGGAATACGGCAAGGAAAAATGGATGGTCGGCTCCTGCCAGATCAGCCTCTTCGAAGCCGCCTGGTACCTGCGCGGCATGGAAAACTTCATGGTCGATATGATGATCAATCCGGATTATGCGCATACGCTGTTCGACAAGATGATGGAGTTTGTGCGGGTGGCCGGACAAAAATATATCGCGCTGGGCGTGGACATGGTCTGGCTGGGTGACGACGTGGCGACCCAGCAGAATATGATGATGTCGCTCGATACCTGGCGGATATACCTCAAACCGCGCTACGCGGAACTGATCAGCGGATTCAAGGCGCTGAATCCCAACATCAAAGTGGCCTACCATAGTTGCGGAAACTGCGAGGCGATGATTCCTGAAATGATTGAAATCGGGTTGGACGTCCTCAATCCGTTGCAACCGATGGCCATCAGCCCCTTTGAAATGAAGCAAAAATACGGCCGGAACATTGCCCTCTTCGGCGGACTTTGCGTACAGCAGACCATGCCCAACGGCACCCCGGCGCAGGTAAAAGAAGCTGTCCGGAAACTCAAGGCGGAGTGCGGGCGCGGCGGCGGCTTTATTCTATCGCCCGCGCATCACATCCAGGCAGACACTCCCATTGGAAACGTGATGGCCTTTTATGACGAAGCACTGAAAATCATCTAGCCGTAGACATTCAACGAACCGAGGAGAACAAATGAACCATCCATTCAAAACCGGCACCACCTGTCTGTGCGCAGTTTTATTTTTTCTACTGTTCTGTTTAACGAGCATGGCAGACAAAGACAATGGAACCCTCGTGGCGGCGGACTCCGCAGCGCAACGGGCCGCTCCCGGTTTCGTCCAAAATACAAATGTCTGGCATCTCGGGAACCCGTTGGCCGCCATTCCAGCGGACGATCCCGCGCGGAACATGTTCTTTGGCTCGACCCTCGAAATAGGATTTGCCGGATTGGAAACGGGCATGGCCTACGAGCTGGAACTGACCTTCCTTTCCGATGGCAGCGACCGGGTGGTGCGCATCACGGCCAATGACCGCGATCTCGAACCGCAATTGGCCCTGCCCAATGGTGAACTCCTGCGCAAGCGCTGGCCGCTGCCGTCAAAGATTCTTGGCGGCGGGAAACTGGTGGTCGAGGTTTCTAAAATTGCGGGACCAAACGCCGTGCTGTCGGGCGTTGCCGTCTACGCGAACAAACCGAAGGCAAAACCCCTGGTTGTCTTATCGGCGGGCGAGCCAGCGGCCGCCGTGTCGGCGGTTGTAACCGGCAAGATGGTGGCGGAGCAGACCGCGGCGCAGGGCCGCCTCAATTCATTCGTGCAATGCACCAACGTCTGGAAGACCAGCGCGGGCAAAGCCGGCGATCCTGCCCAGAGCATGTTCTTTGGATCGGCCATCACCGCTGGGTTTGCCGGGCTGGAGGCGGGGGTTGCTTATAAATTGGAACTGACCTTCCTTTCAGACGGAAGTGACCGAACGGTTCGCATCGCAGCCAATGGACGCGATCTGGAACCGCAGCTGGCCTTGCCCAATGGCGAAGTCCTGCGCAAGCTCTGGCTTTTGCCAAACGAGATTCTTGCCGAGGGAGAACTGGCTGTCGAAGTTTCTACGGTCAAGGGTCCGAATGCCGTGCTGTCGGGCGTTGCTGTCTATGCGAACAAATCGGACGCCAAGCCGCTGGTCGTTCTGCCACCGCGCGTGAGTGCCAAAATGGTCGCCTACGAAACCGCCGAGCTGCACAGCCTGAACTCCTTCGTGCAATGCACCAACACCTGGACGATGCCTGTCGTGGGGGATCAAGTTTCCGCCAGCGAGTCGCTGCGGGAAATGTTTTTTGATAGCGACACCATCAAGATCGTCTTCACCGGCGCGGAGCCTTCGACGATTTATGGAATGGAACTGGCGTTTCTATCCAACTGCGACGACCGGGCCGTACGGATTTCCACCGGCGGCATGGTGCTGGCAGACAAGCTCGCGCTGCCGAATATGCGGATTCTCCGCAAATATTTCCCGATTCCGCCCGAGGCCATTAAAAATGATCGATTTGAAATAATCATCGCTAAGGTGTCTGGGCCCAACGTGATACTTTCCGGCATTTCTGTTTTCGCAAACAACGCCAAAGCGAAAGCCTTGGTCGCCCCGTCGGCAAAACCCTTGTCGACGGATTTGATCCCCGCCATCCGTTTAACCCCGCGCCCGGCGAGCGTGGCCGGTGTGAAGGCCATGCAACTCGACCTCAACGGCACATGGAAATTCAATCCCGCCCCACCAGCGGAGTTCTGGGCTGCGCCGACCGCGACCGTCGTTGACTGGAAAGACATCCAGGTGCCCGGCGAATGGACCATGCAAGGTTTCAAGGTAGAGCCTAATGTTGCAGCGGGCTATCGCCGCGAATTCTCTGTGCCGCAGGATTGGAACGGACAACGAGTGAAACTGCGTTGTGATGCCGTCTATAGCGACGCCAAAGTCTGGATCAACGGACAGGAAGCCGGATCGCATATAGGCGGATTCACCCCGTTCGAGCTGGACGTAACGAAGTTCCTCAAGCCCGGCGCAAACAACACGATCGCCGTAGCGGTGAAGAACGAGTCGCTCGCGGACACGCTTGCCAGCGGCACCCATTACGCGGCGCATCCGCTCGGCGGCATTCCCCGCAAGATTTATCTGTTCGCCGTGCCGGACGTGAACATTGCCGACATCTATGTCCAGACCGAGTTCGACCTGCAGTTTGTGAACGCAACCCTGATCGCCCAAGTCCAGATTGCGAACGATTCCGCGAAGGATTCCGCACCGGCAACATTCGATTTAAGCCTGCTTGATTCCGCCAAGAAAACGATAGCCGTGCCCGCGATCAAACCCGGCCAGACGATCACCCTCGAACTCCGCATGCCGGTTGCATCGCCCCGGAAATGGGATTCGGAACACCCGAACCTTTACACCGTCACGGGATCACTCAAGGACGCCAAGGGCACGGTTCAGGAAACCATTAGCAAGCGCATCGGCTTCCGGCAGGTCGAGGTGCGCGGGAACCAACTCTTCGTCAACAACGCTCCGGTAAAACTGCGCGGCGTTTGCCGGCACGAGACGCATCCGCTGCTGGGGCGCGCCACAACGCCGGAAATGTGCCGGAACGACGTGGAGCTTTTCCGTGCGATGAATGTCAATCATATCCGCACCTCGCACTATCCGCCGCAGGAGGAGTTCATCGACGCCTGCAATGAACTCGGCATGTTCGTGGAACTCGAAGCCCCGTTCGTCTGGGTAACCGATGCCCAGGCGAAGGACTCCTCGTTGTTGCCGCTGTTCGTTCAAGCACAGGCGGAAACCACCCTTCGCGACCGTAGCGAACCCAGCGTGATCATGTGGTCGATCGGCAACGAATCCTTCTGGGGCAGGAATTTCGAGGCCAGCACAGCCGCCACACGCAAACTGGACCGCAGCCGTCCGTGTCTATTCGACGGCGGCGGTCCATTCCTATGGGGGAACAACGGACGCCCGCAACCCCAGCCCCAACCGCTCATGGATATTGATGCACCGCATTACCCCGGTCTGAACGGATTGACCGAAAAGTTCGGCGGCAATCCGCGGCCCACACTGCTGGGCGAATACGCGCACCTCAACTGCTACAACCGCCGCCAGTTCATGACCGACCCGGGGCTGCGCGATCTCTGGGGCGAAGGCATCGCCGCCATGTGGGAATGCATGCTTTCGATCCCCTCGTGTCTGGGCGGCAATGTTTGGGCGGGGATTGACGATTTCTTTTTTATGCCCGGCGGCGACGCCGTCGGCTACGGCAACTGGGGCCCGCTGGATGGCTGGCGGCGCGCCAAACCGGAATACTGGCACTTAAAAAAAATCTATTCGCCGGTACATATCACCGTAGACACTCTTCCGCTTCCAATCACTGGAAACCCGATCCGCATTCCGGTAGAGAACCGGAATTTCTTCAGCCCGCTCAGCGAACTCCGCTTTGAGTGGGCCTTCGACGGAAAATCCGGAGCCGTTGCAAAGGTTGATGTAATGCCGGGAGCCAAAGGCGAACTACTGGTTCCGATTTCCAGCCCGAATCCGGACGGCAAGACGTTGGAGTTGAAAGCATTCAGTCCGCTTGGCTTCATGGTCGACGCGTGGCGGTTCACCGTCGGTACGGCACAGCCCGCGCTGCCTCCAGCCCAGACCGCCGCGGTTACGCTGGCGCAGACCGCCGAGAGCATCGTCGTGCAATGCGGCGAGGCGCGCTGGTTGGTGGATGCACAGACCGGCTTGATCCAGCAGGCGGAAGTCGGCGGAAAAATAGTGCTCGCTGGCGGCCCGGCGCTTATGCTGATTCCGCTCGTCAAAGACAATCAGCAGGGGATCCAGCTGGTGAAGATGGAGTATCCGCCGGTCAAGACAGGTTGTAGCGATTGGCATGCCTCAAAAGTAGAAGCCCGCGAAACCTCTGGTGAGGTGGAAATCGAAATCACCGGCGAGTACGCAGAGGCGCAAGGCCGGTTCCTGTACAAATTCACCGGCGATGGCCGGCTGACCGTGGACTACGATTTCAAGCTGAAAGCCCCGCTCGATTCCTGGCAGCTGGGCGTGGTGCTGGATCTGCCGCGGACATGCGACACGCTGTCTTGGAAACGCAAGGCGCAGTGGAGTTATTACCCGGACGATCATATTGGCCGGGCGGAAGGCTCGGCCAAAGCCTCCACCGGCAAGCCGATGGTGAACATCCTTGGACCGCACACCCAGCCGGACGGAAGCTGGAGTCTCGACGAAACCGAGATGGGCTCCAACGATTTTTGCTCGATGAAGCGCAACGTCATCGAAGCATCGCTGCGTGCATCGGACGGCAGCGGCTTGCGTGTGATCGGCGGCGGCACGCAGCACACCCGTTGCTGGCTCGACGGCGACCGTATCCGCTTGCTCGTGGCGAACTATGCCAACGCCGGACAAGGCATCTGCATGAACGAGTATGTGGTTCCTTTCCGGCCCCTGCGCGCCGGCGATACCGTGGCAGGAAAAGTCGTCCTAGAGGCCCTACCCTCCAGCATCCGGTAGCCCGGTCCGGGGCGCTACTTAAGCCAGAAGCTAAAGTAGAGATACATGCCGATGACAAGCGAGAGGGTGACGGCGGTCAACCCGATGTCGAATTTTCCGATGGACGCGCGGACTTCCTGCTTGTTGAGCGAGGCGTAGGTGAGTCCATCGATACTGGCTTCATCCTGCGCCTTGCCGGCGAAGGATACGCCGACCACCACCACGATGCTGATGAGGAAGAGTGCGCCGGAGGCATACAGGAAGTTAAAGTCGCCGATGTTCGCAAGGAAAAGCGGCGAGGCCGATTTCATGGGATCGATCGTGCTGTATTTTGCCTGGATGGTGAGCTTGGCCATGCCGAGCACAAAGCCGACGATCAATCCCCACATGGCGCCCTGCGCGTTGATGCGCTTCCAGAAAAGACCGAGCAGGAAGACGGCGGTGATCGGCGGGGCGAGGTAGCCCTGCACGCTCTGGAGATAGGGATAGAGTCCACCGCCGGCGACCTTGTACATCACCGGAATCCACGCCATGCCCAGCAGCACGATGATGGTCGTGGCAAAGCGGCCGACCGTCACCAAATGCCGTTCGGATTGGTTGGGGCGGAGTTTTTCGTAGATGTCGACCGTGAAGAGCGACGCGCACGAATTGAAGAGCGATGAGAGCGAACTCATCAGTGCCGCCAGCAAGCCGCCCACCACGAGGCCGCGCAGGCCGGTCGGTAGCAGTCCCATCACCATGGTGGCGAACACCTGGTCTCCATCGATGGCGGCGACGGTCTGGCCGTCGACCACCTTGGACGGAATGGTAATGAGGCCCTTCTGGTGCAGCGCCCAACCGATCATGCCGGGGACGAGGAAAATCATCACGGGCCACACTTTGAGGAACGCACCCCAAATCGCGCCGCGTCGCGCCTGGGTCAGGTTCCGGGCCGCCAACGTGCGCTGAACGATGTACTGGTCGGTGCACCAGTACCAGATGCCGACGATCGGCGATGCGATTAAAATCCCCAGCCAGGGGAAGTCGCCGTTCTTCCACCATGGCAGTCCGGAGCCGGCCTGGGCCAGCGGACGCCAGAGGGCCATATCGCTGACCCGGTCGCCGCATATTGCTTTCAGTTCGCCCCACCCGCCCAGCGCCTTGAGGCCGAAGAACGTGATGAAGAACGAGCCGACGAGCAGGATAATCGCCTGCGCCGTGTCGGTATAGAGCACGGCACGCAGGCCGCCGAAAATCGTGTAGATGCCGGTCAAGATCACCGTCGCGAATGCGCCGATCCAGAAAGGCCCCCAGATCTGGCCGAATATGGTTAGCTGCATTTCCGGCAGCAGGGCCTGGAAAACCAGCGCACCGGCATAGACGGTGACGGACACCTTGGTGAAGACGTAGGCTATGAGCGAAACAACCGAAAGAATCCAGCGCACCTTGGAGTTGAAGCGCTTTTCGAGGAACTCCGGCATCGTGAAGACGTTCGCCCGGTAGTAGAACGGCACAAAAACCCAGCCCAGCAGCAGCATGATCCACGCGTGCATTTCCCAGTGCGCCATCGCCATGCCGCTCGATGCACCCGAACCCGCCAAACCCACGATGTGCTCGGAACCGATGTTGGAGGCGAACAACGAACTGCCGATCGCAAACCAACCAATGTTGCGTCCCGCGAGGAAGTAATCGGCCGATGTGTCCTGCTTTTTCGACGACCAGACCACCACACCGGCCAGTGCCGCGAAATAGATCCCGATAACTCCCCAATCCAGGCCGCTCATTCCTGACATTGTCGTTCCTCCGTTCGGCTTTAGCCGTGGTATGCGTCGCGCTATATATCTTTAATGCTTGAAGTGGCGCATGCCGGTCAGCGCCATGGCGATGCCATGTTTGTTGCAGGCGGCGATGACTTCGTCGTCGCGGATGGAGCCGCCGGGCTGGACGATGTATTTCGCGCCCATTTCCTGCGCGGCGTCGATGCTGTCGGCGAACGGGAAAAAGGCCTCGGAGACGAATACGCATTCGCCGATGGTCTTCTGGATTTCCTCATCGGTGATTGCCGGATTCTCGGTCTTGAGGTTTTCAACGGCCTTGGAGACGGAAAGCTTCTTGAGCGCATCGACGCGGTTCGGCTGGCCGGCTCCCATGCCGAGCACGCGGAACTGGCCGGGCTTGTATTCCTGCACCAGCACGATGGCGTTGGACTTGGTGTGCTTGGCGGCCGAGATGCCGAACAGCGCCAGTTCCTTCTTGGAATCATCGAACGCCACCTTGGTGGGCACTTCCCACTGGGCGATGTTTTCGATATCGAGATCCTGGACAAGCAGGCCTCCGTTGATCTGCTTGACCATGCGCTGCGGCAGCGCTTTGCCCATCGGCTTCTTGAGCTTGAGGATGCGCAGGTTCTTTTTCTTCATCAGGTGTTCGAGCGCGTCGTCGGCATAGCCGGGGGCGATGATGGCTTCGATGAAGCGGCCTTCAAGGCATTGCGCGGTTTCAAGGTCAACGCGCTGCGTGACGGCGATGACGGAGCCAAAGGCGGAGATCGGGTCGCCGGACCACGCGGCCTCGAAGGCTTCGGCGAGGGTGGCGCCGGTGGCGTAGCCGCACGGATTGGTGTGCTTGATGACCGCCACGCCGGGCTTGCCGGAAAGATCCTTTACGGCTTCGAGCGCGCCGTCGCCGTCGACATAGTTGTTGTAGCTCATCTCCTTGCCGTGCAGCACTTCGGTGTGGGCGATGGAGGATTCGCGCGAGTCGGCGTCCTTGTAGAGCCACGCCTTCTGGTGCGAGTTTTCGCCGTAGCGCAGCTCGGTTCCATCGGAGTAGGCCTTGACGAACGGCTTGGCCAGTTTTTGTTCGGCAACCTGCCCGGCGAGATAGGTGGCGATCGCGGCGTTGTATTCCGCCACGCGGGCGAAGACCTTCTGGCCCAGAATAAACCGGAATTGCTCCGTCGTGGCGCCTTCGTTTTTCTTCATCTCGGAAAGCACCTGGGCATAGTCGGCCGGATCGGTGACGACGGTGACGAACTTCATGTTCTTGGCGGCGGAGCGGATCATGGTCGGGCCGCCAATGTCGATCTGCTCGATGGCTTCGGCGAGCGTTACGCCTTCCTTCGCGATGGTTTCCTCGAAGGGGTAGAGGTTGACGCAAACGAGGTCGATCTGGCCGAGTTCGTACTCCGCCATGGTTTTGACGTGCTCTTCGTTGTCGCGCACATAGAGGATCCCTGCGTGTACCTGCGGAGTGAGGGTCTTGACGCGGCCATCGAGCATTTCCGGGAAGCCGGTGAATTCGGAGACATCCTTGACCGGAATACCCGCCTCGCGGATGGCCTTGGCGGTTCCGCCGGTAGAAAGCAGTTCCACACCCATTTCACACAGGTTCCGGGCAAAATCAAGGATGCCCGCCTTGTCGGATACGCTCAGCAGCGCGCGTTCAATCTTCACGTTCATAGTCGTCATTCCTTTGGTTTAAATCTGGAAGAGCGGATTGTTACCCGCCGCCGCCTACGAATGCACGGAATTTTTCAAAAGGGGGGAAACTTTTTTCCGGCATGCTTCGTAAGAGGCAATGCCGCAGAAGACTATACGGCGGGCGGGGGTCGACCGGGAGAATGAAGGGATGCTGCAGCGTTAACTTTGGAACAAGCGGCGTGCAACCAACATTCCACATGCACTGATTCCAATAAAGGCAACAACGGTCGGTTCGGAAATATTGGTGGTGACCGTCCAAGAGCTGGTAGAAACTATGTCGGATACCAAGACTCCCCCGCCAACTTCCGCGAGCTGATTGTGGTCGTTTGCGTTCTGAATCGCACCAAGCTGTATCTTCCATGAGGAATTATTGACCAAAACGGGAACGTAGTTGGAGAGATAGGAAAGCGAGACGGCAAAATCAAGGAAGGTGGTTAAGCCAAATGCATCGGTAAGCTGACCATCCGTGGTTTGAACATACCCATCCGTAGTCCGCCCGCCGCCATTGATGTCGTCAACACCTTTTGACCCGAACGATCCATCTAGATCCGTCATTCGAATCCCACCCCAATTCCCCGGCTGGTTGCTTCCAAACACAGACATTTCAAGTCCATGTTTCGCATTGTCCTGCGAGCTGCTGTCGAAAACAAATCCAAAATCCGGGTTGCCGTTTTCATTGTTATATCCGGCAACATCGATCAAGACGAAATGAGAATCGTGAAGCGTGCTGGTCAAGGGAACGGCATCTATGTTCAATCGCATACGAAAGTAGACGTAACTATCATCGATACTCCAGTAAGCCCCCGGATTGGTACTGTTGCCCACAAAGTCCACCCCTGTGCTGACACCCGCATCGATGCCGTCGTTCAAGCCGCCCAGCGGTTGCCATTGAACCGAGCCCCAGCCGCCATAATTGCCGATCTGCTGAATAATCGTGGCCTGTGCGAGCGATGCGCACACCAATAATCCAGACAAAATAAACTTAAGCGACGTCTTCATAAACTCCTCGGGAAAATACGCGTATATGTTTATACGTGTTTATAGACTTATGCAAGCTGGAACTCAAACCATCGCCAGATCGGCGGGAAGGAAGGGCCGTTTGCAGAGAACACTCTTGAATGTTCCGCCACCGCAGAGGATCGGAGAAGGCGGCGGAAACCCTGTGCGACAGCATGGTTTAGGCAGAATGATTTTGAGGCAGAACAATTTAAATAGCCGTCCATAAATCGCTAATCATTCTGCCTCAAAATCATTCTGCCTATATTCTGTTGCGCCCTGCATGGCCACATTTCGAGTAAACCCCCGGAATAGGGCTTTATCAAGAGTCTGGGTAAGCCACCTCCTCGCCCTGTCCGGCTACGGGGAATGGCCTGTGAAGCATCCGTTCGCCCGGTCGGGGAACCGGGCCTTCTACATGTTCCAATCCCTCGAAATGTGTGTAGGCCATGTCCCCGACGTGGCGCGCGGAAGATCGGCCGGATTCAGATTCCGAAAGTTGAACGATATCGGTGTCGCGAACGTTGGTTCAGCGTTACTACAACAAGCCAATAGGCCTTCCCAAGTACCCACAAGTGCGCTAGCTTTCTGCGTAACATCGGAATTCAGGAGATCGGCAGACACGAAGTGGGGCTGCATTGCAAATGCAGCAGCGAAGCGGCAGCCGTCTTTGCCTAATCAACTGTTGGTCACGGAAAGGAAAAATATGAAACACACAATCACCACATTAATTCTTGGAGTAGTTTTCACATTTTCTGCACACGCATCATTTAATGAACTGAGCGCAGGTTCTGGATGCGGAGATTTAAAACTCGGCATCTCTGAATCAGAAGCAATCACCAAAGTCGGCACTCCACAAAGTTCGTGGATTAAGTGGAACGAGAAAAAAATGGATTGCCTCGTAATCAACGGGAAGGTTGTAGAGATCAGAATAAATAAAGGGTCAGAAGCGAAATTCTCGAATGGGATCGGAATGACATCTACTCCAGAAGACATTAAGCAAGCATACGGAGAACCTCAAATTACGACGCCTAAATCTGGAGTTGAAAAATGGGGATATGAAGACAAAGGCATCCTTTTCTGGATTCTTGATGGCAAAACCATCAATCAAATTGTTCTATTCAACCCAATAAAAAAATAACTGACAACTCGGCTTCAGCCTATCGCTTCGCCCAAGCTGATCCGCAACGTTCCAAATCCCGGCCAGCTCAGTCACGCAGGAAGTGGCAGCCGTGGCCGCCGTGCTTTTTGAAGTAGTCCTGATGGTAGTCTTCGGCGGGATAGAAGGTGGTGGCGGGGACGATTTCGGTGACGATGGGCTTCTTCCACTTTTTCTGGGCTTCGACCTTCACCTTCTCGGCGGCGGCCTTTTGTTCGGGCGCGAGGTAGAAGATGGCGGAGCGGTACTGGTCGCCGATGTCCGGCCCTTGCCGGTTCATTGTGGTTGGATCGTGCAGCCGCCAGAAGTAGGCCAGCAGCTGTTCGTAGGAAATCTTGGCTGGATCGTAGACAACTTCCACCGCTTCGGCGTGGCCGGTGCCGTGGCCGCAGACGTCGCGGTAGGTCGGATCGGCGGTGTGCCCGCCGGTGTAGCCGACAGTGGTATCGACGACGCCATTCAATTCCTGGAAAAGCGCTTCCACGCCCCAGAAACATCCTCCAGCAAATATGGCTTTTCCCATCTTCGGGCTCCCTTCCTGTTTTTCGGCGGCGCAGGCGGTGATCGCGCCGGTCAATACGGACAATAGAATCAACTTTTTCATAATGGACTCCTCGGCATCCTTGGAGCCGGCCGATCGAAAAATGTTCAGTTTCCGATGAGGTTCCCGCAACCTGGCGAAGCCGCAACCCAAGAGGCACTCACCAACGAATGAATAAAATCTACGAATGCATCTCCTGCCCGTGCGGCTTTTGATTCGTAGATTTTATTCATTCGCTGGTCATATCTCGCGCAATCCTTCGCTTTGTAATACCGCGTTCGGATTGATTTGCCTTAGCGCGGGCGGGGTTTGTTGATCAGGCCGAGTATCGCCAGCAGGAGGAATACACCGCCCATGATTTCGGTGAACTTCCAGATTTCGCGCTGCTTCTGGAAGAGTTGCGCGGCGGAATACCGAACCACGGGGACGCCGTTGGCGCGCACTTCATAGACGCACTTTTTCCAGACTTTGGGAAAGCGGACGTCGTAGCGCACCTGCACCGGCGTACCCTTCGCCAGGCTTTTCAGCGAGGATTCGAAGTAGGGCTTGGAATCCATGTAGTAGAGCTGTTCGCGATTCTTGACCACGACATAGACCAGCAGCTGGTCCTGAAGCAGGTCGAGCTTTCCGTTCTTGGACCAGTGCTTGACGCGATAGCGCGAGTAGGCCCCGACATCCTGCCGCAGCTGGTTTTCGCCCGGAAGAACCATCTGGTCCACCACCACCGCCCAGATACAGAAACACAGGGCAAACATGCCGAACATATACTGCTTCTTCATTGCGTCTCCTTCCTGTCTTAGTTTTTCAAGCTATGGATCGGCGCGGGAATCCTGCCGCCAAACCGGACGAACCGGGAGGAAAGCCCCGCGTTACGAACCGGTAGTACCACGCTTTCGCCGAAAAGTCCGCCGAAAGAAACCAATTCCCCTGCCGCTTTTCCAGGCACGGGAATCAGCCGCGCCGCCGTGGTTTTGGAGTTGATCACTCCGATCATCAGTTCGTCGGCCATGATCGCCGCGATGGTTTCGGCATCCGTATCGCCGGGGATGGGAACCATGTCGAGGCCGACCGAGCAGACGCAGGTCATCGCCTCCAGCTTTTCAAGCACAAGGCTGCCGTTCTTCACCGCCGCCGCCAGCTCGGCGTCCTCCATCACCGGAATAAACGCGCCGCTCAGGCCGCCGACGCTCTGCGAGGCGAACGAGCCACCCTTCTTCACCGCGTCGTTCAACAGCGCCACGATCGCCGTCGATCCCGGCGCGCCGATTTCGTCGACGCCGAGGATCTTCATGATCTCGCCGACGCTATCGCCCACCACGGGGGTTGGCGCCAGCGAAAGATCCACCACGCCGAACGGCAGGCCCAAGGCCTTCGCCACTTGGCGGCCGATCAACTCGCCGCAGCGCGTCACGCGGAAGGGCGCCTGCTTGATCTCCTCCGCCAAATCGTCGAGCCCGAGGTTTTCCGCGGCGGCCTCCGCAATCCGCCGCT
>JAIPJC010000041.1 GCA_021734345.1 Kiritimatiellales bacterium | reverse complement strand
TGTGGTGCAGGACAACCAGGTCGTTATCGTCGACGAGCATACCGGCCGCCTGATGGCCGGCCGCCGCTGGAGCGACGGCCTCCACCAGTCCGTCGAGGCCAAGGAAGGCGTGAAGATCGAGCGCGAAACGCAGACGCTTGCCACCATCACCATCCAGAACTATTTCCGCATGTATAAAAAGCTCTCCGGCATGACCGGTACGGCCGAAACCGAAGCCGACGAATTCCACCAGATCTACGGCCTCGACGTGATGGTCATCCCCACCAACCGCCCCGTCCGCCGCGTCGACCTCAACGACCAGATCTACAAGACCCAGCGCGAAAAATTCAAAGCCGTCATCGACGAAATCAAGGATGCCCACGCCCGCAAGCAACCGATACTTGTCGGCACGGTGGCGGTCGAAACCTCCGAAGTGCTCAGCCGCATGCTGCGCCGCGAAAACATCATCCACAACGTGCTCAACGCCAAGAACCATGCGCGCGAAGCCGAGATCGTTGCCAACGCCGGCCAGCCCGGCGCGGTGACGATCGCCACCAACATGGCCGGGCGTGGCACCGACATCAAGCTCGGGCCGGGCGTGGTTTGGCTGAAGGACGAAGAGGTCAAGTCGCAGATATCGCTCGACACGAAACTCGATGGGAAGCCGCTCCGAAAACTGCTCGAAGAGAAGCCCTGCGGCCTCTATGTGATCGCGTCCGAACGCCACGAATCGCGCCGAATCGACCGCCAGCTGCGCGGCCGCTCCGCCCGCCAGGGCGACCCCGGGGTTTCGCGCTTCTACGTTTCGCTCGAAGACCCCCTCATGCGTCTGTTCGGCTCCGACCGCATCTCGAACATCATGGAAAAACTCGGCATCGAAGAGGGCGAGGTGCTTGAGCACCCGTGGCTCAACAAGTCGATCGAAACCGCGCAGCGCCGCGTCGAGCAGCAAAACTTCTCCATCCGCAAGCGCACGCTCGAATACGACGACGTGATGAACAAGCAGCGCGAAAAAATCTACGGCTTCCGCTCCGAGACGCTCCAGTCCGAAAATCCCCGCGAGCAACTCTACTACGCCGTCGAGGAAGTGATCGTCAGCCGCGCCGCCGATGCCGTGGCCTCCAAGACCGACTCCGGTTTCAAGATATTCATCGCCTGGGTCAACACCACCTTCCCGCTGGGGATGCGCGAAAGCGACCTGCCGGAAGAAAAAACCATCGATACGCTGACCGACCTCGTGCTCGACCGCGTCAAGCGGGCCTACGACATGAAGGCCAGCCACGAAAAACCCGAAGCGCTCAAGCGCCTCGAACAGCACCTGATCCTGCAGGCGGTCGACGAGCACTGGCAGGACTACCTGCGCAACATGGACAGCCTGCGCGAAGGCATCGGCCTGCGTGCCTATGGCCAGCGCGACCCGCTCGTCGAATACAAGCGCGAGGCCTACAACCTCTTCATGGATCTGATGGACCGCATCTACGAAGAGATCGCCATCGCCATGTTCCGCTCGGCCACCTCGATGGATGCCATGGAAGGGTTCTTCCAGTCGCTCTCCGGGTTGCAGGTGCATTCCGAGTTTTCCGCGCTCGCCGCCGCCACGCAAGCGGCTAGCCAGCAGCGTGCGCCAACCGGCGCCCCGCCGCCCGGACTGGAGCTGCCGCAGGCGCCGAAGCCCATCGCGCCCATCCGAAACGATGGTCCAAAGGTTGGGCGCAACGACCCCTGCCCCTGCGGCAGTGGCCGCAAATACAAAAAATGCTGCGGCTCGGAAGAGTAGCCGCTACGAATCCTACTTTGACATGTTTTTACGTTGTTGTAGCATGCGCGTGGAGGTGAGTGATGACCGCACTAGCTGAAAAAATATATGACGAAGCGCTGGATCTTCCGACAGACTCGCGACTGGAGTTGATCGATAGGCTCCTCGGAAGCGTGAATCTCCCCGTTCGTCAAGATATCCAGCAAGCATGGCTGGAAGAAGCACACCTGCGGCGGAATCGGATGCTTTCGGGAGAGGACAAGCCTATCCCCGGTGGCGAAGTTTTCGCCGAAATTAGAAAACGGTTCGAATAATGGAATTTGAATTCTCTCCAGCCGCGAAAGCAGAATTCGTAGATGCCATTGACTACTACGAAAACCAGCAGCCCGGACTAGGGAAAGAATTTCTGGAAGAAGTCTACGCCACCATTGGGCAAATCCTCCAGTATCCGAATGGATGGGCGACGCTAGACCCGACCTTCCATCGCTGCCTCACAAAACGGTTCCCGTATGGAGTCATCTATGCGGTTGAGAATGGAGCCGTGAGAATTTACGCCGTGATGAATCTCCACCGGAAGCCAAATTATTGGCGGAGCTGACAAGTTAATGAAACCTCCCATGTTTAGTGGAAACTCCATGTGCCGAACATGAGCAATACGTTTCTCGAAACCATTCGCGCGGCGATTGATCGCCATGGCCTGATCCCCGCCGGAACGCCCGTGGTTGCCGGGGTTTCGGGCGGAGCGGACTCCGTTGCACTGCTGCACGCGTTCCAGATGCTGGAAATCCCCGTGACCGTTGCGCATCTGAATCACCAGCTGCGCGGTGCCGAGTCGGACGCGGACGAACGGTTTGTTCGAGAGCTGGGTTTCCCGGTGGTGGTCAAGTCGGTCGATGTACGGAAGTTGGCGGAAGAGAACAACCTTTCCATCGAAATGGCGGCGCGGAAGGCGCGGCACGATTTCTTTGCAGAGTTCGGCGACGCGGTTATCGCGCTAGCGCACCATGCCGATGACCAAGCGGAAACCTTCATCCTCAAGCTCGCGCGCGGTGCCGGAACCGAGGGGCTGGGCGGTATGCCGTTTTTCCAGACCTTGGGGAATCTGCGCCTGATCCGGCCGATGCTGGGTATTTCGCGAGCCGAAATCCTCCAATGGCTGGCAGAAAACGGGTTCGGTTGGCGGGAGGACGCGAGCAACCGGGACGAAGCCTTTCTGCGGAACCGCGTCCGACACTCGATCCTGCCGCTGCTGGAAAAGGAGCTGAACCCGAACATCCGCGAAACGATCCTGCGGACGATGGATATCCTGCGGGAGGAGAACGCATGGATGGACAGCCTCGCCAACGCAACGCGGCTGGAAGCTGCGTCTACATTAAAGCAGCCCTTGGCCTTGCGGCGGCGAGTGGTGCGCAACTGGCTTTTTGAAAACGGCGCGGAAGGAGTCGATTTCGATGCAGTTGAATCTATTCTGGCTTTGATGGGAAAAGGGGAAGGCTCCGCCGTTTTCGAGCTGAACAACCGACAGCGCGTGGTGGTTGAATACGGGCAACCGCGGTTTGAAGAGGGCGTTTCCCAACCGTTGGATCCGGCGTGGGATCTTTCAATGGAGCGTGGCATGGGTTGGAAAAAAGACCATGGCCGGGGCGTCGGCATCCGGCCGGCGGAAGCGTCGTTCGATGCGGAAAAGGTGGGCGATGCCCCGATCAAGGTGCGCGGTTTCGAACCGGGCGACCGGATTCAGCCGCTGGGCATGGAGGGTAGTTGCAAATTGCAGGACATTTTCACCGACCAGAAGGTTCCGCGTGCGCAGCGCCGGTCGGTGCCGGTGGTGGTTTGCCGCGGCGAGATTATCTGGATTCCGGGCTACCGTACCGCCCGCGGCTGGGAGGTCTGTGGAATGGACGGGAAATCCGTGCACGTCCGCATTGAACAATCCCGCACCAGATGACTCCAAGTTTTGTCCTTATCGTTGCAATCGCATCCCCGCGATGGTAATGATTGGCCTGTTTTTAATAGAGAGATGTAACCATGGCCGACAATAAAAAATCCAAAGACCCCAAATCCGACAAGCCCGAGAAGAAGGGTCCTCCGCCCATGCCGATGCGCGGACTGGTCATATCGTTCCTGATGATGGCGGTTTTCCTGACGGTGCTGCACCTGTTTTCCAGCTCGCAGAAGACGACCAACGAGATCGAGTTCACCGATTTTTTGAACATGGTTAAAGGCGGGCGGATCGCCAAGGTGGAGATCGCCAACGACGGCGCGGGCAACCATTATGTGACCGGGGAGTCGAAGGATTTGAACGCGGCGGGCGCCACCCAGTTCCGCACGGACATCATTCTGACCGAAGACCTGATGAAGATGCTGGAGGACAACGGGGTGCAGGTGAAGGTGAAGCGGCCGAAAACCATGCTGGTTTCGGTCCTGGCCAACGTGGTGCCTTTCATCCTGATCTTCGGCATTATCTATTTCCTTTTCATCCGCCAGATGAAAAACGCCGGACGGGGCGCCATGAGTTTTGGCAAGAGCCGCGCCAAGCTGCTGACGCAGGACAAGAACAAGATCACGTTCAAGGACGTTGCCGGGGTCGACGAAGCCAAGGAAGAGCTACAGGAGATCGTGGATTTCCTGAAGGATCCGAAGCAGTTCCAGAAGTTGGGCGGCAAGATGCCTAAGGGTGTGCTGCTGTCCGGATCGCCGGGAACGGGCAAGACCCTGCTGGCCAAGGCCGTGGCGGGCGAGGCGGATGTTCCGTTCTTTACCATCAGCGGTTCCGACTTTGTTGAAATGTTTGTCGGCATCGGCGCGTCGCGCGTGCGCGACATGTTCGAGCAGGGCAAGAAAAACGCGCCTTGCATCATCTTCATCGACGAAATCGACGCGGTTGGCCGTAGCCGCTTCAGCGGCATCGGCGGCGGGCACGACGAACGCGAACAGACGCTTAACGCGCTGCTGGTCGAGATGGACGGCTTCGATACGCAGGAAGGCATCATCATCGTTGCGGCGACGAACCGCCCCGACGTGCTCGATCCCGCGCTGCTGCGGCCCGGCCGCTTCGACCGCCAGGTGGTGGTCGATCTTCCGACGCTGGAAGGCCGTGAGCATATCCTGAACATCCATTCCCGCAACGTCCGCCTTTCGGATCAGGTTGAGCTGAAAAAGACGGCTCGCGGCACGCCGGGATTTTCCGGCGCGGATCTGGCGAACCTGGTGAATGAAGCCGCCCTGCTGGCCTCGCGCCGCGGTGCGGAATACGTGGAGCAGACGGATATGGAAGAGGCGCGCGACAAGGTGATGTGGGGCCGCGAGCGCCGCAGCCATGTGCTGGATGCCGAGGAAAAGAAACTGACGGCGTACCACGAAGCCGGACATGCCGTTGCGATGTACCATACCCCGGAATGCGAGCCGATCCACAAGGTCACCATCATCCCGCGCGGCCGTGCGTTGGGCGCCACGATGTCGCTGCCGGAAAAGGACCGCTACACCGAATCGAAGACGCGGCTGGAAGCCACCTTGGTTTCGCTGATGGGTGGCCGTGCGGCCGAGGCTCTTATTTTCAACAACATTACGACCGGCGCCCACAACGATATCGAACGCGCCACGCTCATTGCCCGCGCCATGGTGTGCGAATACGGCATGAGCACGCTGCTCGGTCCGCAGAATCTGGGCAGCCACAGCAAGCCCATATTCATGGGGCAGGGGATGTCCGGCACGGACAGCTTCAGTGAGGGAACCTTGGAGAAAATCGACCAGGAAGTGCAGCGCATCCTGACGGAAGCCTACAACACGACCATGAAGATCCTGACCGACAACAAGGAAAAGCTGGTTACGTTGTCCGAGTTGCTGATCGAGCGCGAAGCTTTGGATTTTGCCGACGTCGACGCGATTATGAAGACTGGAAAGCTGCCGGAAGGTTTCGTGCCGGTTGCGGAAGCCGAAGCAGTTGCCGCACCGGAAAAACAGGATTCCGATGGCGAGTCCGCTTAGGGATTTACAATTCCAAGGTTTGGAACTACCATGCGCGGCATGAGATCCTTAAAACAGAGTGCTTTGTTGTTGGGTGTGATGCTCGTCGCTGGTTGTTCAACCACGTTCCGTCCATGGAACCTGAGCGAAATCGAAGAAGGCATGGACCGGAACCGCGTGATCCAAATTCTCGGCGAGCCTGATCGTGTGGAATCGAAGGACGGGGCGGAGTTCCTGTACTACAGCTATAGCGAAGATTTCAATGCACCCCTCGCCGACGGATCGACACTCGCCTATGAAGCCAGCCGCGAACTGCGGCAGAAGCAGATCAATCGCAGCCTCAGGGTGTACAAGTATTCCGTGAAGCTGGTCGATGGATTGGTGCAAACCTACACCGAATTGCAGGAATAAAGCCGCTTTGTTTCGGGATCGTCCCCTGACTCGAACCTAACGCCGGTTTTTTGGCATCAGCTCGTCGATAAACGCATCATCCCGCATTGGATCAAACTTCGTCGGGTTCTGTTCTTTCCACTTCTTGAAGGGATCCGGTTTCTGGTATTCCTGCTGGGGTGTGCCATAGGTTCCCTGTTGCTGCTGTTGATTGCGTTGCGTCTGGATGGGACTGATGTATGGAATGCTTCCATTCCGTTGTTGCGAGTCCGATCCAAACGAACGGTCGGAGGACGACCCCGTATCGCGGGGGAACGGGGTTTGCAGTCGGCCCTGGTTGATGAGTGGGGTTAAGGTTTTATCGCGCGAGAGATCCAGTCCGTTGGCCGTATAGGGCGAGCGTGTGGACATGCCGCTGCTTTTTGTGAAGGGGGAATCCTGCTGGGTGCCATCGGAGGAAAATGGGATGGGTGCTCTGGGATTAAGCAACCCTTGCCGCCTCGAATCATAGGTTCCAGAGGGTTGCTGGTTGTCCGCGTTGTAGTTGCGGCGATCGAATCGGCTTTCGGTCTGCGGTTCTGTTTCCCGCCCGGTTTCCCATGTCGTCCAATCCGTTGATTTCTTTGGCTCGGTAGCGGTTGAATCCTGCAGGGAAAAAGGATCTGCATAGGGATCGGTCAACTCAGGATCTTTGGCCAGCAGCCAGTTGCGGTCTTCTGCGCTGGGAAGCGGCCGGCGGGGTTGTGGCGGTGGTGGCATCATGGTTCCGGGTTCTTGGCGCTGGATATCAATCTCCGGCTGCTTGAATCGTTCGGAATCGGTAATCTGGAGATCTTCCGGCGATTCTTCGGGGACCATGGCGTCGCTTTGCTGAATGGTCGTATGCTCCCGCAGATATTTCCGGGTTATGCGCTGCTTGCGCTCTTCCTTTGTCTCTTCCCGTGCCGTGCCGAGCATGGGGAGCAGAAGGGTGGCAATCAACAGGATCTGGAGGTTTCTTTTCATGGCCGATGTTGAAAACACCTACTCTTCGATGTCTTCGCCGTTCAACATTTTAGCGGTATCCAAAGCTCGTTTGCACTTGCGGATCTGCTCGTTGTATTCTTCGACGGACTCCTTGGTAATGTCCTTGGCGTAGCGGGCGGCAAGGGAAGCCATGTGCGTAATGGCCCGATATGCCTTTTCGTAGTCGGCGGAAACATAGTAGGCCTCGGACAGGGTGCTCCATACATGGTAGTCGTCCGGAGCGAGCGTCATAGCCTCATGGGCACAGGAAATGGCCTTGGTTCCGTCGCGGAAGGTCAAGTCGTCTGCGGTTGCATACAACCACGCAAGGTTGTTCCACAGCTTGAAATCCTCCGGTGTTTCATTGACCAGCTCAAGCAGCATGGTCTCCGCTTTTTTGTACTGTTTGGCGCTGATGTAGATATGCGCAATGATATATCTGGCCTGCTGGTTGGTTGGATCGATTTTAAGAATGCGTTCGTAGGCATCGATCGCCGCATCGTAGTCTTTTTCCGTAACGTATGCTTGTGCAACATCCAGCAGGAAGGCGATCCGCTCGCCCGGGGTGCGGTCGGACGATAGCTCCAGGCTGGATGGCGGGGCGGCAACAGCGGAGGGCTGTTCCCCTTCTTGCGCCAACGCGGTGCCCAATGGCACAACGCAGCATAATAGGCATCGAATCAGGATTTTCATAAACAGGTTCCTTAGTTAGAATTGCCGATGTCGACATGGATCACTGCCGGATCGGTTTTGACCAGTTGCAAGCCCGAAGGCAGGTCGACGATGACGGGCAAGTCGTAGCCGGTATTTTCGGTCAGTTCCGTACAAGCTACGTAGGCAAAGACATCGGCGGTGCGCATCTGTTCAATGCGCTGCTGTTGGCCTTTTACCGTGACTTTGATGGTTTGCGGCAGGAGATCCACCCGGCGGTGCTCCCCGGATGCGCATAGAACCCGCACGGGAATGTTGTCGAACGTTTGCGTGCTGCTGCGCTGGACGAGGGAAACTTCCACCGAAACCCAATCGGGATCCACCCGCATTCGACCCGCTTCAGGCAGGGCTACCGGAAAGCTTTCCTTGAACGATTTTTGACGATCCTTCAGTTCGATCGGTTCGGTATGGACGCTTTCCATGGAATCCAGCACCTGCCGCGCGCCCGACACCCGCACCGAGGCGGGGGTGCAGACGATGCGGTCGATTTCCAGGCCTTCGGACAGCGATCCGTTCACCGTTGCCTTGACGGGCAGCATGCGCTCGCCTTCCTGGTCGAGCCGTACCACAATCTCCGAGGGGCTGAACCGCACCACCTTGGCTCCGGTGGGGTTTTTGAGGTATTTATCGGTGAGCCGGATGTGGATTTCGTCGCCATGCCGGGGTTCCGTTATGGGAACGACGACGCGCAGCTGGCCGGTGTTGAGATAGCGGATGTCTTCGCGCGAGCCGCGGAACAGGATATTGACCCGGTGCACCGACTTTTCCCAGACCGCCCATCCATCGGGAACCGACACGTCCACCAGAACATCCGGAACCAGCACCTCGAACCCAATGTTTTTCCGGATGCCTTGCCAGGCCAGAAAGGCCAGCACGAGGCAGAGGAGCAGCAGCCACTTCTCCTTCCGCAAGGTTTGCAGAAACTGGGCAACCCTATTCTTCATCCTTCTCCTCGGTGATGGGCATCAAGACCGTGTCCGACAGATCGGCTTCGCCGGCTTCCAGTTTTTCGCGGAAACGCGCCAGTCCCGTGCGTTCGCGCCGCAGCATCGACGTGAGTACGCGACGGAGGCGTTCCTCTTCGAGGCCGCGGCGCAGGCGGCCGTTGTAGGCGACCGAAATCGCACCGGTTTCTTCGGAAACCACGACGACGATGGCGTCCGTTTCTTCCGTAATCCCGATGGCTGCGCGGTGGCGGGTGCCGAGGGTCTTGCTCAATTCTTCCTTTTGCGAGAGCGGAAAAAGGCAGCCGGCCGCGCAAATACGGTCGCCGGAAATAATCACGCCGCCATCATGCAGCGGGGTGTGCGGAAAAAAGATCGTGGCCAGCAGCTCCGCGCTCACCATGCTGTTTAGCTTGGTGCCCGTATCTTGGAGCGTGCGTGTCCCGATGTCGCGCTCGATGGCGATCAGCGCGCCGATCTTGCGCTTGGAGAGCACCTGCACGGCCTGCATGATCGGCTCCACCAGATTCTTTTGCGACGAGATCCCGCCGTTCGAAAACCACATCGGCTGCCGGCCGAGCTTGGCGAGCATGCGGCGGATTTCCGGCTGGAAAATCACCACGAACGCCAGCGAAATGTAGAGCATCAGTTTGGAAAGCAGCCAGTTGAGAATGTCGAGATGGCTGATGCTCGTAATGGCGTACAGCGTGCCGAAGACAATGATCAGTCCCGAAAGAACCGCCGCGCCGCGAGTGCCTTTGAACAGGCGAAAGATGTAGTAGAACATCGCTGCGAGGACAACGATTTCAATCCAGCCCAGCACGCCGGGCAATTCAAAAGTATCATTCAATTGCATCAAGGTTTACCGGCTAGGAGTGTATCCAACATCCGGCAGATATCGCAAGTGTCGATTACATCGTGGACGCGCAAAATATGTACGCCACGCATCACCGCCCACGCCGCCGCCCCCAAGCTGCCCGACCGCCGTTCGGACGGATCCTTGCCTCCGGTTACGTGGCCGATAAAGCTCTTGCGCGAGGCTCCGACCAGAAGCGGGCTGCCGCATTCCGCTAGCTGCGGCAGGCCGCGCAGCAACGCCAGATTTTGTTCCACGGTTTTGCCGAAACCGATGCCGGGATCGACCACGATGTGGTCGCGCCGGACGCCATGTTGCGCCGCAAAGTCGAGGCGGCCCTTCAGGTATTCCCCGACTTCCCGCACCACGTTGGCGTACACCGGTTGGTTCTGCATGGTTTGCGGCGATCCCTGCATGTGCATCAGCACCGCGCCGGCCGAATGCCCGGCCGCCACGTCCACCATCTTTGCATCGGCCCCGAAGGCCGATACGTCGTTTATGATGTCCGCGCCGGCTTCGAGGGCGCGGAGCGCCGTCTCGGCCTTCATCGTGTCGATCGAGATGAGGACATCCGAGTGTTCGCGTATTTTCCCGATGATTGGAGCCGTGCGTTTGATCTCTTCAGCGGCTGGCACTGGCACCGCACCGGGGCGCGTCGATTCGCCGCCAATGTCGATGATATCCGCGCCTTGCGCCACCATTTCCAAGGCGCGCTCCACCGCCGCGGCCGGATCGAAGTAGGCTCCGCCGTCTGAAAAAGAATCCGGTGTGGCATTGAGGATCCCCATTACAAGTGTTCGCTCGCCGAGGACCACCGTGCGGTTGCGGCATAGCCAGTTGTAGGTTCTGCGGGTAATCATGTTTGCAGTCTAGTCCGGCCGCGGAAATACGCCAGCCTATTGCTCAACTTCTGGACCGCAAACAGGGAAAGGAAAAAAGAAACCCCGCCCCACCATGGGAACGAGGCTTCGAATGGCTATGCCGCGGCGACGTGCTCGCGGTAGTGGCCGTCAACCCAGCAGAGCGGAAGCGGCTCTCCGGAAGGGAAGGCCAGCTCGGTCTTGAGGAAGTTTTCGGCCCGTTGGACTATATCTCCGGTGTACGCGCGAGCGCGGACGGTTGCGGAGTGGGGATTGATTACATCTGGCAGGTCCAGCACCTCGATCAGATCACCCGAAGGAACATGTTTCAGGAACATAACACACCTCCTTGCATTACCCTTTCAGACCATATCCATGTGAAAGGGTTCAATTGCTCCGATCAAGGTGTGGCCGGGTCGGAAGCGAGTTTTCGGCTCACCAGCATGACCCAAATAAATACTGACAAACACATCAACCATTCTAGCAAGGCTGTAAACATGAAGGGCGGTCGCACGAACTTGCGGAGGTCGATCGCCATGATGCGCTGCGTGCCGATCATGAAGGGCATCGCCAGGAACACGGCGAACAGCACAATGCTGACGATGCTTGGAATCGAGGTTCCCTTGGAAAGTTTATCCGTAGGATCGCGACGGAACTGCGCCAGGAACAACCCGACGGTGATGGGCCAGGAAATGAAGAACGCGTATGCCAGAGCCAGATGGGGAACAAGACGGTTGATGGGATAGAAACCTAGCAATCCACAGGAAACGCAGGAAAACATGCCAATGACCGCCGCCGCATAACCCAATCGGCTGCGAAAGCGGAGTCCCAACCCGGCCATGAAAAGCGTGAGGGTAAAGGCTCCGATGAACAGGCCGCTATTGTAAACCACGGACAGTTTCGAAGATTTGAAATACCCCAGTTCGCTCATGAAGTGGTTCAGAAACGAGAAGGCCTCCTCCTGCCCGGTCGGATGCGGGATGGCAGGAACCGTGCAGCAGATCACCAGAATCACCGAACCCAGAAATCCGGAGAGATACGTCAGCTTGTTGATGTCTATTGTCATATGGCGTAGCAGTCCTTCATCATTCGGCGTAGATCATTTTTTTCGTCATCCCGCCATCGACCACGAAATCTTGCCCCGTGATGAAACCGGCGCGGTCGGACAGTAGAAAAGACACCAGTTCGGCGATATCGGCAGGCTCCCCGACTCGTCCGCAGGGGTGTTGCTGCCGGTCGGCTTCGGATTGCAGTTCCTCGGCGGCGGGGCGGGTATCGATCCATCCCGGACTGACGCAGTTGACGCGAATCTCCGGACCGAGGCTGACGGCCATCGCATGGGTGAGCGCAACGATTCCGCCCTTCGATGCGGAATAGGCCTCGGTGTTCGCCTCGGACTGTCGCGCCCGCGTCGAGGCGATGTTCACCATCGCGCCGCGGGTTTGCCGCAAATGCGCCGCGGCATGCTTGGCGCAGAGGAACGTTCCCGTCAGATTGGTTGAAACGACCCGGTCCCAATCCTCCAGCACGAGTTGCTCCAACGGACGGTTGATGCCGATGCCGGCATTGTTCACCAGCCCATGCAGTCCGCCAAACAAATCAAGGGTTTGTTGAATGGCCGACTCGACATCGGTTTCGTTGCCGACGTCGCCGCGGATGAACAGAACCCTGTTGTCGAACGACGTTTCCGGTTCGGCAACGTCCAGGACGGCGACGTTCCATCCGTCGCGTAGCAAGAGCTCCGCAATGGTCCGGCCAATGCCGTGCGCTCCTCCGGTTACCAATGCCGTGCGGTTCATACGTCACCCCGGGGTTCTTTAAATAAAAATTGTTCGACGGCCCGCATCCCATCCAGCGCCGAGCTGACGATGCCGCCGGAATAGCCCGCGCCTTCGCCGCAGGGGTACAGGCCTTTCACGCCGGTTGACTCGCCCATGTCATTGCGCACGATGCGCACCGGGCTGGAGCTGCGCGTTTCGGAAGTGTAGAGAATCGCCTCCTCCAGCGGAGTACGGTTTAGTTCGCGCAGCATGTTCGGAATCGCCGATTCCAAGGTTTGTGAAACGAACTCCGGCAGAAGGTCCTGAAGCAGGGCGGGCGTGGATTGCAGGCAGGAACGTTCCGCCGGAAGCCCTCCCTTTTTTCTTTCGAGGAAATCGATCAATCGCGCCGCCGGCAAGCCATAGTTTCCACCACCGGCGTCGAAGGCGGCCTTCTCCATCCGGGTTTGGAACTCGATGCCCGCCAGTAACGGATTTCCTGTGGTTGGAAAATCGGAAACCTCGATCGGAACCAAAAACGCCGCGTTGCCAAACGGCTTGTCGCGCGCCGAAAGGCTCATGCCGTTGGAGGTGATCAGTCCTTCCGACGACGCGCAGGAAATCACCAGTCCGCCCGGGCACATGCAAAAGCTGTAGCAGCGGCGTGCGTTGCCCTCCTCCTTGCGAGTTAGCCGGAAGCTGGCGCTTCCAAGCATGGGAAGTTTCGCCCACTTTCCGTATTGCGCCTCGTCGATCCGCTGCTGCGGGACCTCCAGCCGCACACCCACCGCAAACGGCTTGGCTTCCAGCGGAACGTGGTGCTGGTACAGCATTCCATAGATGTCGCGTGCGCTGTGGCCGGTCGCCAGAAAGCAGGCATCGGTGCGGATTTCCTTGCCGGAGGCGACGATGCCGCGTAGCGCGCCGTTTTCGATTTTCAATCCTTCGAGCCGCGAGTTGAACGCACACGCGCCGCCCAGCTCCCAAATGCGGTTGCGGATGGCCGGGATGATATGGGTCAGGTCGTCGGTGCCGATATGCGGCATGGCGTCGAACAGGATATCGGGCGATGCGCCGCAGGACACGAGCGTTTCGAAAAAGCGGCGGATGCGCGCGCGATCCTTCGACCGTGCCGTTAGTTTGCCGTCGGAAAACAAGCCCGCGCCGCCTTCGCCGTAGAGCACATTGCTTTCCACATCCAGCAGTCCGTCTTTCCAGAACGCCTCGACTTGGCGGCTGCGGTCGGGCGTCTCGGCACCACGTTCGATCAGTAGCGGCTTGCGTCCCGCCTCCGCCAGCATCAGCGCCGCCATCAGTCCGGCCGGTCCGGCTCCGATCACGACGGGCGGATGTTCCACAGTTCCAATCGCTGGGAAAACGAGTGGCGGCTCCGGGTCCGGTGCTTTTTCGAGCTGTCCGGGTTTGATCATCGGCGGCCTGCCCGAATAGTCGACCTCGACCGATAGAATGTAGCGCGGCTCCTGATCCTTCTTGCGCGCATCCAGCGACCGCCGCAGGATTTCGATATTCCCGAGCAATTCCTTCTTGCAGCGCAGCTCGCGGCAGACGGCCTTGAGCACATCGTTCTCGCCATAGGCCAGCCGCACGGCAACCTGGTTGATTCGTAGACGCATCTTAGTATTCTCCGCCGCCGATTCCGCCATCGAGCACGGCGGCGGTTGCGCCGATGCCGAGGCGGGTTGCGCCTTGTTCGAGGTAGCCAATGGCCTGCTCCCAGGTACGAATGCCGCCCGAGGCCTTGATGCCCATTTTGCCGCCGACGGTTCGGACCATGACGTCGATGATTTCCGGAGTGGCGGAGGAGGGGGCGAAGCCGGTCGAGGTTTTCACAAAGTCCGCCCCGGCGGCGAGGGACAGTTCGCAGGCCAGCGCCACTTGTTCGAGGGTGAGGTAGGCGCTTTCCTGTATGACCTTGACGGCGACGCCGCGGGCATGGGCGGTGTCGACAACAGCCTTGATGTCATCGAGGACGACGTCGAGATTGCCGGAGAGGAACTGGCCGATGTTCATGACCATGTCGATCTCCTGCACGCCGTCGGATATGGCCTGCTGGGCTTGGAAGAGTTTGGTGGGCGTGGCGTCGGCTCCATGTGGGAAACTCAGTACGCAGGAGACCATGACGGGGGAATCCTTCAGGAGTTCGGCGGCGAGTTTGACGTCGCACGGGCGGACGCACAGGCTGGCGACGCCGCGGGCGATGCACATCGCCGCGTTTTCGCGGACATCGGCCTCGGTTTGATCGGGTTTCAATACCGCATGGTCGATCTTTGAGGCGACTTCCTGAACGGTGTATTTGTGCATGGCCACTATTTCCTTTTTTGGGAAGAATTCACTATTTGCCGTTGCGCGTCGAGTCAGAGCGTGTTGGATGGTGCCTTGCGGCAGGAGCCGACCGCGAGGTAGAGGTAGGCAAGTGCCAATAGGAGATAAAGCGGCACGGGAATGGAGAGTCCGGCCGCTTGGAACAGGGTGGCGAGGATGAGCGGCGGAGTGAAGGCCGTCACCGCGAGACGCAGCCCGGCGGGATAATCGACCTGCCTTTTCTGAATCTGGCCGAACAGCAGGGCAATGGCTCCACACAGTAGGGCGGCCAGCAGGAATAGAACCGTTGCGAAGAGCAGGGCGACCACATAGTAGGCTGGGAGTAGGAAACGTTTCATCCGCTCAAGGAACTCGGCGGCAATTTCCTGGTTGAGCATGAATTCCCCGGCCGCAGAGAGGTCGTATACCAGGGGATCCTTGCCGTTTTGCCCGATGTAGAGGGTGGTTGCGGTCATGAGTGCGCTGGCATCGGCGGCGGCAAGGGTGTTGATCTGCCCAGTGGTGTCGATCAACAGCATGGTGCGGTTGCCATCGATGATGGAGTAGGGCTGGGGCGCGTCGACCGAAACGCGGCCGTTACTGAACTGCATTTGGGGAATTTGCATGAGATAGATGGCGGCGTGCCGGTCGATGATCCGGTTCGCTTCGCGGATGGTCGGCAGTAGGCAGAGGGCGAGCAACAGGCAGAGGAAGCCGAGATTGGTTCCCTTCCATCTGAAGGAAATATCGCGGTACAGCCGTTTTGAATAAAACGAAAGCAGTGGCAGGTGCCAGATCGTGTATTGCCTTTTCATGCAGCTCCCTCGCGCGGCCCCCCGGTCGCATGTTTCCAAGGTTTGGAAACGGGGCAAGTTAGCGCGATTCGGAGGTGGAGTGCAATGCGTGGCTAGTGGAAAAGACTACTTTTTTGTCCGATGCGAATAGGACTAGGCGGCCTCTTCGTCGAGCGCCGCAACAAGGTTGAGCCGGGGGACCGTTTCTTCTTCGGGCTGCTGGCGGCAGGCCTTGATCCCAGCGAAAAGGTAGAGCAACGTGACGGCGGTATAGATCGTGCCCGGAATGGCGATTTCGAACGCGGCGGATATGCTGATCAGGATGATTGCAGGCGTGGCGGCAACCGCAGCCATCCGCAAGATGGCGGAAAACCGGAGTGCGCTATGCGCCGCGGCGGAGACGATCAGGCCGATGATCGCCAGTAGCAGCAGCACGAGCACGGTGAAAATATAGGAGAGTAGCAGGAATATGCCGTACGAAAGCGGAGCGATGGCTCCTTTGGCGACCTGCAACCAATTGTTGAGGATGAACTTGTTGATGTGGAAATCGGAGATTTGCGAGAGATCCAGCGTATTGAATTGGTTTCCGCCGCGCCGCACGATCAGCTCGGTTTCGGTGAGGAGCGCCATCACGTTGTCATCGTCGATAAAATTCATGCTGCCGGTCGTGTCGATGATCGCTATCGGCGTCCCGTTGGCCTTTTTGATGTAGTAGGGTTTTTGCTGGTCGAGTATGACCCGTCCATTCGAAATCTGGATGTCGGGCAACTGGTTGATGAGGCTTACTTGGCTGGATTCGAGCGAATTCAAGAGCTTTTCGCGAAGGTTCAGCGTTGGCGGGATCCAGCAGACGGCCAGCAGTACAAACAGATAGGCCAGATTGGCTCCCTTCCAGCTCCAGCCGACGTCCCGGTAGATCCGTTGTGAAAAGAAGGCCATCAGCGGCAAATGCATGATGCTGTATTTTTTATTCAACATGATGGATAAAAAAGCAGGTTTGGTGCCAGCTTCTTTTCGCCGGTGTACCGGAGCGTTCCCCAAAGAGGTCTACCGCTCCGAAACCGACTCCCATCCATCCTCGTCCGGTGCCAGATTCGAATATTTAATGCTGGTGCGTGGTTCCGCCATCATGTGGGCAACTGCATCCCGCCACACCATATAATGTGGGGTTTCCTTGTGCAGGGCGGCATCCGCTGGGGTGCGGTAGACCTCCACAAGCACGAAGCGGGTTGGGTCGTCGGCTTGCGCCAGAAAGTCAAAGCGGGCAATACCCGGTTCCTCGATGCTGTTTCTTACATTTGCGAGCGTTGCGGCCTGGAAGTCCGCTGTGCAGTCGGCTTTGACGTGGATGAAGACATGGACGATGAACATGCGGTTCTCCTTTCGGCACTAGCCGAGGTGGCGGCGGAGCATTTCGAAGAGGATCTCTTTTTTCACGGGTTTTGGAATGTAGTCGTCCATGCCGGCATCCAGGCATTTTTCCCGATCCCCCTGCATGGCGTTGGCGGTTAGGGCGATGATCGGTACGCGGGAGCCTTCCGCATCCTCGCGTTCAAAGGCGCGGATGCGCCGCGAGGCTTCATAGCCATCCATCCGCGGCATTTGGCAGTCCATGAAAACAAGGTCGTAATGGGTGCCTTCGGCGATCTTGCGAAACGCCTGCTCTCCGTTTTCGGCCACGTCGACCTCGAACCCGCCTTTAACGAGCATGCGTTTGGCAACGGTTTGGTTTACCAGATTGTCTTCGGCAACGAGGATGCGGCGGATTCCGATGGAGGAAAGGTCGGAGGATACCATCCGCACCGGGTCGCTGGCTTGCTGAAGGGGCTTGATGGTGTAGTCGAGCGCCCGGGCGGTTTTGGAGAGCAGGTTGCCAAGGCGGATGGGTTTAATAAGGTTGGTCGCCAGTCCGGCGTGGTCGAGCGAGCGGAAGTCGCGATTGGTGATCGAGCAGATGATAAAGAGAACCAGATGCTCGAATTCGGGAGCATTGAAGAACGGGTTGTCGGGAGTGTAGGCCAGATATTCCTCGATCAGCACAAGGCGGTAGTCCTTGGCGCGGACTTTGGCGGTCGCTTCGTCGAGGGACTCGGCTTGGTCGGCTTTGAGGCCCCAGTGGTTGAGCCACTCGGTGAGCACATGTCCCATCACCTTCTTTTCGTCGATCACCAGGACGGACTCCCCCCGGAACAGGGATTGGTCGATCAGGGCTGCCGGCCGGTTTGCGGCAACGGGTAGATCGAGGCGGAACCAGAACGTGGAGCCCTTGCCCAGTTCGCTCTCCATGCCGATTTTACCCGCCATCAGGGTGACGAGTTGCTTGCAGATCGCCAGCCCGAGGCCGGTGCCGCTAAATTCGCGGGTCGAGGACGAGTCGGCCTGCGAAAATTTTTGGAAGAGTTGCGGGAGCTCCTCCTTGGAGATGCCGATGCCGGTGTCCCGCACGGAGAAGTGGATCGTGGCGGACTTCCCGGTTCCGGCCACCAGGTCCACATCGATGTAGACATAGCCTTGCCGGGTGAATTTGAGCGCGTTGCCGACCAGGTTCATGAGGACTTGGCGGATGCGGCCGGTATCGCCCACCACCCAGGCCGGTGTGGATGGCGAAAAGCGCAGAATCAGGTCGATGTTTTTTTCAAGCGCAGTGGGTGTGAGCAGTTCGGCGATATGCTCGCAGGTTTCGCGCAGGTCGAACGGCCGGGGTTCGAGGGCGAGCTTCCCCGCCTCGATCTTTGAAAAGTCGAGAATGTCGTTCAGCAACGTCAGCAGCGCGTCGCCGGAGGTCTGGATGATGCGCAGGTATTCGGACTGTTCCCGGTTGAGGGGGGTGTCGTTGAGGAGGCTGGTGGTGCCGATGATGCCGTTCATCGGCGTGCGGATTTCATGGCTCATGCTGGCGAGGAAGTCCGATTTGGCGCGCGTGGCCTGCTCGGCTTTTTCGCGGGCGACCAGCAGTTGGCGGTTGGCTTTTTCAAGGCTTTCGCGCGCGTCGTTGGCATCTTCCATCATGCCCATGATGATGTGCTGGTTCTCTTCCAGTTCGCGGCTGCGCTTGTCGAGCAACCGGTTGGCCTCTTTCATCTCGAGTTCGGATTCCTTGCGTTCGGTAATGTCGAGCAGGGTGCCCACCATGCGCACCGGGGTATGTTCGTAGGACCATTCGATGACCCGTCCGCGGTCGAGCACCCAGATCCAGTCGTTGGAACTACGGCGCATGCGGTGTTCGCTGGAATAGGTGACCGACTTGCCGGCGAGGTGGTTGGACAAGGCGCTGTTGACCGAGGCGAGATCGTCGGGATGGATGTGTTCCTTGCGCCACTCGTCGCTGTGGCCCAGCTGATCCGGGTGGTAGCCGAGAATTTCGGCGAACCGGTCGGTAAAGCTCTGGGTTTTGTTGAGGATGTCCCAGTCCCAGTAGCCCAGATCGCCGCCATAGAGGATGAGCTCCATGTTTTCCTGCGCGCGCGAGGCTTCGGTTTCGGCGCGTTTGCGTTCGATAACCTCGTGTTTCAGCTCCGCGTTGAAGCGTTCGGCATCCTCCATGATGCTCAGCAGCGCCTTGCGGTGCTGCTTGAGGTCGACCGCTTCCGTTTCGAGGAACTCGTTGGCTTTCATGAGTTCCTGCACCACCTCGAACTGCTCGCGAATTTCGCGGTTGATGGCGTAGCCTTCGTCTTCGATGCGGCGGCCGACAAAGCGCCCGGCCAGATAGCCCGCGCAGGCCACCAGCAGCAGGAACAGTCCGCTGAAATAGATGAAGAACGGATCGGTTACCAGCGAGAGCCCATAGAGCGCCGCTCCCAGCAGGGACACGTTCAGTACGGCTCCTGCGGAAAACGCGATCGCGAGGCGGGTTTGTAGTTTCAGTCGGTTATCCATCGGAGGTCTTTGGGAAACATTATTCAATAGGTCCGGAGTGGTAGCGCTTCTGCCGGTGCTGTTGTTCGAGCAGGGTGTTGACTTCGTTTTTTAGTTCGAGGATGCGGTTTTCGCGTCCAACCGCCACGGCGTTGAAGCGTTCAAGATCGCGGATGGCATCCTGCAGTTCGGCTTCGCGTTCTTTCTGCCGCGCAACTTTCTGTTTGAGTTCGGCGTTGAGCTGGGCCGTGCTGCGCGCTGCGGCAGTGTACGCATAGCGATAGAGCGCCACCATCGGCAGGATGGCGGTGATGAGCAGGAAAAAGCCGGTCGCCACGCTGCGACGGGCATGGGCCTGCAAGGGGGCGGGTTCCATGGCGTCGATGGGATGGTCGTAGTAGATCCACAGGCAATAGCCGACGACGCCCAGCAGATAGGTGGCGGCGGCGATGACGAACAGGGCGCGGGGCCACTTGAGTTCAGATGCGGATGGCTGGTGCGTCATGGCTGGTCGTCCGTGGTGGTGCGGTATTTGATGGGTTGGTCCAGTTCCTGGAGCAGATGGTTGATCTCTCCTTTGAGTTCCAGTGTGCGGCGTTCGCGGCCGCGCATCAGCTGGTTGAAGCGCTCCATGTCTTCGAGTGTGCGCTTCAAGCGTTCCTCGGCGCGTTTTTGTTCGGTCACGTCCCGCCAGACGCCCAGCACGCCGACGGCGCGGCCGTTCTCGTCGGTTAGCGGAATCTTGCTGGTTTCCCGCCAGCCCACGCTGCCGTCGGCGCGGCTATGCGAGTACAGCACGTTGACCAGCGGCCGGGCGGTGCTGATCACCTGCTGGTCTCGCGTGATCAGACTCGTGGCGGTTTCGTTGTCGAACAGGTCGTACGGGGTCCGGCCGATGACGTCCTCAACCTTGCTCAGGCCGCATTCCTTGATGAATGCCTTGTTGCAGCCGAGGTAGACCGAGTCCTTGTCCTTCCAGAATACCGACATCGGAATGGTGTTCATGATCAACTGCAGCATTTGCTGCGACTCGCGCAGCGCGGTTTCGGTCTTTTGCCGGCCGGCAATGTCGCGGGCGACGCCGAAGATGGCCTTTTTGTTTTTCCATGATCCTTGGAACAGGTTCATTTCGATCGGAATGGCCGTGCCGTTCTTCATTTTCAACGGGAATCCGCAACTACAGGACTGCTCGGATTGCATGCGTGCGACCACCTGGTAGGCTTCCGCGCGGAACGTTTCGGGATAAAGCTCGAACAGGCTCATGGAGCGAAGCTCCCCGATGCTATAGCCCAACCGGCGCTCGACCGATGGATTGGTGTGGAGCAACTTGCCGTTCATGTCGCAAATCAGCAGGAAATCGTCGATGGTCTTGAACAGGTTTTGCAGGTTGCGCTTTTGCTCGACGAGCGTTTCCTCGATCTTTTTGCTGTCCGACGCATCCTGCATGAAGCCGTCCCATACGAGCGTATCCTTTTCATGGTGCGGAACGGCGCTGATGCGCAACCACTTGAGCGTCCCCACGGCGTCCAGCACCCGGATCTCCAGATGGACGGGAGCGAGGCTTTCCACCGATTTTCGAAAGGCCTCCTGCAAGGCGGGGATGTCGGCTTCGTAGACATGGTCGAAGGCCAGCTTGGCATCCGCCATCACTTGGTCGCGGTTGATGCCCAGCGCGCTCTCGTAGCCCCGGCTGAGGAAGCGGAATGCAAACGCATGGTCGGGCGGGCAAACCAGTTGGAAGATGGTCACGTTCGGCAGGTTGTCGCCCATCAGGCGCAGATGCTGCTCGCTTTTTTCCAGCGCGATTGTTTTGGTCGTGAGCATGGTGCGCATCTGTTGCAGGCGGAACAGGAAGCCCAGCAGCAATACGGTGTTGGAAATCAGGATGGAAATAATGATGGCGTCCGTGCCGAGATAGCTGAAGTAGCCGTCACCGTCGCTAGCGGCAAACACGCTCCGCGGAACGATCGCCCCGATGGACAGCATCGGCAACCATAGCCTGCTCCGGATCATGCGATTCGCGTCCGGTATATTTTTCCTTTGATAAAACACGCGTTCAATGTACTCGATGGTTCTGCATGAATCAAAAGGAAAGCAATGTTTCATGCAGCTCGCAGAGCGGAAGTCCCACCACGTTCGTGTAGGATCCATTGATGGCGCGCACCATGTGTGCCGCTCCGCCTTGGATCGCGTAGGCGCCCGCCTTGTCCATCGGCTCGCCCGTCGCGACATAGGCCGCGATCTCGGCATCTTCCAGCGTCCGGAAAACCACTTCGGTGCCGACCGAAAAAACCACCGTGCGCTCCGCGTTCCGAACGCATACCGCCGTCACGACCTCGTGCGTCGCCCCCGAAAGCTCCCCAAGCATGGCGCGCGCCGCAGCAGGATCGGCTGGTTTCCCCATGATCCGGCCCGCATGAACCACGATGGTGTCGGCTGCGATCACAATCCCTTCGCCGGAAATGGCATGGGCCTTTTCAGTGGCCAACCGCTCCGCGTGCGCGCGCGGGTTTTCATCTGCAAAAGGTGTTTCGTCGACGTCCGGCACCGCCACGCGGAAATCGTATCCCAGCGTCGCCAGCAGTTCGCGTCGCCGCGGCGAGGCACTCGCAAGAATCAGGGGTTGGGCAAGAGTCATCAGTTCCATGTTTACGACAATATGTCCAAAAGCAGGCTATTAAAAGCCCCTTTTGCATGGCATAAGTCCGGTATGTATCTGTAAAGCGGAAGGCGCGGATTGAGCAGGCCCATCAAAATTCTTTTAGGCGGCGTCCCCTTTGGACGGAACAATGTCGGCGACGAAGCCATTCTCGAATGCGCCGTCAAGATCATCCGCGAGGTCTGCCCGCGGGCCGAGATCACCGTCAGCACCGACACCCCCGCCGCCACCGCCGCCAAGCTCTGCGTCCAGACCGTCCAGCTCTTCGGCTTTGCGCCGCCCTTCAGCCAAACCCTCATGGAAGAGCATCTGGCATCGGCCGACGTCTTCATCTGGCCGGGCGCCACCGGCCTTTCCGACTATCCCGAAATTCCCCTTGCGATGCTCGAAATTGCCCGCCGGGCCGGCACCAAAACCATCGTCTGGGGCGTCGGCATGAACACGGAGCTCAACCCCAATCTCTACCGCCTCCAGCCCGGCAAGCGCCGCACGCTCCTCCGCATCCTCTCGCGGCTCACCCTCTCCCGCATCGACCTTGTCCGCCGCCACGAGGTGCAGCTCGCGGCGCGGGTGCGCGCCAAAATCGTTGCACAGCTTAACCGGGCCGATCTAGTGATGCTCCGCGATCCCGAAACACTCGCCGCCGTGCACGCCTGTGGCGATGTGCCCAACGCCATCATCGGGGCCGACTCCGCCGAAATCCTGCAACCCGCCGGCTGGGAAACCATCCAGCTCGCCCCCGAAGTACGCGCCATCCTCGAATCCAACGCGCGGAAAGTCGGCCTCTGCATTTCCGCCCAGCGCCAACTCGTCCACCAGCAGGAGCTGGTCGAATTCCTCGACCGGCTCGTAGAGCAAGATCACCGCATCGTATTCCTGCCCATGAACCATGCAACCGACGCTGCGGTCATGGAAGGCCTGCGGGAGCGCATGCGGCACCGCGATCATTCCGTTGTGGTCGGCGGTCGCCGCGAACCCGCCGAAATCCTGGCGATTGCCGGCAAGCTCGACCTCGTCATCAGCAGCCGGTTGCACCTGCTCATCCTCGCCTCCATCCTGCACGTTCCCATTATTGGAATCAGCCGCGGCTCGAAAGTGGACAACTTTCTCGCGCCGTTCGGCCACACCTCAGCCGGAACCGTGGATGAATGCGACTTCGACCACATGCAGCGCGAGCTCGACCGCCTGATCGAATTCCGCGCCGAGTTCGAAATCGCCAGCACGGCCGTGCACGACATGCTCCTCCAACGATTGGAAACCGCCAAGACCCGGCTGGCCGCCGTGCTCGACTCCGTATAGACGGAAATTCATCCATTCGCCGTATTGACTTCGATCATCATATTCGCATAATCCGTCGTTCCTTTTGAGCCGGCGTAGCTCAGTGGCAGAGCAGCTGATTTGTAATCAGCTGGTCGTCGGTTCGACTCCGACCGCCGGCTCCATCCCTTTTCCAGCTTCAAATCTTCTCCATTAACAGGTTGCATCTGCGCCGGATGCGCGTATAGATGCCCGTTCGTTTTGCGGAACCTGCGTTTTGGTTCCGTTTATTCGGGGCCAACTCTTGCGATGGGCGCGGGATAAGTGCCCTGACCACATCAAGAGAGACCTATCATGAAGTTTACTGAATTCGGGCTAAGCCCCGACACCCTGAAATCCCTTGAAGCCCTCGGCTTCGAAACCGCCACCCCGATCCAGGAGCAGGCGATTCCAATCCTGCTTGAAGGCAAGCGCGACTTTGTCGGGCTGGCCCCGACCGGTACCGGCAAGACCGCCGCGTTCGGCCTGCCGCTGCTGGAGCGGATTGATCCGGCCCAGCCCGTGCCGCA
>JAIPJC010000040.1 GCA_021734345.1 Kiritimatiellales bacterium | reverse complement strand
CTCCACGGCGTACGGGTTCGTCACCTACCAGACCGCGTGGCTCAAGGCGCACTATCCCGCCGAGTTCATGGCCTCCCTGCTCTCCGGCGAAATGGGCAACTCCGACAAGCTTACCGGCTTCATCGCCGAAGCCAAGGAGGTCGGCATCGACGTTCTGCCGCCCTGCGTCAACGAATCGATCGGCCGCTTCAACGCCGTGCCCGACGGCAGCGGCATCCGCTTCGGCATGGCCGCCATCAAGGGTGTCGGCGAAGGGGTCGTCGAGGAGATCGTGAAGGAGCGCGACGAAAACGGACCCTACAAGGGGCTGATGGATTTTTGTTCGCGCATTTCCAGTGGAAACAAGAAGGTCACCGAAAGCCTGATCCGCTGCGGCGCGTTCGACTTTTGCGGAGTCCACCGCGCACGCCTCTTCAACGGAATCGATACCGCCATCGGCCGCGCCGCCGAAGTCCTCAAGGACAAAGCCTCCGGCCAGTGTTCCATGTTCGACCTGATGGGCGCGGAAGAAACCACCAGCGCCGGATCCGACGAAGAACTTCCCGATGTCAAACCGTGGTCGGAATCCGATATGCTCGCCGCCGAAAAGGAATTGATCGGCTTCTTTATTTCCGGCCATCCCCTCGCCCGCTACGAATGGGAACTCAACCGCTTCGCCCTCAAGCGCATGAAGGACATCCAGCAGTTATCGGCTGGGGAACGCACGCGCGTCGGCGGCATGATCGTCGAAGTCCGCAAGCTCTTCACCAAAAAGGAGCAGAAGCCGATGGCGACCTTCCGCATCGAAGGTCTCGAAGGCTCCATCAGCGCCATCATCTTCCCTGAACCGTTCGCCGAATACGGCCACCTCATTCAGGAAGATGCCACCGTCATGTTTGGCGGCATCATGATGCAGGAGGACAGCGGCGACCTGAAGTTCCAGGTTTTGGAAATCTTCCCGCTCGACACCGCCGCCAGCCAGTTCTGCGACCGCGTCAGCATCCACCTCCCGGAAATGGGTGTGAACGAACAGGTCATCGGCAAACTTAAGGCAGCCGTCACCGCATTCCGTGGCAACACGCCGTTGCATCTCTGCATCGAGTTTGTCGACGGACAAAAAATCTTTATCAACTCCGACCACGAGTACAAAGTACATCCCTGCGCCGCACTCGAACACCAGATCGAGCAAACCATCGGTGAAGGCCTCGTCTACATCTCCGCCAAACCCGACCCCCTCGTCAACCCGCCGAGAGAACGCAAGTGGGGGAAAGGGCGATGAGTAATCTCCTTCCTTTGGATTATCAAGCGTGGCTGGCAACGCTTAAAATCCGGATCCAAACGGCACAGCAACGCGCCGTGCTGGCGGTTAACCAGGAGTTGTTGCTGCTTTATTGGCAGATCGGCCGCGACATCCTACTGAGGCAGCAGGAACAGGGATGGGGAGCCAAGGTTATCGATAGGCTGGCCGAGGATTTGCGAACGGACTTCCCCGAGTTGAAAGGCTTCTCCCGCGCAAACCTGATGTACATGCGCTCATTCGCCGAAAATTGGCCTGATTTCAAGGATGCCCCAATTGTCCAACAGGCTGTTGGACAAATTCCATGGGGGCATAATCTGGTTTTAATCACCAAGCTCAAGGTGCGGGAAGAACGGTTGTCCTACGCGGGACTTTGCCAACAAAACGGCTGGTCAAGGAACGTGCTGGTGCACCAGATCGAAACCCGGTTGCTGGATCGACAAGGCGGGGCGGTCAGTAATTTCCCGGCCACCTTGCCGGAGCCGCAATCCGAACTGGCGCAACAAACCTTCAAGGATCCGTACGTGTTCGATTTTCTCAACCTTGGTGCGGACATAAAGGAGCGCGACATTGAAACGGCGCTCACCACCCACATTACCAACTTCCTGCTCGAACTCGGAGCGGGCTTTGCCTTTGTCGGACGGCAGACTCCTTTGGAAGTGGAGGGCGAAGACTATTTTATCGACCTGCTGTTCTATCATCTGAAACTGCGTTGCTACATTGTGGTGGAGCTGAAAAGCGGCGACTTCAAGCCGGAGTATGTCGGCAAGTTGAACTTCTATCTCAGCGCCGTCGACAGCCAGATCAAGGCCGCGCACGATGCCCCTTCCATTGGCCTGCTGCTCTGCAAATCGCGCAAGAAGGTGGTGGCGGAATATGCCCTGCGCGACAACAACAAGCCGATCGGCATTGCCGAGTATCAACTGGGGCAACACTTGCCCGAAGAGCTGGATCGGCAGCTGCCCAGCATCGAACGTATCGAGCAGGCCCTAGGGCAAGATTCGGAATTGGACGAGGATGCGACATGAAACACCGGCCCAAACATATTCTTGAATACGTCCTGCTGGTGATGGCTGCGGGGCTGATCCGGGTTCTGCCGCTGCGCGCGGGGCTGGCGCTCGGATGGGTTGCCGCCGCGGGCATGCACTACCTCGGCCGCTTCCGCAAGGTCGAGGCGCACCGCCGTCTGCGGCTGGTGTTTGGCGACCGGTTTTCCGAAAAGGAAATCAAGCACATCGCTTGGATCTCGTGGCGAAACCTCTGCTTCAACGCCGTTGAAGCCATCCGCTTTCCAAAACTGACGGTCGACACCGTCAAAAAACAACCGATGGCCCAGCAAGTTCCCAAGTTGATCCAAGCCTTGGAAAAAGAGGAGGCCGGCTACATCTTCGCCACCATCCACATGGGAAACTGGGATATGGCCGGTGTCGTCGGCGAGTTGATGGGCCTGCCGATCTTTTCCATCGCCCGGCGCCAGAAAAACCCGCTGACCGACGCCTATCTCAACAAGGCGCGCAATGCCTTCAACATGGAGATGATCGCCAACGACTCCAAGGCGCTCAAGGGCATCATCCGCCGCATCAAGGACGGCAAGGTTCTGGCTATTCTCCCCGACGTACGCTCGCGCACCGATGCCCTGAAGATCAACTTCCTTAACGGCAAGGCCAACCTCGGCGCGGGTGTCGCGCTCTTCGCCCGCCAATGCAACTGCCCCATCTATCCCGCCGTCGTCCGCCGCATCGGCTGGACGCAGCACGAAGCCATCGTATTCGATCCCATCTATCCCGATCCCTCGCTCGAAAAGGCCGTAGACTGGGAGCGCATGATGCAGCAGATGATGGATATCTTCACCGCCGAGATCGCCAAAACCCCAGAACAATACTTCTGGTACAACAAGCGCTGGGTCCTGAATCCCGAAAAATAAAGCATCCATTCGCCATATCCGGCTACAGGGATTCGGCGATGGTTTCCCACTCGGCTTCGAGGGATTTGATTTCGGACTGGATCTTGGCTAGGCGGATATTGATGGAGGCGAAGTCGGCGTCGCGACGGGACATCATTTCGTTGGTCAACGCAGCCTGCTCTTCGGTCAGTTTTTCGATCTGCTTTTCAACCTTCCGCAGGGCTGCTTCCGCTTCGCGCTGCTGCGCGCGGACCTTGCGCGCATCCTTGCCTCTTTCAGCCGGCTTGGCGGCGGTGGTCGGCGAGGCCGCCGCCCCTCCAGCTCCTTGCTCCACGCTCCCTGCCCCGCGCTCTGCAACTTTCTCTAGATAGTAGTCGTAGCCGCCCGGATAGCGCGTCACGCCGGCATCGTCGATGGCGATAATATGCTCGGCAATGTTGCGGACAAAGGTGACGTCGTGGCTGACGACGCAGATCGCGCCCTTGTAGGCCTTGAGGGCGGACTCGAGTGCTTCGCGCCCGTTGACGTCGAGATGGGTGGTCGGCTCGTCGAGCAGCAGGAAGTTGGGTGGATTGATAAAGAGTCGCGCGAAGGCGAGGCGGATCTTTTCGCCGCCGCTGAGAATCTCGCACTGCTTTCCGATGGCATCGCCGCTAAAGCCGAATCCGCCGAGCAGCTTGCGCACATCGCCTTCGGAAGCAGTCGGGCATTGATCCTTCACAATATGGAAAACGCTCTTTTCGGGAGGCATGGTTTCGGCGAAATCCTGCGACTGGTAGCCGACGACAACCTTGTGGCCCAGCACACGCTTGCCTGCGGAAGGCTGCAATGCACCGGCCAAGGTGCGCAGCAGCGTGGTCTTACCCATGCCGTTGTAGCCGACCAGCGCGACCTTTTCGCCGCGGTTGATCTGCACATCCAAGTCCTTGAATATCCAGCGTTTCTGGTCGTAGGTGACCCCGGCCTGTTCGAGCCGGATAATCTCGTGCCCGCTATGCGGCGGATCGCCAATCCTGATTTTCGAGAGGTTGGCCACGGCGGCCGGCGCCTCGATGATTTCCATCTTTTCGAGCTGCTTGATGCGGCTCTGCACCTGCGTGGCCTTGGTGCTCTTGGCGCGGAAGCGGCGGACAAAGCTTTCGATCTGCTCGCGCTCGCGGTCCTGGTTTTTCTTGGCGGCGAGTTGATGGATAATGCGCTCTTCGCGCTCCTTCAAATAGTAGTCGTAGCCGCCCTGGTAGCGGGTGGCGTTGCCGCCGGCGATTTCGAGCGTGGCCGTGGCAAGCGAACGGAGCAGGAAGCGGTCGTGCGAAATCAGCAGCATCGTGCCTTCGTAGGCGCGCAGGAACTTTTGCAACCACTCGACGGCAGGCAGGTCGAGGAAGTTCGACGGTTCGTCGAGCATCAGCAGGTCGGGGTTGGCGATCAGCGTGCGCGCCAGCTCGGCGCGCATCTGCCAGCCGCCCGAAAACGCGGCGAACGGCTTGTCGAATTCCGCCACATGGAAGCCGAGGCCGCATAGCGCCGCTTCGGCGCGGGTGCGCATTTCATAGCCGCCAAGGTGCTCGAACTCGTGCTGGAGATTGCCGATCTGCTTGAGCGCGCGTTCCTTTTCCAAGGGACTGAACGTTTCCATCTGCGCCTCCAGCTCATGGATGCGGGCTGGAATGGTTCGTAGCTCGGGGATCGAGTCTTCGGTGTAGGCCAGCAGGTTGCGGTCGACCGCGTGCGGATTGAGCTGCTGGTGCAGATAGCCGATGCGCGTGTTTTTCGGCAGAACGATGTCGCCCTTGTCGGCGTGCACATCGCCGCTGATCAACCCGAAGAGCGTACTCTTGCCCGCCCCGTTCGGGCCGACGATGCCGACCCGGTCGCCGGCATTGATCCGGAACGTCACCGACTTGAGCACATCCTGCGTACCAAACTGCTTGCTAACTTGTATGAAATCGATCATGCGCCTGTTCCAAAGACCGGGGAAGCTACAGCAAACTTTCGACGATTGGAACCATTTCGGTGGAATAATGCGAAAGGGATGGTGGGAAGAAATGGTGCAGCCAGCAGGAGTCGAACCTGATACAAGCCCCCGTCAACATTGGAGATGATGCACCCCCACCCCACAATAAAGGGGTGTTTTAGGGAAACGGACGTTGAGCACTTGGAGTGGATATTCCGACGAGTGAAATTTCGCCCTGACGGACGATGCTGCGCTTATAGCGCAATTCGCCCGTCAGGGCGACACCTTGTAGGGTGAACTGTGTCTATTTAGCTCGATTAGTGGGCAGGTAAAGCTCATTGACCTTCAGAGTTGATTGAGTATTATGGCGATGCAGTATGGGGAATAAAAAATGCATAATTTTATAAGCAAATACGCAACAGAGAATTTTGGGAGCAGTAAACCACTTTGGGATGTCCCACTATTCGAATCCGAATCCTTTGTCGCCTTACCTAGCATTGGATCTCTAGTTGAAGGCTGGATGCTTGTTGTTCCGAAAGAATTTGCCCTAAACATCGGCTTCATGGATGAAAAGCTCCAAAATGAGCTTCTAAGATTTTCACAAAAAGTTGCCCGAGTATTGGAAAAAGAATATGGGCCAATTGCGGCGTTTGAGCATGGTCCTATCCAGAGAAATAACAAGGTCGGATGTGGTGTTGATTATGCACACTTACACTTGGTACCGACTAGTCACAATCTATTAGACGAAGCCAAGAAATTAGACACCACTATTGAATGGGTGAGCGTTGATTCCATAAAACAAACTTCTCAACTTGTGAAACAAGGTTGCTCGTACTTATTTCTCCAACAACCATATGGACACGGGAAAGCCTATGTCGGTACCTCTAAACACATCCCGAGCCAGCTATTTCGGCGAATTCTGGCAAATCATCTGAACAGTACAACAGACTTTGATTGGAAGAGTGATCCGAGAATAGAAATTGTTGAAAAAACAGTAAATAAATTATCCAACCATTCTGATCTTTTTCCGAAAGAGCTACTCTTACAACCTGCTTAGGACAATAGTATGGGAAACTCACCTCAAGCAGGATGGACAGAGACTGACTATACTGATGGTCGCAAAGACTTAGATTGGCAATCTAGATATCCTGCGGCAAAAAAGCAAATTTATGGGGAAGCGATATACCTCTTTTCAGTTTCAGTTATTTCAGTCGTGTTGATTTTTGTTACCCTAGCATTTTACTGTAATGATATCGGCATAGAGGAAGGGTGTTCATGCACATGGCCAGTTTATACAAAGTACAAATGCTTATTCGGCTATATGAGTGCGTATCTGGCAGGAACCGTTGGGGGTTGCCTCTACGACATCAAGTGGCTTTACCATAGCGTGGCAAAAGGTATTTGGAATGTTGATAGGCGCTTATGGCGTTTACTAGCACCACATATGTCGGGACTCGTTGCACTATTCACAGCGTTCCTAATTGCTAGTGGACTTTTTAAGGTTCTTGATGAGGATTTTATTGAACTTCCATTTCAAATTATTGGTTTCAGCTTTTTAGTTGGGTACTTCTCAGACAAGGCGATTGCCAAAATGGCCGAAATATCAGACACGCTGTTTGGCACTCATAAAAATAAACCAGATGACTCTTCTGATGCAGCTGCTCAAAAATCTAATACGCCTTAATAATTGGCGAATATGCTGAGTTAGTTATCTATAAAAAACTACTCGGGTTCAGCAATAGGGGTTGTTTGCATGGATCGCGATAATGATAATAATTTCAGTCCATTACGTTCTGTAGTATTTGTATCGGATAGTAGAGTCCTGCATCTTGACCCACTCGAGATCTCACGCAACCTTTTCGGTCAAAAGGGATTTGGATTATCATGCGTTCCATTAAATTGGACACTCCCCTTCTTTATAATTTCCAAGTCACTCTTAACCGAGTATCGAGAAAATTCTACCTTTAGACTAAATGACAGCGTAGCAACCTTAGCCTGGCGAACCCTAATTGAGGCGGCCTTAAAAGAGATTGGAGGCGATAAGGCTTCAGAAATAATAGTTCGATCATCTGGGTGCACAGAGGGTATCGATGAGCGAGGAAAATTTCACTCCGAAGTAGGAAGCGCTCATGATGTATCCTCAGTCGTATTACGATGTCTTGATAAACTATTTCATGACAAAGATCTTAAATACGAAGATATTCCTTTAATTGTACAGCTCTACGCAACGCCAAAGCAGCGAGGTCATCTTTCTAATGAAAGACACTGTTACAAGGAACACCGAGATTGGATGGGTGAAACTGAACATAACAGCGTCAGCGCTGGGTCGCTGTTTAAAATCAATATCCGTACTTGGCGAAAAAAATACGATTTAAGCTGTGTTCAGTCCTCGACCATGGACTGCGCAATGCCGATCCGGATCTCCAAGAGTCTTGAACCTATCGCAGCTTGGTTTACTGATAAGCAACTCCGAATGCATCTAGAGTGGGTTTGGGATGGTAGCACGGTGTATTTAGTTCAAGCAGATAAAGAGGCTTCCGCAACCGGCATTAATCCAAATGACCAAATTAGTCATTACAAAGGTAACCCGCTTAAAAATTTTGCACCTCAATGCGTGCAAGTGATCAATAAAGAGCATGCTGAGAAATATGGGAAAGTTAAAAATGTCTTCGATTATTCGACGCTGCACCTTCCTACAGTGAATCTTTACCTGCTTGATGACGAATCTGTGATAAAAGAATTATCGAATTCTTACGTGAGACCTAACCTAAGATTGGATCTGGAAGCTCTTGTCAAAGGGGCTGTTGTCATACGCTCTGATGTAAAATCTACTGAGAAATCAGAAAGCCAATTGCTTCCCCGAAGCGATGAACTTAGGAATGTTGAAGTGGCAATCGAATGGCTGATTGAGAAAAGTAAATCAATTGTAAGTTTAAAATTGGAAGCCCGGTCAGCCTTTATTTTTCATTGCTTTATCCCAGCCTTGTCATCTGCTTTTGCCTATGCAGTTCCCGGAGAAAGGAAAGTACAGATAGAGTCCTTATGGGGCATCCCCGAAGGGTTGTATTATAATGCCCATGATAAATATATTGTGGACACTGGAAATCCAAAAATATCCAAGGTGGAGGATGCATATAAAGACTATAAAGTTAAATCAATGCCTCTATATAAAAATTTCTTCGTTTGTCCAGATCCTCAGGGAAAATGGACAATTCAACATGTGAAACCGCCATATGACTGGAGAAAATCAATTCCCCATGATGACTGGATTCGCCAAATTGCACATGAATCTCGCCGTATTGCCGAATTTTGCGGTGAACCGTTAAGCATAATGTGGTTCGTAGGTGTTCCAGAAGACATATGTAATTCACCTCTGCTGGCTTGGCACCACGAGACTTTTCGTCTGACGAAAGGGCCTCGTGTTTCGATTAGAAAAAAGACCCCGCATGATAAAAGTTTTATAATCAAAAGCAGAGCGGATATCGAAACTCTACGGGCTCAAATTCAGATAGACAACATTTCAATCAAGCGAATTAGCATAAAGCCCCATGAAGAAAATTTATTACGGGATAAAACCGCATTGGAGACAGTGGGTAAACTGGCTCTCACCAGTGGAGCAACAATTGTTATGGAGGGCGGAATGCTCTCGCATGCATACTACCAGTTAATGCGACTAGAGGTTCCGGTTGAGATCTTACACCCGTTTAAGAATTTAAATGAGAAACGTGAGTTTAATAAACTGGTCAGAGATAAAATCCCCGAGTTTATAGAGAGCTTCGGCGAATTAGTAGAAGTGAAGGAGTTAGAGGGAGCAGAGTTATTAATAGCATTGCGAGAAAAGCTCGTAGAAGAGGCTTTCGAAGTTCTTGATTCCGCAGATTACAGGTCATTACTGGAAGAGCTAGCTGATGTTGTAGAGATTATTGATTCAATTTTAAAACTAATTGACGAATCGGATGAGGAGCTCGAGCATGTTAGAAAAGAAAAAAGGAAGAAAAGAGGAGGCTTTGACAAAGGCCTTATATTAGTCGAGACCAACAATCCTGCTCCAACAGGTAAAAATGACTTAAATGGCGCAACTGGCTCACTCCATTTTATTAAATCACCATCAAACGCACTGTACTCGGAAAAGACAAATGATGACGTAGAAATATGGGAAGACAAGCGTTCTCATCTTTCCGAAGAGGAAGCCCTCTTAAATATTAAAATTCCTGTCGTCTTAGGCAACTGGAAATCATCTTCACGCCATATCGAGTTTTCCAACGGCACAATAAGATATCAATTGAAGGGCAAGCGAAATGGAGAAACTCAGGAGGTTATGGTTTCATTGTTTATGAAACATCAACAACTAGACTTTTTTAATAACCTTTTTACTAGGTGATGTTTTGGTTTGCATGCTTGTTGCTGGCAGCGTTACATGAGCCGGCGTTATTAAAAGTTCAGTTTTTTCCCTATGAGATTGCAAGCTATAGCGGATAGGAATTTTCGATAATGTGCTTTCTCTGTAGAGGTGCATAATTTCATCAGTAGCGTCATACGACATAACCCAGTTTAAAGTTTTCTGCCGTTGAATATACATGGAGAGACGGGCGTGATCTGAGAGTAAATAATGATTCAGGTATAAACGCTTCCCTTTGTTAAAATATGGGGGGTCTAGATAGGCAAATACTTTCTTTCTGGAATTACCTCTCGGCAATTTTTGAACCAAAAACTCCAATGCATCTAAATTTGATATGAATATGTGCTCACGCAATTCTCCTATACGAGCAATTCTTGCTGCGAGGACCTCCTTATTATAGCGCGCGTCTATCTTCCATTCACCGAGCTGTGAATGTCCTCCTATGGGGCCACTTCCCGTTAGTATTCCAGACCGATTGCAACGATTCATAAAGAAGGCAGAAAACCCAACGTCAAAGCGAGAATGTGACTTAGGATTTTTACATATCTCACTCTGATATTTCCATTCGTCTATAGAAACGTTAGCTTGCAAAACTTTGTCGATAAATCGCTCAGTGTCATATAGAGCAGCGTACCAGAACGCATAAATTCTTGGGTCGGCATCATTCAAACAAAGCTCACTTACGCTGTTTTCTATTAATAGCGTCAAGGCTGCTCCTGCGCCACCTGCGTAGGGCTCAAAGTATCGGCACCCTATAAGTTTGTTTAATTTGATTATCTGCCCAAGGTAACCTGCAAGAGAAGCTTTGCCTCCTGGATATCTTAAAGGACTCACGTGTCGCATCATATGCCTCTGGAATCGCTGTTAAATTGGCTAATTTTTGAACTGCTCGGATTTTCGTGGTTTGAGTCTACTAGTATTTCAAATCGGGGAACAGCCAGAATTTCCCGCTATCGCCTCCTCGGTGGCTCGCCGGTTTTTCTGTCGCTTCAAATGATACTCGGCCTTCTTTGCAAGGGTCGGAGACGGAAATTCAATCAGGGCAACGCGCTTCCAGAGGCCTTTGTTCCGCGTGGCGGCAACCTGTCCGGCGACATGCTGTTGAAGACGCCGGACGGGATCGTTCGTGGAGCCAATGTAGTATCGTCCGTTTTTTTCCGACTGGAGGATGTAGACGTAGCCATTCATGGCAGGAAGTGGTGCAGCCAGCAGGAGTCGAACCTGCAACCTCCTGATTCGTAGTCAGGTGCTCTATCCAATTGAGCTATGGCTGCACTAAAGAAGCCGGGAATCTATAGAGATCCCTTTTTACGGTCAACGTGAAAATTACGAAAAAAACCGGGATCAGCCTTGTTCGTCCAGCTCGGCTTTGCAGAGCTCGTAGAAGTTGCACTGCGAGCAGTTTGCGGTGTCGTAGGTCAGCTCCCATTCCTCCTTCGGCAACGGCACATTGGCGGCGCGGTCGTTGTCGACCAGATATTCGGTCATTTCGCCGACGGAGTCGCTCATCAACGCCTTGGCGGCATCCATTTCCTCTTCCGATATCTGGAACGGCAGCACCTGCCCTTCGTTGAGATATTCGACGTAGAGGAAAATATCCTCGAGCTTGGCACCGTGCTTGACGATGGCCCACAGGGCGTAGAGCGAAAGTTGCTGGCGGTGCTGGTCGGCCTTGATCTTGCCTGCCTTCCAGTCGTGGATATGCACCTGATCGCCGATCTTGTAGGCAAAGTCGGGAATGGCGTAGATCTTCACGCCCTCGTAGATGAAGTGCTCGACGTCGCCACCGGTTTCCGGCGTCGCGATTTGGAACTCCTGCCCGGGTGAAACGGTTCCAATCCTTGGTAGCACCTTGTCGATAAAGTTGGCGATGCAATTCTGGATCTGCGCGGCGATCTGGCGCTTGGCCTCGTTTTCATTTTCGAGCGTTTTATAGTAGTGCTCCCGCAGGCAGCAAAACTGCTTCGGCGAACTGCGCCAGTTTCCCTCGCTCGATTCCTTCCATTTCTTCGAGAGGAACGGGCGGGCGATGGTATTCCACGCCGTGTCGGCGTCGACCGGGATCCCCTGTTGGTGCTGGCGGAGCACCCACATGATCGCGTTTTCGGCCGCCTGCCCCATCAGCCCCCAGCGGTTGTCCATCTTGCATAGGCGGTAGGCGGTCTTTTGTTCCGGCGACGCATTGCGGCCCCAGCCGCCCCACATGCCGTACTTGCTCCAATAGCGCCGACGACGACATTGCTCGAAATCCTCCGCCGCGCTGAACGACCACGAAAACGTATTTTTTAGTTCTGCCATTCCAATCCTCTCCATTCGTAGCATAGGCATCCTGCCCATGTGCCGCACAGCCGACCGTTCTGCCGCGACGGGCAAGATGCCCGTTCTACATTACACGCTCCACGCCAAACCGCCAAAATCATAGCACGGAACGTTGGCCAGTTTCTGGTCCGTCACGACCGCCGCGGCATATTGCGAGCCGGCTTCCAGGCGTTGGAAAATCCATCCATCCCTTTCCCCCCGGTCTTCGATCGGAACGGAGAAGCTGGAGAGTTCCGAAAAAAGCGTCGAGCCGCAGGCTTTCACATATGCTTCCTTGCGGGCCCACAGCTGGAAAAACATGGAGTGCCTATCCACGGCGTTTTCGATCAGGGCGATCTCTTCCGGCGCAAAGTAGCGCGCGGCGATGGACTCCACGTCCAAGGTCCATTTGATCTTTTCGACGTCCACCCCGATGTTGCGGCTCCGCCCAAACGCCAGCACCACCCAGTCGCCGGAGTGCGACAGGTTGAACTCCACATTCGAATCCGCCACATGCGGCTTGCCGTTTTCCGAATAGTGGAAGTCGAGCCCGGCGGCGGGAATCCCGGTGTAGCCGGAAAGCAGGACACGCAGCGCCCCGCGGGCGATGATCGACGATTCCCGGTCGGTTTCGCGCCGGAAACGCGCAGCCTTTTCCTGCTCCTTTTCGGAGAGCACACCGCGCAACGCAGCGAGCCGATCATGCATATCGGGAACGTGCACGCCCCATATATGGATCGAAGCTCCGTCCAATTCGGGCAGCTTTTGGATGTCGGTGATAGTTTCCATAGGGCGCGTATTCTTATCCATCTCGACCGGGCGCGCAACGGCACAATCGCCTTTTCTGCCCCGGCGTCTGCGGTTGACGCTGGTCGGGATCTACTGCTAACGTCCCGTCGAATTGGAGAATGGACTATGAGCCCGATGGAACATAAGACCGCTGGCGTACCGACACTCAAACGGCTTCCGTTGTATTTGCGGCTGTTGCGCCGGATGAATGACGAAGGCCAGAAGTATGCCTCCGGCGCGGTCGTCGCCCGCGAATTGGGAATCGACCCGATCGTCGTGCGCAAGGATCTCGCGATCACCGGTGCCGTCGGTCGTCCGCGCCTCGGCTTCCAGATCGACGAAATCATCTCCGCGATCGAGGAGTTCCTCGGTTGGTCGAACACCACCGACGCCTTCCTTGTCGGCGTCGGCCATCTCGGTGCCGCGCTGCTGGGTTACCAAGGCTTCGAACAACACGGCCTGCGCATTGTGGCCGCCTTCGATTCCAACCCGGACATCATCGGAACAACGGTGCACGGCAGGACCGTGCTCGACGTCGTGCAAATGCCCGAACTCGCCAGGCTGATGCACGTCCAGATCGGGGTGTTGACCGTCACCGCCTCCGTCGCCCAGAAGGTAGCCAACGCCATGGTCGAAGGCGGTATCCGCGGCATCTGGAACTTTACCCCCGCCACGCTCGACGTACCCAAGAACGTGATCCTCCAGCGCGAAGAACTCGCCTCCAGCCTCGCCGTGCTTTCGCACCGGCTCCTGCTGGGGCGCGGTTCCGACTAGCCGCGCGGCTTGGCCAGCGTTTCGAGCAGGCGGTCGAGATGGCGCTTCAGCTTCACCGGCGGCTTGTCCTGCAGGACGTAGCGTCCATCCGGCTCGACCCGCACATAGGAGCGCCAACCATTGGCGGCGCGCCACGGCATGATGACGTTGTCGATGGCCGCTTCCGCCGCTTCCGGATCCAGACCGAACTGCCCGCACGTCCAAACGCACCGGTCGCGGTCGATCGACCCGCGCTGCACGGCTTCGAAGGCGTAGTATTCCGGCGACTGCCCATCGATGGCCTTGCCGGCGTCGTAATACGGATTCTTCGGCGGCGGCAGGCCGGCAGGCTGCATGTTTTCGTGGCCAAACTTGTAGAACCCGCGCATGAGCGAAATCGCCCGCTCCACTTCGTCTTGGTATTCCACCAGTTCGAACGGCTCCAATCCTGACTGCGCCGCAATCTCCGCAAAGGAATCGACGCCATCCACTATGGCCTTCACCACCCGGTCTGCTTGTAGTTTATCCATAAGGCCGCCGATATTATCCATCTCCGCCGAACGAGCAACCGCAAACCTTCACTTGCGTAAATTTAAAGTTTTATTTACTCTGTGTTCATGAATGCGATTTTATCCAAATCCTTGGAAGCCTGCTTCCCGCGGGCGGCGGATTATCGACGCGGCACCGTCGGCAACGGGGTACACGAAAGCACCACCGCCTTCCGCCACTTCCCCTACCGCGAACGGCACCTCCAATGCCTATGGGCAGATCCCCGCCTGCGGCCGGTCCAGCTCGCAACCACCGACGGAGAACCTGTCGTGGTCGAGCAGCCGGGCGACTGGAACCTCGAAGCCGGCCCCGACTTCCACAACGCCGTACTCCTGATCGGCAAGGAGCGACGCCGCATCGCTGGCGATCTGGAAATCCACATCCACCCCACCGGCTGGAACCAGCACGGCCACGCCAACGACCCGCGCTATGCCGACGTCCGCTTCCACATCGTCTACTTCCAAGGCCCGGAAATTCCAGGACTCATCCAGATCCCATTGCAGGAAACGCTGGCGACCAATCCACGCTTCTCGTTTGAAAACATCGACCTCACCGCCTACCCCTACTCCATCCCCTCCGGCGACTTCCCCCTGCTTGGCATGCACCCCGACCGCAAGATCCAATGGTTGGAAAGCGCCGGTGAAGAACGGCTGCGCCTCAAAGCCGAACGCTTTGCCTTCGCGACGCAAAACAAGGAACCCGACCAACTGCTATGGGAAGAACTCATGGCCGCGCTCGGCTATAAAAACAACAAGACTCCCTTCCGCCAACTCGCCGCCATCCTGCCGCTCATGCGGCTGCGGTCGCTCGCCAAATCGCCCGCCGAAGCCTACGCCCTGCTGCTCGGTCTCTCCGGACTGCTGCCGCCCAACTCCGATCCGTCATGGGATGCAGCGACGCGAAAATTTATCCGCAACGTTTGGGATTTTTGGTGGAAGCAAAGCGGCGAACTGAAGGAACAATCTTTGAATAAATTCGACTGGAACCTCGCTGGCATCCGCCCCGCCAACCATCCCGTCCGCCGCCTCATGGCCGCCGCGCACTACGCCTTCCAACTTCCCGATCCCGCGCTCACCGACGTTCCTCCCAACCATTGGACCACGTACATCAGTTGGAAATCGAAGTGCGAACCCACCGCGCTCGTCGGCCAATCGCGCGCCAACGCCATCATCACCAACATCCTCGTCCCGTGGCGCGCCGCCACCGGCGCGACCGAACTCGACCTCGACCACCTGCCCGTCGAGCCGAGCAACAGCATCATCCGCCAAACCGCGCACACGCTCTTCGGCCCCGACCACACCCCCAAGACCTACTGCTCCGCCCTCGCCCGCCAAGGCCTCATCCAAATCTTCCACGACTATCTCATCACCCATAGGCTGGATGAAATTAGAAAATGGTTTGCGGCGAATTGAAGGTTGCCTTGCTTCAGGGCGGACGGTATGTAACCGGGCGTCATGACGAATCCATTTAAAACTATACGCCGACTCACAACTGCATCTCCGGGGGATCAAGCGTCGCTCCGCAAACGGACCCTGTCGCTATCGATTTGGGAGGGGAGCCTGTGGGCGGTGATGTGGGGACTGGGCGAATCGTATATCGGCCCCTTCGCCCTATTCCTCGGAGCCAATAATTTTGTGATGGCCTTCATCGGAACGGGACCGGTGCTCATCACTGCGCTGGCGCAGCTGACCGGAGCCATATTGCTTGACCGGTCCAGCGGACGCAAACCGATCATCTGCCTTGGCATAGCCGGGCAGGCCTTTGTCCTGCTACCGCTTTTTCTGCTTCCGTTCCTGCTACCGATAGGCGGCATGGCGGCGCTGATCATCTGCATCGCGCTCTATTTCCTGTCGGCCGGCATATCGGCGTCCCCGTGGATGAGCCTGATGGGCGATGTGGTCGACCCGGCTGAACGCGGCCGCTATTTCGCCAACCGGACCCGGATCATGATGTATACAATGATTTCCTTCATGCTGCTGGCGGGCATCATCACCAACAGCTGGAAAGCCGTCGGACATACTGCCGTCGGATTCGGGTTTCTTTTCTGCACGGCCTCGCTGGCACGCTTCGCCAGCATGGTTTTCATGAGGCACCACTACGATGCCCCCCTCGAACGGCATCCCACCGAAGCGCCGTTCTCGTTCTGGGACTTCCTGCGCGGAGCGAAAAAATCCAATTTTACGAAATTCACCTTCGCCATCGCCCTCATGAACGGCACCACCAATATCGCCGGTCCCTTCTTTGCGGTCTACATGCTGCGCGACCTCCAATGGACCTACCTGCAATTCACCGCCAACATGCTGACGTTCCTGATCTCGCAAACGCTGTTCGTCCGCTGGTGGGGCGGCATCGGCGACCGCCACGGCAACCGTTCCGTACTCGTCGCCACCGGTTGCCTGCTTCCGATCCTCCCGTTGATGTGGGTTTTTTCGACAAACTACCTGTTCCTGCTGTTCGCCCAGTTGGTATCCGGCGCCACCTGGTCCGGCTTCAATCTGGCGGCAACGAACTTCATCTACGACTCGGTGCCCCAAGTCCGGCGCGCCCGGGCACTCAGCTACTACAGCATCATCAATGGTTGCTTCTCGGTTATCGGCGGCATGCTGATCGGTGCCTTTGTTGCCGAGCATGCCCCCTCCAGCATCAAAACGGGATTGATCCACATCACGTTGAGCTCCTCGCTGCCGATCGTCTTCATTGTTTCCGGCCTGGCACGGGCACTGGCTGCGGCCATCATGCTACCGCAGTTCAGCGAAGTCCGAGAGATCGAACCCATCTCCACCGCCCGCATCCTATGGCGCCTCGGCATCGGCCAACCGCTTTTCGGGCAGGTCGGTGAATTCATGCCGCGCATGCGCACCCTGCTGCCGCCCAAGAACAACAAGTCCTAGAATATACCGAGGTCGCCGACCTACAGCATCATTGCGGTTCCAGGGACTGGAACTCAGGGGCGGGGATAGTTTGCGCCGGGCAGGAGCTGGGCCTTTTTCATGATGGGCGGGACGAGCCCGATGGCGGCGAGCATGAGCAGGATCAGGATGGCAAAGGCCAGCAGCAGCGAGTCGTAGGCGGTATAGGTCCGGCCGAGCATGGCCCATTCGGGCGAGAGGATTTTCCAGCTGATGGACCGCGCGACGCACATGCCGGAGAGCGCGGCGGCGGCGTTGACGAGCGTCATGGTGAAGCCGGTGGAGAGGGATTTGTTGGCAGCGGGAATCAGCGCCATGATTTCGGAGGTGATGGCGACTCCCGCCATGCCCGCGATCAGGCTGAAGATCAGCGAGCACCCGCCGACGTGCACGATCAACGGCCACGGCATCCAATGGCGGGCGAGCAGAGCCAGCATAATGACGGCGTAGGCCACATGCGCGACGAGGAACACGAAGCGGGTTCCGCGGCGGTCGACCAGACGCCCGCCGACCCAGCAGCCGATTACGCTACCCACCAGGAACAGCATGCCCATCAGCGTGATTTGCGACGGCGTAAAGGCGAAGACGTCCTTTTGCATCAGTCCGAAGATAACCGGAATGGCCGCGGTGAAGAGGGTGATGAGGAACACATAGCTGTTGAACGAGACATAGCCCCGCACCGCCAAAACCACCGCGAAGGATCGCCGGAAGGAGCTGCGGTGCTCGGTTTCGCCCTGTGCATTCTCCAGCTCGGGGATGCGGGCGTAGGTGAAGTAACGCACCACCGCAGCCATGAAAACGATGGCCAGCAGGATTTGGAAAACCACCATCGCCTGGCTGATCTTCAGTGCCCGCGTGATCAGCATGGTATAAAGAATACCCACCAGCTGGAACGTGACGCGCAGCCGGCCAAAAAAACGGCCGCGGATCTCCCTGGGGACGATCGGATTCAGTAGAGCGAACCAGCTCGCCCCCTGCAGACTTCCGCCGATGCTGGCAACCACCAGCGACGCGACCACAAGCAACAGGGCCGACCGCGCAAAGAACCCGCCGGCCGCCATCATCAACAACAGACCCGCTATGGCCAAAACCTGCCCGCCGAGCGCCAGCTTCTTTTTGCCGAACCGATCCGAATAAAAGGCGAAGGGGAGAAGCAGGAAGGTTCCAAGCAACGGCGGCAAGGCAAAGAGCATGGCAATGGTGGCGCTGGAGAGGCCCAGCTTGGAAAAATAGTTCAGGTAGAATCCGTTTTGGAAAAGGGCGCCCGAGATCATTCCTAGGCACTGCGTCGCGATGATGATGTTGAACGCGCGTTTTCTTTGTTGGTCGTTAAGCATCGGCGTATCCTGTCCACGACCCCGCCCGGCGGCAAGACTGTTCTACTCAATTCATGTTGGCGCGGGGCGTCATTTGATCTAGTGTGCGCGCCATGGATGCTGGACTCTATATTGTGGGAACGCCGATCGGAAATCTGGGCGATATTTCCTTCAGGGCCTTGGAAACCCTGCGGGAAGCCAACCTGATCGTGGCGGAAGATACGCGCCACACACGGCGGCTGACGGACCGCTATGAAATCACAACGCATCTGATGAGCTGCCACAAGTTCAACGAAATCCAGCGGGCGGAACAGATTATTGGGCGGATCGAAAAGGGCGAAGCGGTGGCCATGGTGACGGACTCGGGCATGCCCGGCATTTCCGATCCCGGCGCGCGGGTGGTGGCGCTTTGCCGCGTAGCCGGCGTGATGATTACCTCCGTTCCGGGGCCCGCCGCCGTCACCACCGCCGTGGCGTTGAGCGGCTTCGGCGAACAAGGATTTATCTTCGCCGGATTCCTGCCGCACAAAAGCGGCGGACGCAAGCGAGATCTGGAAAAGTGGAAGGATGCGGATCTTCCGGTGGTGCTCTACGAATCGCCCTACCGCCTGATCAAGCTGCTCGGCGAAATCGCAGAACATCTGGGAGCCGAGCGCACCGTGTTCGTTGGCCGGGAGCTGACCAAGAAATTCGAAGAGCTGTCCACCGGCACGCCGGCGCAAATCCAGGCGCGCTACGAAGGCCGCAACATCAAAGGCGAATGCGTCGTGGTGATCCGGCCAGAAGGACGCTGAACGCCGCCTCAACCGGCCCTTCCCGGTATTCCATCCCTTGGAAAATGGTCTAGTATTTTTTCCTAATTATTCACGTTGAACTCATACCTTCCGATGCTACTATCCCTACCCATCGGAGTTGAAAAGGGTTCAAAAATAAAAATGGGTTCCGGCAACAATCACGACAATCTAACTGCGGCGTATATCGACCATACCGCCGTGATCCGCGTCGAAGGGCGCGGGTCGTTCAAGATTAGTCCGCCGATGAAGCAGTTCATCCACCACGTGATCGATACCCGTTCCGCCGAGCGAATCCTCATCGACATGTCGGACTGCAGCGGAATGGATAGCACCTTCATGGGCGTTCTTGCCGGGATCGCCTGCTTCATCAAAAGCAAACCCGAGTTTCAATTCAAACTCATCAACCTCTCGGACAAAAACCAAAAACTGCTCATCACGCTGGGCGTCGACCGGGTGGTGGAATATTCGCTGTCAAGCTCGGGCGAAGAGCAGGCATTGCTCCAGCAGCAGACCCGCGGCACGCAAACCCTGGAACCCGAATTTACAACCAAACTGGAAGCCGCGAAAACCACTCTCGAGGCACATGAAACCCTCGTCGACATCAACCCCGAGAACTACGACAAGTTCAAATCGGTACTGGAATTTCTCAAAAGCGACGTGAACACCTTAAACCACCGGTAGGTTTCGAATGTACGAATTTCCTCTCTGGTTGACGATCGTTCTCGACCTTCTGTTCCCGGTCGTCCTGGTCTTGTACCTATTCCTCCTCTACCGGAACTACAACCGCCTGAAAACCGAACGCGACATCCTCCTCCAGGAAAAGGAGGCCGCCATCGGCTTTGTGCACAATGTCGGAGAGGTTTTCGCCGATGCTGAAACCGTCGAGATGGACAACCTGCTCACCCGCGTACTCCACTATGCCGTACGCACCTGCAAAGCCAGCTCCGGCGCCATCCACATCGTCAACCGCAAAGCCGGCCGCCTTGAAGCGCGCGCCATATCCGGCGTATTCCCCCCGCCCTTCGAAACCCGGGCCGAGGATCTCGATCTGGAACACGGCGCAACCGGTACGCTGGAGCGCATCGTGCGAGACCAGCCGATCCCGTTCGGCAAAGGGCTCATTGGCGAGGCCTCGGTCCTCGGAAACTCGGTCCTCATCGAAGACGCCGAAATGGATCTGCGCGTTCCCCAGCTTTCCGTGGACTTTCTCAAGATCCGCACCATCCTCGTAGTACCCATGCGCTTTGGCAACCACACCATCGGCGTGATGACCCTCATCAACCGCACCAACGGCGGTCGCTTCGCGCGCTCCGACCTGAACCTGGCGCAGGCGCTCGCCGCACAGGCCTCCGTGCCGATCCACTACGCCGGCCTGCAGGAAGCCCTCGAAGACAGGCGCCAGTTCGACCGCGACATGCAGATTGCCCAGCAGATTCAAAACTCACTGCTCCCGCAACAGCTCCCCACCCTCGCCACCGTCGAACTGGCCGCCTTCAACCACCCCGCCCTGGAAATCGGCGGCGACTACTACGACTTTGTCGAAATCGATGAAAAGCACATCGGACTCGCCATTGCGGACGTTAGCGGAAAAGGCGTCGGCGGGGCGCTGATGATGGCCGTCTGCCGCAGCGTGCTACGCGTGAACGCCCCGAACGTCATCGACCCGTCCACCATGCTATGCTCGCTCAACGCCACCCTGAGCAGCAACCTCGCCGACGACATGTTCATCAGCATGCTCTACATGGTCCTCAACCTCGACACCCACCAACTCAGCTTTGCCCGCGCCGGCCACGAAGCCCCGATCATCGTGCGCAACGGTGCCACCAAGGCCGAGCAACCCGAAAGCGCAGGAATGGCCATCGGACTCGTCGGCAACAATATTTTCAGCGCGGCCATCGAAACCCGCAACATCACCCTCCACCCCGGCGACCTCGTCGTCACCTACACCGACGGCATCACCGAAGCCATGGACGCCAACGGGGAAGAATGGGGCACGGCAAACCTGATCGAGGCCGTCGAGCGGATGGCCAAAAAGAGCGCAACCGGGCTACTCAGGAATATCCGCAAGGATGTGCTTACCTTTGTCGGGAACAACCGCCAGTCCGACGACATGACCATGCTCGCCTTCAAGATCAAGTAGCCGGTCCGTCCTGGGTTGAGGGTCAGCTATCTCGTTTCCAGCCAAAGTCATCAGTTGATGGTTATTCTCTCTGGGGACTGCCTGTGCGTTTCCAGTTGCCGTTTAACACTGTTGCTACATTATTCCACTGGAGCCAATACCTAGCGGCGGGCCTTTTCGGGGCGTCGTAGATGGAGCTTCCAGCTCCATTCGGGAAGAACACAAGGCGAGTCTATCCATTGCAATGGCGATTCTCATGCACAAGCCCGCCCCAACGGAGCTGGAAGCTCCGTCTACGATTATTCCACCGGAGCGAGCAGGAAAACCTTGTCCTGGCGTCGGGCTTTTTTGGGGAGGGCGATGGTGATTTTGTCGCCTTTGATGGCGCGGTCGGAGAGTTCGCCATTCACGCGCAGGGTGTCGGCGGTGGTTTGCACCGCGCCGGTGGTCGGGCCTTCGACGAGGATTTCACAGCCCGGCAAAAGTTCTTTCTGCAGGAGGGTGAACTCAACCACGCCGATCTTGTTGAAGAAGTTGGAGACCGTACCGATCTCGACCCGCTTGTGCGTGGCCTGCGAATGGCCGGAAGCCGCCCACTCGCCCATTTTCTCCCCGCAATAGTAGCCGCCATCCCAGAACCCGCGATTGAAGACACTGGCGAGTCCGGCTTCCACGGGCTGGAAGTTTTCCGGGTCAAAGGTTCCAGCTTCGACGGCATCGAGCCCGGCGCGGTAGGCCTTGGCGACGGTGCCGACATACTGTGCCGTGCGCGCACGCCCTTCGAGTTTGAATACCGACACACCGGCCTCGGCGAGCGTGTCGAGGTGCGGCAACGTGCAGAGATCCTTGGGCGACATGATGTAGCGGTTCTGGATTTCGAGCTCGTCGCCAGTTTCGACATCGACGAGGCGGTAGGCGCGGCGGCAGTTCTGGAAGCAGGCGCCGCGATTGGCGGATTGGTTGTAGCAGCCAAGGCTCATGTAGCACTTGCCGGAGATGGCGACGCAGAGCGCGCCGTGTGCGAAGAGTTCGATCTGCACCAACTTGCCGGATGGCCCGGTGATGTTTTCGTCGCGGATCGCGGTGCCAATGGCAGCGATCTGTTCGAGGGTCAATTCGCGCGCGAGCACCATGACGTCGGCGTAGCGGGCGAAGAAGCGGACGGCGGCAATGTTGGAAATATTGGCCTGCACGGAAATATGGACTTCGAGGCCGATGGAGCGGGCATATTCGATGGCGGAAATATCGGAGGCGATGATGGCGTCGACGCGCGCGGCCTTGGCGGCATCGCAGATTTCGCGCACGGTTTCGAGCTCGTCGTCGTAGACGATAACGTTGAGCGCGAGATAGGAGCGCACGCCGCACCAGCGGCAGATGCGGGCGATGCGCCGCAGGTCGCCGAGGTGGAACGGGCTGGCGGCGCGCGAGCGCATGTTGAGCTTGTCGACGCCGAAGTAGACCGAATCCGCCCCCGCCCGGATCGCCGCCGCCAGCGCGGCATACGACCCCGCCGGCGCCATCAGTTCGAGTTTGGATTGCCTGCTTTTCATGGGCACGAAATGGATCTCACCGCTGGTCAATCCAGCCCATTTTAGCAATAAACTCAATATCCCTGAGCACGAGCCCGTCCGAAGACCAGTCAGCGCCGAACGCACCAGCCTGGGGTAAAATATTGTCCACCACCTCGGAAAGTGAAACGCCGAATCTCTCCCCGAATCCCGGAACAAGAATTGTGCCCCTCAAATCCTTGACATCCAACCGTTTTCCGGCCAGTGCAATAAGATCCAGAAGGAGATACCGTCGAGAGGTTACCTTGAAAGACTCTCCCACTTCCAGCTTGTTTTCACGAATCTCGAAAATGCCTCTTCGGACACCCTCCGATAGCGCTCGCTCGATTTCACAACCCAAATATCCGTCTCTTAGCAAATGCTCTTTGATTACAGGAATCGAGCCTTCGAAAACCGACCAATAATGCGCCACTTCCAAGGGTGTCAAGAAACCGATATCCTGCAACGCCGCGCGCAACTTTAAGACCGAAGTCCGCACTTGGAAGAAGGAATGCGTGTCCCGCATTTGCAGAATCCGCTTGAGGTCTCCGTTCAGAGAAGCGAAATAGCCAGCGCCATCCATATACTCAACAAACAAAGGCTTGTTGAATTTCTTCTTGGTTAAATCCCTCGAAGTCCGGATCTGGTCAACGTTTTTATGGCTGACACTGCCGCTATCACCTGCATAGAACTGGCACTGGACAAAAATGCGTGGCTCCCAACCTTCGGTTTTATACGGCAAAACAAAATCGTACGCGCGGGTCTTCGTTTTACGGTCTCCCTTCCGACCACCGACTACGACATCGTTGGCATTGAAATCATATTCCGAAGACAGCCCCCACTCTTCGAGGCGCGCACGCAACAGGTTTTCAGGATTATGCCCTCCAGACGCACTTACGGAACCCCTAATCCTGAAAACAACAAGCGGTGCCAGAAATTCCTCGTGGGCATTTTCTTGTTTGAGCTTGAAATAGGCATAGCCAAGAGCCCAGAAGGATTTTAGATACACTTCCTCGTTCAAAAGGAATTCGATGTATCTGGAAAGAAGTGCCATGCGCTCGTTCTTATGCCCGGAAAGCGAAGCCACCGTCTTTGCAACCAGAGAGTCGCTGATTACGCGAGGAAGGCAAACTTCCTTGAGCAGCACAGAGCCTTCTTTCTTTTCGACACGGGGAAACGATTC
>JAIPJC010000039.1 GCA_021734345.1 Kiritimatiellales bacterium | reverse complement strand
TGCAGTATGGATTGACCAACTACGATGCGGATGCCATGGCCGATATCGATGGGGATGGACTGCTGACTTGGCAGGAATATGTCGCCGGAACTGATCCGACCAATTCGGCCTCCGTCTTCCAGATCACCGGAGTCGAGTCAACGCCTCAAGGCGCCGTCATCCGCTGGTCGAGCGTATCGAACCGCTTCTACAACCTCGATTGGACCACCAATTTGTTGGAAGGATTTGCCGTGCTTCCGGGCGCAACCAACCTGCCGGCCACCCCGCCCGAAAACGTTTATACCAATCCGGCGGCTGGCGGGATGTCTTCATTCTACCGGGGCAATGCACACGAATAGGAACGCCCGGTCATTTTATGGTCAGAAGGAGAGTGTGTGTTATGAAGCATGGGGTAGCAATCGTACTATTTTCTTTGATGCTGGCCGCTATGCTGGTTCCAATCCAGGGTTCTGCTGCAACCGGCAGAACAGTGGATGCGAAAGTGGACTTCGGTGCCGTCGGCGACGGCGTAGCCGATGATACGGTGGCGTTGCAAAGCGCGCTCGACTATCTATCCACCAAGGTAATCAAGGACGCCGGTGTCTGCCTGTATCTGCCGACTGGCACCTATCGGATCACTGATCGTCTTTCGTTTGCCGCGACGAGTCCGTTGGGGGCTAAACAGGGCATCACGATTCGCGGGGATGGAAGGGATGGATCCGGCGCTTCAATCCTATCTTCGACCAGCACCAACGGTGCGCTGGTCTTCAAAGTCAACGATGATGCCATCCTGTACAATTTCATGGTTCAACTACAGGATATGCAACTCAGGGCGGATGTGGCGAATGCAGGTGCGGCCATTGAGATTGCCAAGTTGACGGGTACCAATGTCTGGCTGCGCACAACGCCGTGGATGCGGAACGTGGACATAACGCGCGCGAACACCAACTGCTATTTTAACTACGGTTTCAAGGGAACCGGCGTGCTAAGGTCGATATTCGACACCGTGAAGGTGGCGGGGAACCGCCCTGGGATGGTTGCCGCCTTCCTGCTTGAAAGCCACTACGGCTACGATGTCACCGGATGCTTTATCAGCGATGCGGATGTGGCTATTGATTCAAAGGAGGGCGGCGAGGGGAATTCCGTAGCTTATACCACCATTACCAATGTCAATGTCGGCGTGCGGATGAACGTGGAAAAACCGGTGGTTTCGAGTTCCGGCGGCGGAATCATCAACAGCAGCATCAGCGCGCATCAAGTAGGGGTGTACATAGACAAGAAGAATTTCGCCACCTTCAACAACAGCATCTTTTCCAACTGCGGTGGGTCGGGTGCCTACACGAACATCTATGCGAACGAACTGCGCCAATCGATCATATCGGACAATGTCTTTACCGGCGGGTCCAACCAGTACGGCATCGTTCTGGCGGAGGATCGTCTTGGCACGGACAGCCAAAACACCATTGCCTACAACCAGTTCGGTGCGTTTGAAACCAGCGTTGCGATAGGCGCCAATGTCTCCCTGACCAAGATCATTGATAACAGCAATATCCAGAGCAACACGGTCGACAACGGAATCAATACCTACATCGTCCATGGGGTCATGCGGCCGTTCTACGACAGCCCGGCGGCGCACCGGACGGATGAAGACCTCGTGTGGAGTTCGATCGCGACCAACTATGCCCCGGTGATCAACGTGGCCAATTATGGAGCCACGGGCGATGGCGTCACCGACGATACGGCGGCCATAACGAACGCGGTGGCGCATTTGAAAACCAGTCTGGACATTTCGGGGCAGGGCACACTCTATTTTCCGGCCGGCCTGTATAAGCTAACCAAGCAGATCACCTTGTCGCAAGGCGGGGCAAATTGGCAGCGCATGGCCATTTGCGGGGACGGCTCCCAGGTTTCAGCCATCGAGGCGAGTACGGCCACCAGTTTGTTCAAGATTACCTGCACGGGTCAGGTTCCGACCCGGATTCATAATATCCGGTTGAAGCCCCTCCAATTGAACAGCGGAACCGCGCTTGAACTGATCCAGCAAAACGGCATCAGCAACGGCCCCCGTTCGTTGATCATGCATGACGTGTTGATTTCCGCCACCGGCAATAATGCGTACTTCAATACCGGCGTCATCGGCCAGGGGCTTGTGCGTCCGCTTTTCCAAAGTGTCTGGATCGATCTTCGTGATTATGTCGGCGCAACCGGAATCAAAACAACCGGCGGCTACGGCTTTGACTGGCAGGGCGGCAAGATGACGGACGTGGAAACGGCCTGTTCGATCGACAGCCTTGGCGGGGCGGTGACCATCCGGGGGCCAGGCTTCTGTTCCGGCAACATCAGCACCGGACTGGTGGTCAATGCAGGCGGAGGGACGTTCGCGCTCAACCGTGCGCATATCAACGCGATGAACAACCTGGTTGTTTCCAATGCGGGCGAAGCATCGTACACGCTCTCGGAGACTCTGTGGTCGGGTTTGCCAAATGATGTTCCCAGCTGCACCCTGCGCTTTGCCAACTGCACGAATATAGTGGTTCGGGACAACAGTTTGTACAGCGCTCCGGGCATCAACCGTCCGTTGAACACCTTCGTCCTGCTGGAGGGAGACAAGAACAGCAATGTCGATATTTCCGGCAACATGCTGCGTTTCGCCGACCATGAAGGCACAGGGATTAATATTCCCCAGGGCACGCTCAATGCGTCGGTGTACGACAATCGGTTCTTCACGTTTCCGGGAATCGACATCGTGAACGGCGAGCCCACCACCGCGATTTCCATGCTACCGATGGAATACCGTCCGGAGCTGGTCGGCTATTGGGCTTTGGACGAGGGATCCAACACCACGGCCTATGGCAGGAATTATCTCCAGCAGGGCACGATTTCCGGCGCGGCGTGGATTGACGGGAAATACGGAACTGGACTTTATCTTGATGGAGTCAACGACCGGGTTGTTGCAGACAGTCCGCAGTTTGCAGAACTCACGAACAACTTCACGATGATGGCCTGGGTGAAGCCGGAGAAGGCGATAACCGGCGGCAATAAAGGTGGTGGTCAAAGCTATGTGATTTCGGGCGCCAGTCCGGACACCAATGCGAACCATGTGGCCGTAATTCTTTCTGTCGGAACCAACGGAATAAAGGTGATTGAAAGCGGAGTGAACAACGGCACTCCCGAAGCCTTGTCGATGATCGACTGGACCGGAACGTTATCGTCGACCACGTGGACGCACATTGCGGTGACCTACAGCAATGGCGTTCCGCGGTTATATCTCGACGGAACCCTGGTCGCGGCTGGCAGTATCGGTTCCGGAAAAGCGCAGCATCCCGGCGGATCCTGCGGCGGGGGCGTGTGGGGTTGGTACCAAGGCTCCATGGATGAGTTCCGGGTGCTTGACCGGTCGCTTGGCGCAACAGAGATTGGCGCGGAGGCGGCGCGTGCGGTGCTCCTGGATTTCAACGGCACCCAAGCCACGACCAGTGCCTTTAGCACGGCGGCGGATTGGGATGGCGGGGTGTTTCCTGTCAAGGACCTTGCCACGCACATGGCGCGGTTCAACAAGACCAGCTATGCGAACCAGCCAACCAATTCGAACTATGAGCTTAACGGACTTGTTTTCGGCGATGGCGCGACCCCGTCCGCGGATACAACGATCACGATAACCGGTGCGGGCGGCCAGCAACTCAAGCTTGGCTCCAGCGGCATCCTGATGACGGCCAATGCGGGGAAGGCCACCATAAACAAGATCCAGCTGGGAGCCGACCAGTCGTGGATCAACAATTCCGCCAACATCCTTTCGGTCGGCACCTTGGGCAATCTCAATACCAACATTCCGCATAAGGTTACGCTGGCGGGTTCAGGATTGATCAACATCACCGGCGTCATCAGCGACAATACCGGAACAGGAGCAACCGCCGTCAACGTGGCCGGTGCCACGGTGACGCTGAGCGGAGCCAACACCTTTACGGGCGGCATCGTCCTCGACAGCGGCATGCTGACCGGAAAGGCGAAAGGTGCATTGGGAACCAACGACATCACGGTGGCAGGCGGCGCAACGCTGGTGCTCAGCGGTACGGCCACAAACTATATCGGGGACCGGTCGATATTGAAACTGGCCGCGACCTCCATCCTGAACCTCGCCTTTACCGGCACAGACAAGGTGGGCGCTCTTTCCCTGGACGGCGGGACAACGTGGCTTGCGAACGGAACCTACAATGCGGCAGCACTCGGCGCGCTCGGAAGCGGAAGCATTGCCGTTGCAGGGGTTGCTTCCGATCCGGCTGGCACGCCGTACGGATGGTTGTTGCAGTATGGGCTCACCAACTACGATGCGGATGCCATGGCCGATATCGACGGCGACGGGTTTTTGAGCTGGCAGGAATATGTCGCCGGAACCGATCCGACCAACTCGGCCTCCTTTTTCCAGATCACCAGTGCCGATGCAACGCCTCAAGGCGCCGTAATCCGCTGGCCGAGCGTATCGAACCGCTTCTACGATCTCGACTGGACCACCAATCTGTTGGATGGATTTGCCGTACTTCCGGGTGCAACGAACCTACCGGCCACGCCGCCCGAAAATGCCTACACCAATCCACTGGACGGCAGGGCATCTTCCTTCTACAGAGTCGGCGTGCATGAATAAAAAACGGCAACTTCCGATGGTTCTGGTGCGACGTTGGGCGGGACTGCTCGACCGGGCGTTATGGATGTTCGTGGTTTCCTTCGTCCTGCTGTGCAGACCGGAGGGAAGGGTCCAGGATATTTATTTTGAACCCGGCGAGACGGTTGCTACCGGTAATATACTCGCGGCAGATTCGTTCCATTTTTCCGGTTTCGGTGTCGGCAACCTGATCGGGCTTGATAGCACAACCCCGGTAGGTACCTATCCAATATTCAGCGGACAGATCGACGAGACCGGTCTGTTTAATATCGGGCGCGCGAACGAGGTATATCTGGGCGGTGGGAAATGGTCTTTTTTCCAGGTGGATGGCAATGGGTTGTCCTATGTGGTTGAAAATGGAATCGAACCGGCGGCGGAGGCCTACAGGCGCCTCGGCCTAGGCGCGGTGAAACCCCAAGGATGGATTTTGTCGCAGCTCCTGAACGACGCGACCACAGGCATGGCTGGAAATTTCCAGTACTACCGGCCGACGTGTGGCAATTCCACTTGGGTCACCAAGAACAACAATGACGGGGCAGGGGAAATAAGTGCCAACTGGCTCGATGGCTTTGCACGGATGGCGTATTTTTCCGGCGATGAATCCGCGAAGACGAAGGCCGACGTATTCGTGCAAGGCGTGCTCGATGCGCAGGAAGCGGATGGCTATCTCGGAAATTTTTCAACGACCAATCGATACTGGCGCAGGGGGCGCGAGCTGTTCAACGAAAGCCGCATCGAGGTGGCGCTGCTCGCGTATTACGAACTGACCGGCAGGCAAGAGGTTCTCGATGCAGTTGTGAAAGCGGTGAACCTCACCATGTCGGAATACACTCCGCAAAACAGGCCTTTCACGTTCATGCCGGGGGATCCCGAATTCGGGGATGTTTCCGCCGACCGGCGCCTGCTCAACGGCCATGTGCTGATGTTCGTCGATGTGTGCGAATGGCTTCACCGGCTTACCGGAAACCTTTCCTATCTCACCTATGCCGCGTTCCTGTACAACGAGTATTCGGGGTCGGTGGACGTTTCTCCCGACGACCTCAAAACAAATACGCTCATGGATGCCAGCGCGCCTTTCACGGGGCACGGGGCGCATGTCGCCGAACAATTGAGAGTGCCGCTGTTTCTCGCCTATGCCGACGGCCGCGCCCCATACCCCGTGGCGGCCAGCAATGCATTCCAGAAGCTGATGCGCTACATCGTGCCGAGCGGTGCCATGGTGAGTTGCGAGAGTGTCGAGGATCTGCCGCCCTTGCCGTTCCAAGGATACGAATATTGCGCGACAACCGAACTCGAAACGAGTCTCGCCTCCGCCTTGCAGAAAGCGGGTGCGATGGAATACGGCGACATGATCGAACGACTGGTCTTCAACGCGGCCCAGGGCGCGCGCCTCCCGGACGGCACGAAGATCGCCTATCTTTCCTCCGCCACGCTCCCGATGGCGCTCGAAACCATGGATCTGCCCTATCCGAACAATTCGGCGGGGCGGTGGCAGTATTCCCCGGCGCACCAGGTGGGCGGTTCCTGCTGTTCGGCGAATGCCGTAAAGCTCATGCCGCACTACGTTTCCTCGATGTGGATGAAACCGGCGGGCGAGGATGGTTTGGCCGCCTTGCTGCTGGGACCCTCGCAGGTGTCCACGGACGTGAATGGAATCGCGGTGACCATCGTAGAAGAAACGGACTATCCATTCTCGGATTCCATCACCTTCCGCATCATTGCCGAAGCCCCGGTTGCGTTTCCCTTGCATATCCGCATTCCGTCCTGGGCCGGCGCGGTGACGTTGACGGCCAACGGTGCCGCCGTCTCGGCAACGGCGGATATGCGCATCCTGCGCAAGGAATGGCAGACGGGCGACAGCGTCACGGTCGCGTTCGAAAATCCGGTCAAGACCAGCACCTGCGTCAATGGCGAAGTATCCGTCAACCGCGGGCCGCTACTTTACGTCCTGCAGTGGTCTGCGGCCACCAATGTGCTGACCAAGTCGCGCGGGGGTGTTCCCGAGTTCTTCGAGTGGGAGTTGATTCCCGATGTCCCCAAAACCAGTTCAGGATACTTCATCGAACCGACGCTGCCGACGGGCGGTTTCCAGGCGCAAGCACGCTCGGATTACGATCCCGGCAACCCGTGGGCGCATCCCAGCACCGTGCTGACGGGCGAAATGCGCACCGTCAAGCTCGATCCGAATTCCAGACAGCCGGTGACGCTATGGCCGATAGGGTCGTCGCTTCTGCGTTTCGCCGCGTTTCCGACCATCAATATCATAACCACCACCGCCACCTTTGATGGCGGCGGCGGAGCAGATGGCAGCTGGCGCACGAAGGAAAACTGGACGACCGATACGGTGCCCATGTTCAACAATACGCTCGAAATCTACTATACCAGTGGCGGAACGAGCTGGATCGGATCCCAATCGACCATCCGCTCCCTGAACTTTACCGCGGATGTCGATACAAGCCTCAACCTTCGGAATCTCGTCAACGGGAGCATCGGAGCCCAATCCCTGATCTTTGGCGGTGACGGCGGTGCGGCCATTACCGTTGCTCCGGGCGCGACGGGTAACATTGCCATAGGCCAAGGCGCCAATGGAGGTCCCATCTCGTTGGCGGAGGATTTGACGATTATCCACAACGGTTCGGGAACGCTTTCTTTCAACAAGCGGGTTGCCGGCGCCGGCGGAATGATCAAGAACGGCACGGGCACCATGATCCTGAATTCCACCACCAACAACTACGTCGGCATGACAATGCTCAACGCGGGCACCACGGTCGGTGCCGTGAACTACGCGTTTGGAGGAAGCGCCAATATTGTGGTGGCGGACGGCGCAACGCTGACTCTTGGCGCGACAAACTGCATCAGTGACCAAGCCGGTCTGGCGCTGGGAATAACCTCCACACTAAACCTGAACTTCATCGGAGCAGATACCATCGGCAGCCTTTCCTTGGACAGCGGTGCCACATTCCTTTCGAATGGAACCTATGATGCCGCGGCACTCGGCGCGCTCGGGGCCGGAACATATACAGGCAGCGGGAACTTGGCTGTGGCCGGAGTTGCCTCCGATCCGGCGGGCACGCCATACGGATGGTTGTTGCAGTATGGATTGACCAACTACGATACGGATGCCATGGCGGATGTTGACGGGGACGGCCTGCTGAGCTGGCAGGAATATGTCGCCGGCACAGATCCGACCGACCCGGCCTCCGTATTCAAGATCACCAGCAACGTTGCAGTGCCCCAAGGTGCCGTAATCCGCTGGTCGAGCGTGTCGAACCGCCTCTATGATCTTGGATGGACGACCAACCTGCTGGAATCCTTCTCCATTCTGCCGGGAGCGAGCAACCTTCCGGCGACACCGCCTGAAAACGCCTATACCAATCCGTTGGACGACGGGGCTTCCTCCTTCTACAGAGCCAGTGTGCACGAGTAGATGCCGCTTGCGGCATTTCGGGGCGACTACGCCTTCCCGTCATCTACTCCAGCGGTTTTGAAGCCAAATATTGTTCAAATCTGATCTCCTATTCCGGCGAAGAGGGTGGTATATCGTCCGGTGAGGCCAATCTAGGAGTTTCTGATATGAATACACGGCATTGTTTAACCATTCATCTTCTTTTATTCGTCGCGATCATCGGGATAGGGGTTCCGAATACGTCGCGGGCTACTTTGGATTTGAGCGTGGTACCGGGCAAGGTGATTACGTACATCCCCTCACCTAATGTGTATGATTTCTTGTTAAACGGAGCGGGCGTACTCACTTCCGATCCGGAAATCACGGTGCTATCCAATGGCTGGTACCTGATCACGCACACCACCTTCCACGGAGATGCCGTTCCCGGCGATGTCTACATGTTCCGCTCAACTGATAAGGGCGCGACGTGGACGAGTCTTCCGCTCCTGCACAATCTGTCGTCGGGCGGCAGTTTTTTCTACAACGGCGGAGTCCTGTATCTCATGGGGGGCAGTTACATCATTCAATCCACGGATAATGGCACGACCTGGACGACGCCGGTGGATACAACATCGGGCGTGATTAGCAGTCCCAATTCCACATGGACGCCAAACAATCCGGTGGAGTTGGACAACCGTGTGTGGAGCGCGGCCAATACGCGGATCCAGTCTGCGCCCACGGTTTCCAATCTGCTGGCAATGGCCTCTTGGAAGTGGAGCGGTGCTCTTTCGGTCACCACCAACTGGCTCGGCGGCCAAGTTACGCCTTCCACGGTCATAACCGAAGCGCAAATCGTGGCCTCGCCGGCGCAGGGCGTGGTGCTTATGCCGAAAATCGGCGATCTTCCCAATTCCGTCCTCATCCACGGATTCTCCGACACGAACACGGTCGGCGTGCTGGGAACCAGCTCGGTTGACCTGCAAAACAATTTTGTCGCCCTGCCGGGCGGCGAGAAAAAATTCGGGGCAACCTACGATCCGGTCTCCGGAAAATTCTATGTGTTGAGCAATCCGGTACTTCCGGCCCATGTCGGATATACCTGGTGGTGGAACTCCACCTATAGCTCCGCACTGATCCGCAACACCGCCGCCGTGCTGACTTCGCGCGACCTGTTCAACTGGAAGGTCGAAAAAATCTTCCTCTATTCAGCCAATATCGAACACAACGCATTCCAGTATTTCAATTTCGACTTCGACGGCACCAACATGGTGATTGCATCGCGCACCGCCTATGACGTCGGTGATGTCAACCCGCCGCCGCGCGGCCATGACTCCAACCTGATCACCTTCCACCGGATCGACGATTTCCGCAACATCGCACCAAATCATTACCTGGCCATCAGCGGCAACCAGATCCTGCGCTATGAACGCACGCCGGATCCCAAGGACGACGATGCCCCGCTGGGTTCCTTCACGCTTGGAAGCACCTTCGCGGGCGCCGCTCTGAATACGCCGAACGGAATCGGAACCAGCGGCAGCGATGTATATCTCCGCGAAGCCGGTGGCCGCATCCTGCATTTTGATGCCGCCGGGAATTTCATTGAAACAACCAATGCTTCGCCGGTTTCCTTCCAGACGGGTCAGGTGACCGTGGGCCAGCCGGCGAATGGGGAATGCTCCTGGGCGAAATCCGGTTCGGGTGACTGGTTCGAACCGCTCAATTGGTATTACTGGGGCCGTCCCGATACCACGGAGGAGATCGCCCTATTCGGCAGCGCCGCCACCGCCGCCGCCACGGTCAATATCCCGTCCGCTACGCAAACATGGAACTTCAACACCGATGGCGACAAGGAAGGTTGGCTTGTTGCCAATGCGTCGAACGCGGTGGTTAGCGCTGGTCTGCTGCAAGGTGCGGCGAACAATACCGTCAACACGCTTCAGATATACCGGAACGACCGGTACTTCTACGGCTCGTCCGTTCCCGAAGTGCGCATCCGCATGCGCTCGGATGCCAACTGCGATGTGTATTTCTACTGGACGATTCCGCAGGACGAGACATTTAAGTCCGCGCGGCGAATCACCTTGTCCTATACCGGCAACGGGGCCTTCCAAGAGCTGGTTTTTCCCATGGCGGGGAATCCCGAGTGGGACGGCAAGCTGATTACCCGTATCCGGTTTGATCCGCGGGTGCATCTCAATGGCGGTGCGCGTGAGTTTGCCGTGGACTCGATCACCTTGCCCAAAGAGAGCTATCGCGTAAAAGGCCTGCGCTTCCGCAACGCAAGCCCCTACACCTTGTCCGGCGGCGGCCAATTGCGGATCGAAGCCAATAGCGGATCAGGCACCGTGGAGGTGCTGCAAGGTGCGCATGTCAATAATGTGGCCCTGATTCTCGGATCCGATACCGACGTGAACCTAGTCACCAACACCTCGCTGCATCTGAAGCAGGGCATTGATCTGAATGGAAAGACCCTGCATGTAAACGGATTGGGACGGATACTGATGCAAGGGGCCTTGGCGATGAATGGCGGCACATTGAGCGTCGACGGGATTACGCCGCTCACCTTTACCAACAACTCGACCGGTGCCGTGCTGGATGGAACTCTTCAATTCCTGCCGCCGGGAACGTTTGCGCCAGTTGCCGGAAACAGCTTTGTCCTGTTGAAAAATCCGGGAGTGCTTGGCTCGAAAACCTTCGCGCAAGTCGATTTGCCGACACTGTCGGCGGCGTTGCAATGGAATACCAACGCGCTCTATTCCACCGGCATGGTATCCGTCGAAGCCGCCCCGAATAGATGGGCCGAGGATGTCGATGGAAGCTGGACGGACGCTACCAAATGGACCCAAGGCGTTGCTCCCGGCATTTCCAGTGGTGCCAACAGCACGGACGAGGCAATTTTTGACGTAACGCTTGCAGCAACGCGCACAGTCACGGTGGATGCCAATCGCAACATCGGCGGCATCACGTTTGGCAACAGCTCGGCCAACCTCTACACACTCACGGGAGGCAGCCTCCGGTTGAGTGATGGCGGCGTGGTCCAGACCGTTGTCGGAACGGGTACGCACAATGATGAAATCGCCTCGGCCATTACCGTCATGGGAAATGGCGCCTCGGCCTTTTTCCGCAATAATGCTATCGGGAATGGTGCAGGCTTAAAGATCGGCACCATTGCGGGCAGTTCCACAGCGGGGAGCACCACCACAATCACCTTCGACGGGGTGAGCACAACAGTGAGCCTTTCCGGGAAAAACAATACATCAGGTGTTATTTCGGATGGAGCCGGAGGCGGTAAGGTTGCTGTCGTTAAAAACGGATCCGGAATCTGGACGATGAGTGTGTTCAGCACCTATAGCGGCGGGCTGACGTTTAATGAGGGAACTATCCGGTATTTCGGTAGCGGCATTCACGGGTTTGGAACAGGCACCGTCACCATTAATGGCGATGTCGCATTTTACCGCGGCAACACCGCGGCCAACACGATGACCAATCCGCTCTTGCTGAATGGTAATATGGAGGTGAAAAACGGTGGAAATACCACCTGGAGCGGGGCGGTGGATTGCAACGGGAGCCCGCGAACGATTACGACGACCACCGACCTTAGCCTTACCGGGAATATTTCAAACGGTGGCCTGATCAAGGCGGGCGGGAGTGTTCTGACCCTTTCCGGCGCGAACACCTATGCTCTCGGAACAACCATTTCGGCGGGCACGCTGATTGGGACTGAAAATGGGGCACTTGGATCAGGCCCTGTGACGGTGGTGGGCGGCGCAACGCTGACGCTCGGCGCAATAAACTGCCTCGGCGATCAGGCCGCGCTGACGCTGGACGGCACCTCCACTCTGAATCTTAATTTCACAGGAACGGACACCGTCGGTGCCATTTCTCTCGATGGTGGATCGACTTGGCTGACGTCCGGAACCTATACTGCCGCCTCTCTGGGTGCCTCCGGAACCGGTAGCCTGGTCATCGGCGGATTCGCCTCCGATCCGGCCAATACGCCGTACTGGTGGCTGGAACAGTATGGACTGACCAACTATGAAGCGGATGCCATGGCGGATACAGATGGCGACGGGCTGTTGAGCTGGCAGGAATATGTCGCTGGAACCGACCCGACCAACCCAGCCTCCGTTTTCAAGATCACCGGCAACGTTGCAACGCCCCAAGGGGAAGTTATCCGCTGGTCGAGTGTATCGAACCGCTTCTACGACCTTGGCTGGACGACCAACCTGCTGGAAGCCTTCGTCGTTCCTTCAGGCGCAACCAACCTGCCGGCCACCCCGCCTGAGAACACCTACACCAATCCGCTGGACAACGGGGCGTCCTCCTTCTACCGAGTAAACGTGTACAGATAGAAATGAATGGGCTGCGTCATGGGAATAAAGCGGATTGCAAATTCATTGATCGTGGTTGCGTGGGCTACCGGAGCCAGTGCCACCAACGTGTTGCCAGATGTTTTTCCGATCAACATGGGCTTCAAGTCGCTACTTTCCACGACCACCGACCCCAACCATGCATTCGATACCTTGGCAAACGCCGGACGCTATGCGATCCACCATGGCAATGTCAGCAACATGGATCTGATTAAAACGACTTTTCCGAATATGATTACCATCGCGATGAATCCCCGCTCGGTGGATGGTGAAAACAGGTCGCAAAACAGCACCAGTGCGAATACGGGAAGTGTCTGGCCAGGTTTCTGGGCGTATAAAGCCGGAGCCCTGATTGCGAACAACCTCTCCAAAACGTCCACCACCATTGCGGTGGCATCCACGAATCTTTTCAATCTGCCTCCTGAGGCCGACATGGTGGTCATCTACGCCCGGAATGCGGACAACACCCCGGATTGGGACCATTATGAATACGCGCAGGTGACCAATATCATTGCCGGGGCCATTCAGGTTAAACGCGGTTGCACCGGAACAGCCGCAAAGAGTTTTACGAACGGTCTGGCGGTGGTGGCTCATGTACTTCCTGCATGGACTACAGGTCCCGGAGATATGCTGTTCAAACACAATTTCAGTTTGGATTGTCCTCGCAATCCAACAACGGGCGAGAATGCGGCCGAGTTTTGGGCGCGCGGCGAGGCGGCTGCCCTGAATGCCGGATTGAATGATGGAACCGAACACGATGTGGTCAACTGTATCCTACCGCCCGACGCGGACGTGGACAATGATCTCCAGCCGGACGGGGGGTTTAAAGACGGCGTGAATATTTGGAATCTCGGCTACCAGGAAAACGTGAAATTGGTGCGTGAAGGCGTTGGTCCGAACAAAATCATACAATATGACTGTGTCAAGGCGCTGAACGGCTACCGGGGCTGGAAATACGTCAATGGAATACAGATGGAGACGTTTATGGGCGGTGATCGCTTCTCCGAAGCCTACGACACCCTATCGCAATGGGTTGAAAATGCCGAGGCCAAGCCGGCTTTCAGTTACGGCTTCTGTAAACAACCGACGACCACCTACGGAGGTGTGACCCCTGATAAGGACTGGATGTTCCGGAAGCAGTTTGCCACTGGGCTGATGGTCGGAATGCCGCATCCCTACGCCATAGGCACCAGTTTCGGTATTTACGACTGGGACGAGCAACGGGGCGGAAACCGGGATGATTATGCGTGGCTGGGAAGGGCGCAGGGACCGGCTCAGCGTGATTTTGGAAATCTCGGCCCGGACATGCTTTCCGCCGGCACAAGCTGGACGGTACTGGCCGATGGCGGTTATGGGACGACAAACACTGGCGGCGTCTACAGTACCAACGGGATTCAAATCAGCGTGACGAACGTTCCGGCGGGATCCCCCAACCGCAGCGGCGTCAGACTTCACCATGCCGATCCGCAAATACAGTTGATAACAAACCATGAATACACCCTGACCTTCGACGCGAAAGCCGAGGATACTTTCATTTACCGAGGCAACACATACCCTGGCATTCCTCTTTATCTGGAGGTCGGAGAATATGGCAACAGCAAGGCTATGGGTGTGCTGGTCGGCAAGGAATGGCGAACATACCGGCTAAGTTTTGTCACCGGAGCGAACGCCAAATTCAGAACCGACTTTGGGGTTAGCGAAACCATCGGCACGGTCTGGATCAGGAACGTCCACCTTCAGGAAGGTTCTGCCAACCGCCTTTCGCGGGACTTTGAAAACGGTACGGTGTTCCTCAACGAATCGGAGACAACCGATTGGGTGGTTGACCTTGGCACGAACCAATACTGGAGGCTTAAAGGGGATATCCGCCCCGACATCAACGACGGCGGCAAAATCGTCGGTAGCGTTACTGTGCCTTCTCGCGACGCCGTGTATCTGTTGAAACGCGATCCGCTTCTCCGCAGGCTGACCGCTAGCGCAGGGGACAACGGAATGGTTTCGCCGACCAGCACAAATGTAGCGCTTGGCGGCAGCGTGGACTTTTCGGTTGTGGCGGATAGCTATTACCGGATCGCCACGTTGTCCACCGACGGCATTCCCGTGGCTGGCCTCTCTTTCGACAACAACAGTACCTTCGCTGGTTTTACGTGGGGCAACGTACAGAAAGATGGCGCGCTGGCCGCGACATTTGCGCCGCAGACAGCCTCCGATCCATCGGCCACGCCATACGGCTGGCTGGCGCAGTACGGGCTCACCAACTATGACGCGGATGCCATGGCGGATGCAGATGGCGACGGGCTGTTGAGCTGGCAGGAATATGTCGCTGGAACCGACCCGACCAATCCAGCCTCCGTTTTCAAGATCACCGGCAGCGATGCAACGGCCCAAGGTACTGTAATCCGCTGGTCGAGCGTGTCGAACCGTTTCTACAATCTCGGTCGGACCACGAATTTGCTGGAAGCGTTTTCGGTTCTGGCAGGAGCGAGCAATCTACCGGCCACCCCGCCGGAGAACGTCTATACCAATTCGCTACCCGCCGGTAATTCAACCTTCTACAGAATCAGCACCCAGCAATAGCGGCCTGATCAAGTGAAACGAGATGGGTTTTGGCTGTTCGAGGGCAAAAAGAAAACCCCGCTGGGTGGGCGGGGTTTGCTCGGAGTAATGAAGCGGCAACAGATGGGCTTGGGTTCACTTGGGTTTGTTGCTGTGCTTCCTTTTAGATCAGTGTTTCGTTGGGTTCGCTATGTAATACGGTGGCGACTGCCGAAGCGTTACTCCCAAACCGCATTTTTTTGATCTTTTTTTTGAGAAGCTCAAAAACACCAATAAAACCGCTGTTTTGTTTAATAAAGCTCGTATTTGCACAGCACGCCGTCGAGGCCTCCGTTGCGCAGGGGTTGTTTCCAGTCGACTTTCAAGCCGAGCTTTTTGACGAGCGATTGATCGCCGTAGTAGATAAAGGTGGTCGAGCCGGTGCACTTTTGCTTGAGATAGTCGCCAAAGTCCTTGAGCAGCGCGGCGGCGCTGTCTTCGTCGCCGAGGCGGATGCCGTTTTAGTGGTGATTTGTTGGTTCTGCATTGAATGCGCTGCGTAATAACGCTTGACGTTAATGTAGGGTCGCGTTAATGGTTTCCGATGATTGAGTCGTTCAAATGCAAAGAGACGGAGAAACTCTTTCAGCGGCAACTGTCGAAGCGGTTGCCGCAATCGATTCAGAAGGTGGCGATGCGTAAACTATGGATGCTGGACGCAGCCGTACAGCTTGGCGATTTAAGGGTTCCACCAAACAACAAACTTGAAGCGCTCAAGGGCGACAGAAAAGGGCAGTATAGCATCCGGATCAACCAGCAATGGCGCATTTGCTTCGTGTGGAACGCCGGGAATGCCACGCAAGTCGAGATCGTGGATTACCATTAGAGGAGTGAAGAAAATGAAAGCATTAGTCCCCATACATCCGGGAGAAATCCTGCAGGAAGAATTTTTGGAGCCGATGGGAATCAGCCAATACAAGTTGGCCAAGGACACCTCTGTGCCGCCCCGCCGGATCAACGAAATCGTTCATGGCAAGCGCGCCATATCGGCGAATACAGCGCTACGCCTCGCCAAATACTTTGGCAACACTCCCCAGTTCTGGCTCAACCTCCAGTCCCATTACGATCTGGAGATGGAGAAGGATAAGCTTGGGAATGCGCTCGATTCCGAAGTGCATGCGCTGTCGGCGGCATAACATAGAATCGCTCAACCTCTAAACTTAGGTGCTTTGAATCCTGATGAGTATAGTGTTCGATTTGTGGGGGGCGACATGGGTAAAGATTGGCATCAACTGAGATGGGAAAAGTTTCGGCGCGAGGTACAAGATAAAGGTCTTCGGGGACCTCAAATAGTATGGTGTAACAACTCTCAACCGATGTCGGATGGGATAGACGACACTGGTTATCATTTTAAGCTTATAGCACCACAAATGGCGATGTCTGCGCCAATCCTTCGAGAGAAGAAATGGGGAGCTTGGCCGTTGGAAGATCTATATTTACATCCAGATCATGTGATGTTTAGTTTCAATGTTTATCCTTACGGTGTCCCAAAAATTAACGGGAAGCCCCTTCTTAAAGTTAGTAGCGCTTTGACAGAATTATATTGCAACTCATGTCATGCTAAGGATTTGATTCACGTCTTGGCCTCTTTTGAGCCGTTGCTTCCTCCGCAGGCGCAAACTACATTGAAATCTGGATGCCAGAACTATATTGCGCCAGAACTAAAAGACGAAGGATTTGCAGTCGCTGACATTATTCCACAACAGGATAGCATACGTGTGCGCCTTGTATGGCTCTTTCCTTCTAGTCGGAGCAGTAAACGGAATAGATACCTTAGGGCTGGATCGATTCGTTTAAAGCAGGAGAAAGGCGACATTTTCAGTTTTGCTGAGTTTGTAACCCATTCATCAGATCTGTTTTGCACAGTTATACGGAATAGATTGGTGGAAATGATCCAGGGGAAGCTGGAGAATATATTCTCGGACAAAGGTAAAGAAAGGATCATGGATAAATTCCTGTGGTCTAAAGGCATCCCAAGCCCCCAGTCAGCATCCCGTCAAGTGCGCTTGAAATTTGCTGCAGCAAACCGGGACTTGTGGACAGACCTTCGCCTATTTGCCAAGACGATGCGAGATGAAGGGCTCTACAGTTCAAAAAGAGCACTTAGCGACATTGAAAGCAGTTGCCGTAGCTTAATAAGAGAAATTCAGGAAGAAGTGAGCTGATCTCATGACACGGGATTTTCAGATATATGTGTTCCGATTTAGATGCCCCTATTGTGGTGCAACTCCGATCCCCATTCTCTTGCGAGATTATTTGGCTGAATGGGCTCATTCACCAAAAGAGCGTCTAGCGACACTGTTTTGCTATTTTGCCGGAACGCTAACTGAATACATCACTGATCCTTCACGAAACATCACTAAGAAATTCAGGAGTGCTTGTTCCCGGATTGTTAAGGAAATCCTTGAAATTGAGGGCATTGGAAGTTTGAGCCCGAAAATCCTTATCCGTGCAAATCCGCAGGGAAGAGAGCTCGAAGCTCTTCATGTCTGTCCCTTTTGTGATAGCGAGCCAGGAAGCCGTTCTGTCGATGGTTATTTTACAGCGTGGAATAAGGCTTGTTATGTTCAGATGGGCAACCTTCTCTATGAAACGGGACTCGTGCTGTGGGGGCATTTATTAAACCTTCCTGACTGGGCTACAGGAGAAACCTTGTCTGCATTAAACAAGCTTCGCCATTCGTTGCGAAAAGCTGGTAAAGATGGATCTTTCCTAGAATGTCCTCAATGTGGGCGATTGGGAACGCATCTCTATGGCGGCAGGGAAGCTGGGCAACAAGGTTTTTGCCGTTGGTGTTTGGATATGGGAGGTGGCTTGCCGCTTGCATTCAACATAGAACTTGATGAAAGAGGAAAGCCCGACATACAGATGTTACCGTGCGACTATTCAGGCCCTGCCAAAAACGCTTGGGACATATTACCCCCGGAAATACTAAGCAAAAAACAGGACTGAAATCATCAGCGTTAACCTGCGTGCGCTTAATAAAGCTCGTATTTGCACAGCACGCCGTCGAGGCCACCGTTGCGCAGGGGTTGTTTCCAGTCGGCTTTCAAGCCGAGCTTTTTGACGAGCGATTGATCGCCATAGTAGACAAAGGCGGTGGAGCCGGTGCACTTTTGCTTGAGATAGTCGCCAAAGTCCTTAAGCAGCGCGGCGGCGCTGTCTTCGTCACCCAGTCGGATGCCGTAGGGCGGGTTGGTGACAATGGTCGTATTGTTTAATCCTTCCAGATCGTGGAAGTCGGCGCGGCGCACCTTGATGCTCTCGCCGCTCGGCAGGGCTTTCCGGTTGGCGCGAACCGCCTGCAAGGCGTCGGGGTTGATGTCGCTGCCTCCAACCAGCACTTGAGCAGGCTGGAAAGCCTGCTCCACATGTGGGGCAGACAGTCTTGTCTGCCCAATTTCAACCATTTCCGAATTGGCTTTGGTTTTGACCTGGTTCCATACGGCGGCGTCGAAGTCGGGCAGGCGCAGGAATCCAAATTTGTGCCGCAGATAGGCGGCGGGTATGTTGCACGTTTGCATGAGCGCTTCGCAGAGCAGGGTGCCGGAACCGCAGAAGGGGTCGTAGAGCGGGCGCTCGCCATGCCAGCCGGAGAGGCGGATGATCGCCGCCGCAAGGGTTTCCTGCATGGGGGCTTCGACGGATTCGACGCGGTAGCCGCGCTTGTGCAGCGAACCGCCGCCGAGGTCGACGCTGATGCGCGCCTTGTTTTCGTGGATGTAGAGGTTGAGCTGGAGGTCGGGGTTGTGGGTGTCGACGTTGGGGCGTTCGCCGGTCTTTTCGCGGAACTGGTCGACGATGGCATCCTTGAAGATTTGCCCGGCATACTGGGAGTTGCGGATGTTGCTGTCGGCGACGTTGGCAGTAATGGCGAAGGTTTTGGTGAGCGTCAGGAAGTCGGTCCAATCAATGTTCTGCGCGGTTTTGTAGAGGTACTTTTCGGAGTGGCAGTCGAACACGATCAACGGGGCGAGGATGCGCGAGAAGATGCGGGTGCGGTAGACGATGTCGTAGAGGGTGCGCTGGTTGGCGCAAAAGTAGACGCCAAGGTAGCCGGGTTTGATGTTGCTAGCGCCGAGCTCCTTCAGTTCATCCATGCCGCACTTTTCGGTGCCGGAGGCGAGCTGGCCAAAATAGTGGTTGGTTTTCTGGTAGAGGTATTCGCTCATTTGCGAGCGGGGCGGTTGTGTTGGTCGACAAACACCACGAGGGATTCGAGGGTTTTGGCCCCGGCGTCGTCGTAGTTGCCGTAGGAAATGATGATGACCTTGTCGCCGACGGCCGCGAGGCGGGCGGCGGGGCCGTTGAGCTCGATCACGCCGGAGTTGCGTTCGCCGGAAATCGCGTAGGTGACCAGACGGTTGCCGTTGTTGAGGTTGACGACCTGCACTTGCTCGCCCGGCAGGATATCGGCCAGATCGAGCAGATCGCGGTCGATCGTGATGCTGCCTTCATAATACAACTCCAGCCCCGTGATGGTGGCCGTGTGTATCTTGGATTTTTTCATGATCCGCTGCATGGAATTTCCTCGGGTTTCAAAGCGGCGGATAATGTGCCCGTTGACGGGATTCCGTCAATAACTTGTTTGGGTCGATTTTTTTGGCAAGAAGGAGGGGTTTGGTTCCATCTGGTGGATTGCCGGGATTTATGGAGGGGCTTAAAAAACGAAGTTTATTGTGGATTTATTCCAGAAAGACGTGAGAATGGGGGCTATTTTCCAACAGCACTGATTAGGATCCATCGGTTGATGAGCAGCACGATTCCATTTACAGAAAAAAACCTCAAGGATTGGGCCGGATGGCGTGCCTTTCGGGACGGTAAATCATTGTTTACACGGGGTGTCGTTGAAAACGTGACCTGTGAACCCCCTTTTGTGACGGGCACCCTTAATCTAGGCCCACGGGGCATGCGTTCCAAGTTCAAGGTGCTCAAGAATGGTTTGGTGGACAATCTCTGTCCCTGCCGCGACAACCAGGAGCGCGGTTTGATCTGCGCGCATCTGGTGGCGATGGGCATGGAGGTGATCCGTCGCAATGCCGATCCCGAGCTTCAGGAAAAAGCGAACGCGGAACTGCGGCGTGCCGAGCGGCTGGAAAAGGCCTCGGAGAAAAAATTCATTCAACGGACCAAGAAGTCCGATCCCGACGCGTTGCCTGCGCGGCTGGTAGTAGAGTTGGCGGACAACTGGCAAGAGCAGGTGCTGGGCGGACGGGTCGGCCTCTTTATCCACATCGAAACGGATGAAGGACGTGCCTTGGCGGCCGAGGTTTCGACCGACACACCGTTCTCTTTCTCCCATCGCGATGAAAACCTGCTCTACATGTTGGAAGACCTTTGCGGCGGCCCCGTGAAAAGCGAACTGCAGCTGCCGATCCAGGATTTCATCAATCTACTGCGGCTGCATCAAGGGAAACCGATGTTCCGGCAGGGCCGCGACCGGGGCATTACGGTCAATAGTGGAGCGATTTCCTCTGTGATGGAGATGGATCTCGACCGCGACAACGGCGAGTTGTTGCTGACGATCCATACGGAGACCTCCGATGACGAAGAACTGTCCTCTCCATTCTACATCATAGGAACCACCCTCGGCTGGGTCTTTAGCGGGGACAGGTTTTGGCCGCTCAGCGATATCCTGCCGCGCACGTTGCACGAAATCTACCTTGCTCCGGTCAGGATTCCGCGGGAAACCGTTCCCGCTTTCCTGATGACCGAACTGGCGCAGATCGAGAAATACATGGTGGTGCGCAGCGCCATCACCCCCGATCTCTTCTTCATGAAGCCGGCCAAACCAAAGTTCCATCTGGTGCTGAAGGGCAGCCCTGCTTCGCTGGCCGCCACGCTCTACGCCCGCTACAACGACGAGATCGAACTTGTCGCCGGGCGCGCCGACATGCGCGGCAACTTCGCCATCCCCGACGCCAGGGACTTGTTGAAGTACCGCATCCGAAACATGGCTGCGGAAAAGCAGGCCGTCCAGAAGTTGGAAGCAGTCGGCTTCGTCGGAAGGGCGGGGGACACGCTTCGGAACATCGTCGGCCCGCGCGAAGTACTTAACTTTCTCGGCAGCGGCGTCCCCCGGATTCGCCGCATGGGTTGGCAGGTCGAGCTCGAGGGACGGATCAAACCCTTTGTCGAGAGCGCCGACTATGTCACCCCGATCGTCCATGTCGACGAAACCACGGGTGGCGACTACTTCGATGTCAGCTACGAATACGAAGTGGGCACCGGCAGTATTTCCGAGCGCGATATCCAGCGCGCGCTGATGAAGGGCGATTCGTTCATCGAGCGCAATGGCCGTACCATCCTGCTCGATGCCGATGCCATCCAGCAGGCGCGCGAGGTGTTCGAAGACTGCGCCGTTGGCTCGGGCGCCAAGCCCGGCACTTTCCGGATGAGCAACATCTACAGCAGCTACGTCGATGCGTCGCTCGATGCGCTCGAAGGCATAGAACTCGAGGCGACACCGTCGTGGATCGAAAAGGCCAAGCAACAGAACGAACAGGAATCGGTCGAGCCTGTCGCTCTGAGTCCGCACCTCAAAGGCACGCTGCGCTCCTACCAGCAGGAAGGGGTCAACTGGTTGCGGTTTCTCGAAAAGCGGGCCTTCTGCGGCATCCTGGCCGACGAAATGGGGCTTGGTAAAACCATCCAAACGCTGGCGTGGATCCAACTTGATCGCATCGATGCGGCGGCCCAAGGGAAGCCCGCGCTCATCATCTGCCCGACCAGCCTCGTTGAAAACTGGAAGGAAGAAGCCGCCAAGTTTACCCCCAACCTCAAGGTGGCGATGCTCCAAGGCACCGACCGCCACCGCAAATGGAAGACGCTCGGCAAGCACGACCTCGTCATCACCTCCTATGCGCTGATGCGTCGCGATATAGAGAAGCACTTGGAAAACACCTATTCCATCGCCATTCTCGACGAAGCGCAGCACATCAAGAACCGCACCACCCAGAACGCTCTTGCCGCCAAGAAGATCAAGGCCGTCCATCGTCTCGTGCTCAGCGGCACCCCCATCGAGAACGGCGTCACCGACCTCTGGTCGATCATGGACTTCCTGATGCCGGGCTATCTCGGCCACCACAAGGATTTCCGCGAGTTCTACGAATTGCCGATCCTCAATGGCGGACCCGACGGCGACTATGTCCAGACCAAGCTGCGCCGCAAACTCCATCCGTTCCTGCTGCGGCGCCTCAAGAAGCACGTGGCCAAGGACTTGCCTCCGAAGATCGAACGTATCGCACCGTGCAAGCTGACGCAGGACCAGCACAAGGTCTATACGCAGCTGCTCGAAGACGCGAAGAAAAAGGTCAGCGACATGGTAGCCAAGGAGGGCTTCAACAAGAGCCGCATGGAAATCCTCAGCACGCTGCTGCGCCTGCGGCAGACCTGCTGCCACATCGATCTACTCAAGCTCGACGGCGTAAAAAGCAAGCACCCTTCCGCCAAGATGGAGCTCTTCTTCGAACTGCTCAACGAGGCGCTCGACAGCAAGCACCGCGTGCTCGTCTTCAGCCAGTTCACTTCCATGCTGGCCATCCTCAAGGACGAATTGGATGCGCGCGAGTTGTCCTATTGCTACCTCGATGGCAGCACCAAGGACCGGCAGGACGTGGTCAAGAAATTCAACAAGGACCACAGCGTCCCCGTCTTCCTCATGAGTCTCAAGGCGGGCGGAACCGGCCTCAACCTGACCGGGGCCGACATGGTCATCCACTTCGATCCGTGGTGGAATCCCGCCGTCGAGGCCCAGGCCACCGACCGCGCCCACCGCATCGGCCAGAAGCGCACCGTCTACAGCGTCAAACTCGTCACCAAAGGCACTGTCGAGGAAAAGGTGGTTGCACTCCAGCAGCGCAAGCAAGGCATCATCGACGCCACCCTCACCACCGACGAACAGGTCATGCAGAAACTCACATGGGAAGACGTTCAGGAACTGCTCAGCCTGTAGCAGAGTCGATCAGTCGTTGGAGAGTGATTTCCACAGGTACCAGCTCGCCACGGAGCGATAGGGTTTCCACTTTTCGCTTACGCGGGTGAGCAGTCCCTCCTGTGGTTCGCCGTGGTTGTAGAGTTGCCGTGCGGCGCGTTGCAGGCCGGCATCGCCGAGCGACATCACATCAAGCCGCTTCAGTCCGAAGATCAGGTACATCTCCGCGGTCCAGGTTCCAATCCCCTTGATCATTGTCAACCGTTCCATCACTTGGGCGTCGTCGAGAAACTGCAACTTGCGTTTGGAGAGGCCTTCCTGGTTGATCGCGGCTGCAAGGTTGCGGACATAGGACGCCTTGGCTTTCGACAGGCCCGCCGCGCGTAGTTCCTCCTCGTTGGTTTCGAGGTAGCGCTTGGGCGAAAGAGGTTTTGAGACAAGCCGCATGACCCGGCCTTGGATGGTGTCGGCGGCTTTGGTCGATAGCTGCTGTGCAATGATGGCCGAGGCCAGGCTATGGAACAGGGTGCTGCCGCCTGATTCCGAAATCCTGCACGGGCCGTGGCGTTGGATCAGTCGATCCATCACAGGATCCGCCGTGCGTAGATGCCGCTCGGCGGCTTTCCGATAATCTTGTTTGTCGCGCGGCGTCATGGTCGGGAGTGTGTCGTTGATTTTAGGTGAACAGCGGCGTGATGCTGAATGTTTTCATGTCGGCTTCCATGGTTTCATCCGGGGGCTTCGCCTTGAATGTTTCCGCGGCCTGGATGACTTTCGGCAGAATCGTAATGTCGGCAGGGGTGTTCAGGAAGACCTGGCCATTGTCCAGCACCCAATGGACGGCGTGGTTGATGGCCTCCTGATCCTCAAGCGGGGCGTACCAC
>JAIPJC010000038.1 GCA_021734345.1 Kiritimatiellales bacterium | reverse complement strand
ACGATGACATCGACGCCGCGGGCTTGCGCATAGGCCACGCTGGCGACGGCGTTGACGCCGCAGTCGACCGTGACGACAAGCTTGGATCCGTGCGTTTCGAGGCAGCGTTCGAGCGCATCTTGCGAAAGCCCGTAGCCTTCGTCGAGCCGATCGGGAATGAAGGTCTTCACGTTGGCACCCAAGCGGCCAAATATGCGCGTGAGCAGGGCGGCGGAAGTTACGCCGTCGACATCGTAGTCGCCAAAAACAGTGATGGCTTCGCCGGCATCAATGGCATTCCAAATCCGGGCAACCGCCTTGTCCACATCGGGAAGCAGGAAAGGATCCGAGAGGCCGGAGAGCAGCGGGTTGAGGAAGGTCTCGATTCCGTCTTTCGACCGATGGCCGCGCAAGGCGAGCGCACGGGCGAGCGGAATCGGCAGGCCGGTGTGCCCGGCGGTTTCGTGGACGGTCCGTTCGTCGATGGGTTTGAGTTTCCAATGTCTGGGCATGGCGTGTCTATTTTCCCGCCCGGAAGAATCGGTAGAGAAGGGATTTGATCAAAATTTTAACGTCCTCAAAGAGCGAGCGGATATGGGCGTACCAGAGGGAGTCGACCAACAGGTCGCTCTCCTTGCAATAGTCGGCATAGGAAAATACAGCAGGGAAATAGTGCGGCAACTGCTTCACGATGCTGTCGTCTTCCGGGTGGCGCATCGGCGGCTGTCCGCAGACAAACAGGCGTCCGCGCAGGGCCAGCAGCAACCAGGGAAAACGATCAAGCGCGCAGGCGCGAAAGAGCCGGTAGACAACGGATTTCCGGTTTTCAAACTTATGGAATACCGGCAGCTTGACGTAGCCCGTGAGCGGATCGTGGAATTTTTCGCGGCGATATCCGGCAATGCGGGTCAGGCGCACCAGCGGGTAGAGAATGCAGAACGGAAGCAGCTGGACGGAGGCGACGCCGAAGGCGAGACACCAAAGAATAGCGTAGCGCACCAAATCTTCCGTGCGCATTTCCGGTCGATTGTGGGCGACGACCCACGAGTCTTCGATTTCAATCGATGTTCCATCCGCCGGATCGACCAGCCGGTTGCCGGAGACGATTTTTCGCCGGATCTCCAGGTTTTGTCCGATGTAGGTGTCCGACAGGATCAGGCAGTTGGACAGTTCCGTATTGGAGTCGACAATGACGTGGTCGCCGATTACGGCCATGCCGCCAATGGTCGTCATGGCGCCAAAGCGGCAATCGTTGCCGATGATGACGGGCGCGCGGAGTTGGGCGGACGGCGGCGTGAGCACATTGTAGCCGACCGAACTCTTGTCCGCATCCGAGAAGCCGGCGGTGAGGTAGCGGGAGAACTCGCCGGCTACCATTTTCATGTTGAGGGTGAAATAGGCGGAGAGTCCGTCGACCACATACGGCTGAACGTGGATTTGTTCGAGTCCGCGCCGGGAACCCGGATCACCATCCAGCAGCGCTTTCACTTCGTCGGAGTTTTTGCCGAAAAGAAACAGCGTGTTCCCATCGCTCCCGTAGCGGCACGCGTCCAGTTCCTTGAAGCCGGCCGGCGTAAAGGCGTTGCGGCGGCGCAGGAAAAACGGCCCACCGATAAAGAACAAGCCGTTGGTCCAACGGTCGGAGGTCGACTTGAGATAGTCGAGCGGTTGCTCGCTGGTGCGGGCAAAGCTGTACTGGATCTCCACCCCCCAGCGCCGCCCGTCGCCGGCAAAGTCCTCCACCTGTTTCGCGCCCTCGCCCAGGATCACCTGCACGCGGCCGATCCCCTGCTCGGCGCAGGCTTCCAGCCAGTAGTCGAGCAGCGGACGGTTCGCCACCGGCAGCAACGGCCAAGGCGTATTGCCGAGCGTTTCGGCCCACGGCAGGGTATCGGCGGTGTAGAAGACGGCTTTCATGCGGATTGGAACAGAATGTTCACGAGAACATTTTCAGCGCCTCGGCGACCGAGTCGTAGATCTCGAACACCTTGTAGGCGCGGGTGATCTCGAACACCAACCGCGGCTTCTTCTGCAAGCAGGCGATCTTCATGTCGCCGCCGCGCTCGGTGATACGCTTGAGGACGGCGATCAGGGTGCCGAGTCCGGCACTGTCCATGAAGTCGACCTGCTTGAGGTCGATCACATAGTTTTTGACGGACGGCTCGGCCGACTGCCAATTCGATAGTTGCTCGCGGAAGGTATCCACCGTCGCGGCCGTCAGTGCGTGACTTACTTGAACGACGCCGATGCCGTGCTCTTTTGAACAGGTAACTACCATGGGTTCTCCTTAGTATGCCCCGCGACCGAAGAAGACGGCGGGGATGGTTTTGATTATGATGACGATGTCTTTTAAAATACTTTGGCTGCGGATGTACTGCATGTCGAGGCTCACGAGCTTGTCGAACGGGACATCCGAACGCCCCTGGATCTGCCAGAGGCAGGTCAGGCCGGGTTTCACATGCAGGCGTTTACGGTCCGACAGGGAATATTTCGCCACCTCTTCGGGGATCGGCGGGCGCGGGCCGACGATCGACAAGTCCCCCAACAGCGCATTTATGAACTGGGGGGTTTCATCGATGCTGAACCGACGCAGGATCCGCCCTACCCGGGTGATGCGCGGATCGTTCTTCATCTTGAAGATCACGCCATCGGTGGATTCGTTCTGGTCGAGCAGTTCGGCCTTCATTTCTTCCGCCCCGCGGCACATCGACCGGAACTTGTGCAGACGGAATTCGCGGCCATAGAGACCCACTCGCTTCTGCATCAGTAGCACGGGAAAACCATCGTCGACTAGGATGCAAATGGCTACGACCAGAAACAGGGGCGCCAACACCGCCAGCGCAACGAGGCTTACCGCAATATCCATGATGCGCTTGATCACCAGCAGGCTGCGCAGGCCGGTCTCCCAAAAGGAGAGCCGGGCGCGTTGCTTCCATTTCAGGATCGCCATGTCCGCCTTCGTGACGGGGATATCCATGGTTTCGAATAAATCGCGGCGGGCTTGATAGATCGACTCCTTCACGCCAGCTCCTCCTCTTGGTCGATAATGGTGCAGTAGGTCAGGTTTTCGGAGTTTATCCGATAGCGCTCGATGCGGTCGGCAATGCTATTGGTGATGGCCAGCCCGCGGCCGCGTTCGCCCATATGCAGCTCGTCGAACTCCCGGCCCAACGCGCGGTCAAGATCCCATTCGGCACCATGGTCCACCAGCACAAGCTGGCAAACCCGTCCGTCCACCCGGATCTGCAGCCAGAAGGAATCCTCTTCGTCCAGGCCGCCATGGTCAACAAGGTTGGCGCCAAGTTCCATCACCAGCAACTGCACCAGCGCCGCCGTCTTGTGTGATATCCCCATCGATATCACCGCAACTTCCGCCTGCTTTGCGATATCCGAAACCAGATAGATATTGCGGGGAACCTGTTGCTCGATCACCACCTTCAAAGGGTCGAGCATATGGATCGAAATCGCCGTGCAGTCGTCGCCATCGAGCCGAAATCCTTCCGCTTCGAGCACATCGAGCACCGCGACCGCCTTGTTCGCCTCGGCGGGATTCCGCACGACCTGCATATAGACTTCGTCGACCCGGCTACCGCACTCTTCCTTGGTTTTAGCGTGCCGCGCTTCGGTCAGGCCGTCGGTATAGAGCAATAAAAACGTGCCGCCTTCGTCGTTGAACACCACTTCGTCGGCGGCTGAATAGGGAGCTTCGACGCCAAACGGAAACCCAATCGGAGCCCCGCCCCCTTTGCCGAACATGGCGGGATCGACCCGTTCTCCATTGCGCACGAACACCGGATTGGGATGTCCGCAGTTCATGCAGCGCCATTGCAGGGTATCGGGATCGTGCAGCGCCATGAACATGGTCGCGAAATAGGAAGGATCGTCGATGCTCCGGCGGATGACCTTGTTCAGCGCGTTGCAGATCGCGGCCGGTCCTTGTTCGGCATACCGGTGGATCATTTCGCTGGCAGTCGCCTTTAGCAGTGAGGAAATCATCGCCGGTGCCACGCCGTGGCCGGAGACATCGGCCACATAGACGCAGTGCTTCCCGTCTGGCAGCGAAATGATATCGAACGCGTCCCCGCCGACATCCATGCAGGTGCGATAGGCAGTCCGCACCTCGAACCGCCGGGAAAAGTGCGGGACATCCGAAAAGAGCGAGCGCTGGATGGCGCCGGCCAACTCGAGGTCGCGCGAGATGCGCTTGTTCCAGATCGAGAGCGCATCGTTGCTTTTTTTAAGTGCCAGGGCATTTCCGACGCGCAGAACCAGCTCGCGCGGGTTGAACGGTTTGCGGATATAGTCCATGGCGCCCAGTTCAAAACCGGTCTCAATGTCTTCGATTTTAGACTTTGCCGTAACCATGATGACCGGTATATGGCAAGTGCGCGGTTCGTCGCGCAGTTTGCCGCATAGCTCGAATCCATCCATGCCCGGCATGATGACATCCACCAGGATCAAATCGGGTTGCGACTTCACGGCGTCGATTAAAGCGGTTGCGCCATCGGAAGCATCGAAAACCTCGCACCCGCGCGCCTCGAGCAGCTTGCGCAGGTAGAGCCGGTTCGGCAGTTCGTCGTCCACCACCAGTACGCGCCCGGACAACTTGCGGAAGAGGCGCGAGGTCGTCTGTTCAAGGAGGGCTTCCTGAATGGACTCGGGCATGCGGTCTCCTACTGGAAGGTTGCCAGCCAGTTAGCCAACGCATCCACCAGCGGCTTGGCATCCGCCAACCGCTCTTCCTTGGCCCGGTTTTCGATTTCCAGCGCCAGCACCGATATTTCCGGCAAGCCCATGGTTCCGCCCATGCCCTTGATGGAATGCGCGGCCATGCGGACCATTGCACCATCGTTGCCGTCAATTCCGGTCTGTAGATCGCCGGACAGGCGCTTGATTTCTTCGATGAAGATCTCGATCAACTCCTCGTCCATCTCGTCGGTATCGACCACAAAGGGGTCGATGCGTGCCGAAAGATCAGGAACAAGCCCCGCAACCCACTCAACATTTCCCGGAAAATTGACCATACATGCCTCCGCTTGATTACATCGCATCTTTAAGACTTGGCGCATGATAACAGCATTCAAAGCGGACGCAAATCCGCAGTGGCATCATTTTCCAGCCGCGGGAAGCAGATCGAACCGCCGGCGTTCCATCGGCGCGCTCTCCACCGAGGCTTCAATGCCGATTTCGGCCGTCGCCACGCGGTTGCCGCCAACCGCGGCCAACATGGTCAGGCTGCGTTCATAAATCGCGGGGTAGTCATGGTGGCGCGTGCCCATGCCCGTTACCAAATCGAACGACACATGGTACGGTGCCGTGCCGCCAGAGGCGCGAAGGTCGTGGAAATCGATCAGCTCTGCGTCGCCATGCACATGGGCGCACAACGCAGCGTGCAGTTCATCGAACATCGGATGCGAGCGGTCGACCGGGTCGACATGCGCCACCGCGCGCCATTGCAGATGGATTTCAACTGCTTCCTCTGCCATCTCTGCCAAGTGGTGCGCCGCGATCACCGTCAGCTTGGCGTCGACTTCGATATGGAATGAAACCATCCGTACGTCGCCATAATGGTGCACCATGATTTCGTGGACGCCCATCACGCCATCAACGGCCTCGACAATCTTGTGGATCGTCCCCACCTCGTTGGCATCGGGCTTGGTCCCGAGCAGTATGTCGATGGCTTCGCGGGCGTACTTGAAGCCGGTGAAGAGGATAAAGAGCGACACGCCGATCGCCGTCCAGCCATCCAACGACGGCAAGCCCATGCGCGCGCCAATCAACGCCACCACCACCAGCAGCGTACAGGCGACATCGAACGTGTGGTTCCATGCGTCGGCTTCGAGCACATGCGATTTCGAAATCTTCGCCAGACGGCGCGCAAACACCGCCAGCCAGAACTTGAGCACCACCGTCACGCCCACCACGACCAACATCCAACCCGGCGCATCGACCGGCTTGGGATGAATGAGGCGCCCTATCCCCGACCGGGCCACCTCGAACCCCACCACCAGCAGTGCAATCGAAAGCACCAGCGTCGCCACCGCCTCGATGCGGCCATGGCCGAACGGATGCTCCTCGTCGCGGGGTTTGCGCGACCACTGGAAACCCAGCGCAATCACCAGGCTGCTGCCGATGTCCGTCAGGTTGTTGGTTGCGTCGGCCAGCATCGAAATACTGCCCGAAACCAGTCCAAGCCAACCCTTGATGGCACACAGCACCACGCTTGTCGCCGTGCTCGTCCAGCCTTCCAGCATCCCGATCCGCGTGCGGTTTTCCGGACTGTCCGGCGGAAGCGACGGATCGAGAATCCGCCGGAGCAGCAATCGCATGACCGGACAAGGCATCCGCTCTTTTTTGGCTTCGTTCATAGAATAGATTCCAACCGCTGGAAAAAAGATGCGGGCGCTCCGCAAAACAGAACGCCCGCATAACAGCCCGTATACGCGATGCGCCTACTTGACTTGTTCCCCCTTGTGCCAGAGCAGTACGATCGGCGTCGCGATGAAGATCGACGAGTAGGTGCCGACCACGATGCCGATGAACAGCGTCAGGGCGAAGTCGTAGACCGCACCGCCGCCGAAGATCAGCAGCATGATGACTGTCAGCAACGTGGTGAACGACGTCAGCACGGTACGGCTGAGGGTCTGGTTGATCGAAAGGTTGGCGATTTCCTGGTAGGACTTGCCCTTCACCAGTTTGAGGTCTTCGCGGATGCGGTCGAATACCACGATGGTGTCGTTGACCGAGTAGCCGACGATGGTCAACAGCGCCGCGATGATCGGCATGCTCAGCTCGTGGCCGAGCGCGCAGAAGACGCCGATGGTGATCAGCACGTCGTGCACCAGCGCGATGATCGCTCCCATGGCGAAGGAGAACTCGAAGCGAATCGCGATGTAGATGATGATCCCCACCAGCGCCCAGAACAAGGCCTTGATTCCCTTGACCTTCAGTTCGGCACCGATCTGCGAGCCTACGCTGTCTTCCTGGATTTCCTTGTAGCTGCCGGGAAGCTGCTTGACGGCGGCCACCGCCGGCTCGGCCTCTGTCCCGGAGGCGCCTATCTTGACCTCGAGGAATTCCTTCCCGTGCAGATCCGCCTGGTAGGCGACGTTGGCAGTGCCGAAGCCGGCATTGGCGAGCGCACCGCGAACCACGTCGATATCCTGCTTCTGGTTGAATTCAAAGGTGATCACCGATCCCCCGGTAAAGTCGACGCCGAAATTGTCGTTGCCCTTGGAGGCGAACAACGCCCATGTGCCGACGATCAGCAGGAGGGATATGCTTATCGCGATCTTGCGCACACCGAGGAAGTTGAAGTTGGCGTTCAGAAGGAACGGGATTCCCATCATCTTCATCACGCCCATCTTGGTGTGGTCGGCGATGGTGTTGAAGAAGAGACGCGTAATGACCAGCACGATGAACACGCTGGAGAGAATACCGGCACTCAGCGTGACGGCAAAACCGCGGATCGCGCCGGAGCCCTGCCAGAACAGGATCACCGCCACCAGCAACGTCGTGACGTTTGCGTCGAGAATGGTGCTGAAGGCCTTGTTGTAGCCGGCGTTGATCGCGGCGGAGAGCGTCTTCCCGACCCTGGATTCCTCGCGCATGCGCTCGAAGATCAGCACGTTGGCGTCGACGGCCATGCCGACGGTCAGCACGATACCGGCAATGCCGTAGAGCGTGAGCGTGGGCAGGCCGACCGAGCCGCCTTCGAGCGAGCCCGAAAGCACGCCGAGGAAGCCGGCGGAAACCACCATGCCGACCGGTAGCAGCAGCAGCATGAAGATCAGCGAGATATTGGCCAGCAGACCGGGAATCAGGTAGTAGGCTGCCATGAAGACCACTACGGCGACGCCGCCATAGATGACCGCGCGCATGCCGCTATCGATGGAGTCCTGTCCGAGCGTCGGGGCAACGGTGCGCTCTTCGACGATCTTGACGCGACCCGGCAGCGCGCCGGCACGCAGGACGTTGACGAGGCGGCGGGCTTCCGGAACGGAAAAGCTGCCGGAGATCTCGGCTCGGCCGCTATAGATCGGCTCGTTGATGCGCGGCGCGGAATAAAGCTTGTCGTCGAGGATAATGGCCAATTGGCGGTAGGTTCCGTCTTCCTTCGGCCCGTACATTTCCGTCACACGGCCAAAGGTCTTTTTACCTTCGCTGTTGAATTCCAGCGAAATCTTCGGCTGGGAAGTCATCTGGTCGTAGGTCACGAACGCGTCCTTGATCGTATTGCCGCCGAGTTGGGTGCGGCGTTCGACGAAGTTCGGGCGGTAGACCGTGGAGCCATCCTGCAGCTTGTCTTCCATGAGCATGTAGTCGGCGCGCTTGCCGCCAAAGGTCTTGAGCTGCTCATAGTAGGTGCGGTTGAGCTTTTCTTCCGGGACGCTCAAATCACGAATGAAAAACGCGCCAGAACGATCCTGTCCACCCACCTTGAAGCCCGTCGGAACCTTGCCGGCCGCGGCCAGTTCGGACACCCATGCATCGCTTTCGAGATGGATCAATTTGAAGTTCAGCACGGCATCGCGCGAGATCTGCGCCTTGGCTTCGGAGCGCGTTTCATCGCCGGCACCCGGCAGGCGCACCACGATGCGGCTGTCGCCTTCCGGATAGATTTCCGGTTCGGCGGTGCCCAGCACGTCGATGCGGTTGCGGATCACCTCGACGGCGATTTCCTGCACCTGCTTGATTTTTGTTTGCAGGTCCGATTCCTTGACGGCATCGACCGTCGCAGCCTCGCCGGCTTCGACCATTTTCTTGGCGACGTCGGTGGCATCCACTTCAACCACGAAACTCGATCCGCCCTTGAGGTCGAGACCGAGTTTCACCTTTTTATCGAGCGGGGTGACCAGTGAGAGCGACCAGAGCACGAGAATGCCCAGCAGCGACCATTTCCAAAGTTTGTTCTTATCCATTTTCAGTCAACCTTTCTATTTGGCCGGTTCGATTTCGGAAGGGGTTTCACCTTTTTCCAGCACCTGGGAAAGCGCCGCCTTGACCACTTCGACTTTGGTGTTGTCCGCAATTTTAACGATGATGGAGTTTTCGCGCACGGTGATCACCGAGCCAAGGAAGCCGCTGGTGAGCAGTACGCGGTCGCCGGTCTTGACGTTGGCAATCATCAACTTGCGAGCCTTGTCGCGGCGGCGCTGGGGGCGGATCATCATGAAATACATTACGCCGAACAGCAGCAGCATCATGATCGGGAACTGCAACGGCGATCCCGATGGCGCTGCGGCCGGAGCGGCCTGGGCAATGGTGAAAGGCAATAAGTTCATTTAGTTGTTCTCCTTTACGTTTTCCGTATGTTCTTCCAAAACCATGCGATAGCTGGCGTGGAACGCCGCCCGGAACGCATCGAACGTCCCCTGCTCTATCGCCGTCCTCATATCCTTCATAAAATCAAGATAGCAATGCAGGTTGTGCATCGTTATCAACCTCAACCCCAAAATCTCGCCCACATTGAGCAAATGCCGCACATAGGCGCGCGTAAAGTTGCTGCACGCATAGCAACCGCATCCCTCTTCGAGGGGCCGCGTGTCCTCCTTGTAGAGGGCCGCCTTCACCGGATAGCGCCCGCGCCGCGTCGAGACCGTCCCGTTGCGCGCCTGCCGCGTCGGCATTACGCAGTCGAACATATCGACCCCGCGCGCGACCGACTCGACCATCTGGGCCATTTCGCCCACGCCCATCAGGTAGCGCGGCTTGTCCACCGGCAGATGACCGACCGAATCGTCCACCCCCCGCAGGATCAGCTCGTCGGGTTCCCCGACGCTTACGCCACCGATCGCATAGCCGTCGAAATCCATCTCGACCAACGCCTTTGCGCACTCCCCGCGGAGATCCGCATGGACGCCGCCCTGCACGATTCCAAAAACCAATTGGCCGTCCGCACGGGGTGTATTCCTGCAAATAGCCGCCCAATCTAGGGTTCTGCGTACGGCTTGGCAAGCGTAATCCTTCTCGCACGGGTACGGCGGGCATTCGTCGAAAACCATGGCGATATCGGAGCCCAGCTTGCGCTGGATTTCCATCGATTCATGGGGGCCGATGAAGTGCTTCCGGCCGTCGGAATGCGACTGGAACGAGACCCCCTGGTCGGTAATCTTGTTCATGCTGCCGAGGCTGAAAACCTGATAGCCGCCGCTGTCCGTCAGGATCGCGCGGTCCCAGCCCATGAACCGGTGCAGCCCGCTCATTTTTTCGATCAGATCCGGACCGGGCCGGTCGTTGAGGTGGTAGGTGTTGCCCAACAGGATTTCGCAGTCCAGCTCGTGCATCTCGCGCGGTGTCATGCATTTGACGGTCGCCTGCGTACCCACCGGCATGAAGACCGGCGTCTCCACCGTCCCATGCGCCGTATGCAGCCTGCCCCGCCGCGCCCCGCACGACGGATCACTACCTAAAAGCTCAAACTTGCCGATTTCCAATTTCAAGTTTCCAGTTTCAGGTTTCACTTAACGTCTTCATAGAATTTGGCAAACGTGGTCTGCATGTAGGGCACCAGCCAGAGGAAGCCGATCCCGCCGGTAAACAGGCAAAGCACCCACCATCCAAAAAACCGCCAATGCAGGCAGAAAAACTTCCACTTGTTTCCCGTCATCATCATCTTGCTCTGGCGGATCGCTTCGAGCGGGCCGACGTCCGCATCGTCGGCGATGATGAAATAGACCATCGCATAGCGGAACGCGGCAATAATGCCGGGAATGATGAGCAACAACATCCACAGGAAAACAAACAGCGTGCTCAGGACATAGACCCCAAACGACCTCCAGAACCGCTTGAAGCCGGTGAACAGGCATTCCAACCGTGCCTCGCCCGACTGGGCCAGCACGAGGAAATAGCTGCAAAACCCGACCACGAAGGCCCCCGACAGCAAAAACTGCACAACTTGCGCACCAGTGGACACCGCATCAGCCGCCAGTTTTGCGTTGGCCCCGCTGGCCGCGCTGACCGCCGTCACGAAAAACACCGCCGAACAAGCAAAAAGGCCAACGCTCATGACCAGAATAAAGTAGAGGACATAGCCCGCCACGCCCATGCCCCAGTTGCCGGAAAGTGCCATGCGAGCTTCCGCCATCAGCTCCTTGTTCGTGCCGCCGCCAATCGAATCCCCCAGCTTGGACGCTTTAAGCTGCCCGCTTTCCGAAATCATATCGCTCAATCCTGACATGCGTCCCCCCTTCGGTTTTGGAGGGTGCATATTGCCCAAAACACGCTTTCAAACCAAGCCGGAAGATGGGACACTTAATGCGCATTGTACGTATGCCAAGACAACATAACAACCCATGGGAGGAAAGATGCAACGTCGCTACTGCTTGATGATGGCCGGAATGGTCGCAGCTATTTCAATGATTGGACATGCCGCCGGACAGCGCCCGCCCAACTTCATCGTCATCTTTACCGACGACCAGGGCTATCAGGACGTCGGATGCTTCGGTTCGCCCGATATCGCAACGCCCAACCTCGACCGGATGGCCGCCGAAGGAATGCGCTACTCCGATTTCTATGTCGCCGCCCCCGTCTGTACCCCGTCGCGCGCCGCGCTGCTGACCGGTAAATATCCGGAACGGCTCGGCATGGCCAAGGGCGTATTGTTCCCCCACTCGCAGACCGGACTCGGCCCGCAGGAAATCACCATTGCCGAACTGCTCAAACAGAAGAACTATGCCACCGCCTGCATCGGCAAGTGGCACCTCGGCCATCTCGACCAATTCCTGCCGACCGCACAGGGATTCGACCACTACTACGGCATCCCCTACAGCAACGACATGTGGCTCGCCCCGGAGCTGAACGCCGCGAAAGACATCAAGCTTCTCGACGGCCTGACCCTCGCACAAATGGATGCCATGCGCGGGAAGAAGGCCACCAAGGAAAGCGGCCGCAAGGTTCCATTGATGCGGAACAACGAAATCATCGAGTTTCCCGCCGACCAGCCCACGCTCACCCGCCGCTATGCCGAGGAGGCCATTCGCTTCATCGGGCAAAACAAGGACAACCCCTTCTTCATCTACCTCACGCCCGCCATGCCGCACGTCCCGTTGTTCGCGTCCGACGCGTTCAAAGGCAAGAGCAAGGCCGGACTCTATGGCGATGCCGTCGAGGAGATCGACTGGGCCGTTGGGCAAATCCTCCAATGCCTCGCAAAGGAAGGCTTGGCCGACAACACGCTCGTCGTCTTCACGACCGACAACGGCCCATGGCTCTCCCAAGGCGACCAAGGCGGCCACGCCTTGCCCTTGCGCAACGGCAAAGGCTCAACCTTCGAAGGCGGCATGCGCGTCCCGTGCATCATGAAAATGCCCGGCACCATCCCCGCCGGAACCACCTGTTCGGAACTGGCCTCCACCATCGACCTGCTTCCAACCTTTGGGAAGATGGCCGGCATCCCGGTCAAACATGAAATCGATGGCCGCGACATTGGCGATCTGGTCAAAGGAAAACCCGGTGCCAAGACGCCGCACGAATTCTTCCTCTACTACCTCCACGACGACACGCTCGCCGCCATCCGCATGGGTGATTGGAAACTCATCCTCGGCGTTCCCGTCATCTCCTACTCGCAAAAGGTCGAAGCGAAACAATATTCCAAGGAAACCTTCGAGCCCGAACTCTACAACCTGCGCGACGACATCGGAGAACAGGATAACCTGTACAAGCAACATCCCGAAATCGCCGAAAAGATGCTAGCCCGCGCCCGAACCGAAGCCGCCAAGCTTTAATCTCGGCTGTCTTCAATCCCGAAAAGGAATCCCTATCCATGCAGAAAAAACTTTTCCTGATCGACGGAATGGCGATCGTCTACCGGTCCTATTTCGGCCTCATCCGCAACCCGCGCATCAACTCGAAGGGCGAGAACGTCTCGGCTGTATTTGGCTTCATCAATACGCTGCTCGACATCATGCACACCTACGAACCGACGCATATCGCCGTCGCGTTCGACACCCACGGGCCGACCTTCCGCCACGATGAATATCCCGAATACAAGGCCACGCGCGACGCGACGCCGGAAGGCATCCACACCGCCGTCCCGCACATCCGCAACCTGCTGAGCGCCTTCAATATACCAATGCTTGAATATCCCGGATTCGAGGCCGACGACGTGATCGGCACCCTCGCCCGCAAGGCGGAGCAGCAGGGCTACGACACCTACATGGTCACGCCGGACAAGGACTATGCCCAGCTCGTCGACGAACACACCTTCATGCTCAAGCCCGGCCGTAGCGGCGGCGATTCCGAACTGCTCGACGTGAAGAAAATCCTGGAGCAATGGAACATTGAACGCGTCGAGCAGGTCATCGACATCCTCGGCCTCGCCGGCGATACCGCCGACAATATCCCCGGCATCCCCGGCATCGGCCCGAAGACCGCCGAAAAGTTGATTGCGGAATTCGGTTCCATCGAAAACCTGCTCGCCAACACCGACAAGCTTAGTGGCAAGCAACGGGAGAAGATCGAGGAAAACAAGCATGGCGCCCTACTGTCGAAGCGGCTCGTCACCATCAAATGCGATGTACCTGTGAAGGAAAGCCCCGACGAACTCATCATGGGCCAGCGCGACGACGACCAATTGAAGGTGCTCTTTTCCGAACTCGAATTCAAAAGCCTGATCAAGCGCCTCTTCGGCGAAGCCCCCACCCCGACCTCGGTAGCTGTCGCGGCTGCCAGCACCGGCCAAGGCGATCTGTTCGAATTCGCGGCGGCGGCCAAACCCGAAATGCTCGAACCCCTGCCGCAGTTCAAGACCGTCAAGGACGTGAAGCACGCCTACCACCTCGTCACCACCGCCGCCGGGCGCGCCGAACTTGCCGCAAAACTTTCCGGCTGCTTCGAAATCTGCATCGACACCGAAACCACCGGACTCGACGTCCGCACCGCCGAGCTGATCGGCATCTCGTTCTGCATTGCGCCGCATGAAGCGTGGTTCGTGTCGCTCCCGCCCGACCGCGAACAAACCCTCCAGGCCCTGGAAAAATTCATCCCCATCCTTGGCAATCCCGACATCCGCAAGGTGGGGCAAAACCTGAAATACGACATCAGCGTCCTGAAATGGAACGGCATCGAGGTGCGCGGCCAGCTGCTCGACACCATGCTCGCGCACTATCTCATCGACCCCGACCAGCGCCACAACATGGACCACATGGCCGAATCGCTGCTCGGCTATTCCCCCGTCCCGATCACCGCGCTCATCGGCGAAAAGAAGAGCACGCAAAAAACCCTGCGCGACGTCGACCTCGACGCGTTGTGCGAATATGCCGCCGAGGACGCCGACATCACCCTCCAGCTTTGGCGCAAGCTCAAACCCATGCTCAAGGAGCGCGGCCAGGAACGCGTCTTCTACGAAATCGAAACCCCACTCATGCCCGTGCTCGCCGAAATGGAGCACACCGGCATCGCGCTCGATATTCCCGCCCTTGGAAAATTCTCGGAGGAACTCGGCGAGAAAATGCAGGTCTTGGAAACGGCCATCTTCACCATGGCCGGCATGCCCTTCAACCTCAACTCGCCCAAGCAACTCGGCGAAGTGCTGTTCGAGGTATTGAAACTCGTCGAAAAACCAAAGAAGACCAAGACCGGCCAGTACAAGACCGACGAGCAGGTGCTGGCGGAACTCGCCCCAAAACACGAGATCATCCAGAAGATCCTCGACTACCGCTCGCTCACCAAACTTAAAAGCACGTATGCCGACTCGCTCCCGCTGGAAGTCTTCCCGGCGACCGGCCGCGTCCACACCACCTTCAGCCAGGCCGTCACCACCACCGGACGGCTGTCGTCCGTCAACCCCAACCTGCAAAACATTCCGATCCGCACCGAGGACGGTCGCGAAATCCGCCGCGCCTTCATTCCGCGCGAAGGCTTCACCCTGCTCGCCTGCGACTACTCCCAGATCGAGCTGCGCATCATGGCCGAGCTCAGCGGCGACGAAGGTTTGCGCGAAGCCTTCATCCACGGCGAAGACATCCACACCGCCACCGCCGCGCGCGTCTTCGGCGTGGCGAAGGGCGACGTCACCCGCGAAATGCGCGGCAAGGCCAAGATGGTCAACTTCGGCATCATCTACGGCATCTCCGCCTTCGGCCTCGCCCAGCGCCTCGGCATCGGTCGCGCCGAAGCCGGGGAAATCATCGACCAATACCGCGCCAACTATCCCGGCGTACAGGGCTGGCTCGACTCCACCATCGAATTTGCGCAGAAGCATGAATACGTCGAAACCATCACCGGCCGCCGCCGCTACATCCGCGACATCAACGCCCGCAACCAGATGGTCCGCGGCGGTGCCGAACGCAACGCCATCAACGCCCCCATCCAAGGCACTGCCGCCGACATGATCAAGATCGCCATGATCCACATCCAGAAAATGCTCGATGAACGGAAGGCCAAAACCAAGCTGCTGCTCCAGGTCCACGACGAACTCGTCTTCGATTTGGCATTAGACGAACAAGCCGAACTCGTCCCGCTGATCGAAGAAAAAATGAAATCCGCCATCCCCATGGAAATCCCGATCCTTGTCGAATCCGGCACCGGGAAGAATTGGTTGGAAGCTCATTGATGGATAGTAAACTCGAAAAGCAGCACCGTGAACGCGCCGTGGAATTGGGAAGCTCCGGCGATCCTTCCGCTTTGCCGGAGCTGACCGGACTGGCGGGCTCCCCTGCTGCCAACGTGCGCCGACTTGCAGCCTCGGCCATCGGGAAGCTGGCTGGGCTGGCAGATGCAGAAAAGGCTGTCTCCGCTCTCGTTCCGATGCTTCGCGACGCCAAGCCACAGGTGCGGCAATACGCCGCCCGCGCCCTCTCCGCCTACGGGAACATGGCAAAATGCGCCCTGCCCGATCTGCGCGACATGGCCATCAGCCCCGTCGAACAGGAGTACAACAACCACGGGGCCAAACGCGCCATCGAAGTCATCGAGGAAGCGAGCCGTATCGAAGAGAGGCAAGCCGTTCATTGCTGCCAACGCTGCGGCGTCGAACTGGAGGCCGACGAATTCGCCCGCTCGCAAAAAGCCTTCCAGCGTCCATTCTGCAACTATTGCTTCGACGAGGTATTCCTCGAACGCCGCAATTTTGAAACCAAGGTCGAACTGCAAAAGAAGATCCGCGCCAAGGATGGAACCTGGGTGCAGTCCGACGGCGAACGCCTCGTCTGTGAAGCACTGGATTCCGAAAATATCAAATACCGCTACGACGAACGCTTCCGCATCCTCGACGGCTACGCCATCCGCCCCGACTTCTACCTGCCCGAATTTGATGTCTACATCGAATACTGGGGCATGGACACCGCCGACTACAAAATCGGCATGCTCAAGAAACAGCAGATCTACCAACAGCAAGGCAAGCGCCTCGTCTCACTCTATCCCACCGACAAGCCTAATATGAAGACGGTGCTAATGGATAAACTGGCGAAACTGAAATAAAAAGCTGTACCGCGGGTGGGCTCCGCTGTTGTTTCGACGCTTTTGATGTCGGCAACCTTTGCGATAACACTAATAATCCCTTGTCCAAACGCCGCTCTGGGAATATATAGTGTGGCGTTATCGGGGCGGTAGCTCAGCTGGGAGAGCGTCGCGTTCGCAATGCGAAGGTCGAGGGTTCGATCCCCTTCCGCTCCACCACTTTCACCCGGATCGATCAACGGATCCGGGATTCCATGAACAGGAGCGTCCCAGCGGCGCTACTCTTTTTCCTTCCGTGAGAACAACCTGTACGATAGCCGTTTGATTGTCTTTATGACGCCAAGTACCAGCACGGGCGTAACGATGATGGCAAACGTCAGCCGGTCGAAGGCGATGTTGTGTTCGATGTAGAGGATGCCCATCATACTCGGAACCAGCGCATGGCCTGGCGCGCCGAAGAACTCCGCTAGAAAACCGGGAAACAGTTTCACAAAGCCATAGAACACCAGAAACAACCCATAGAAGAGTAGTGCTACGACCACCAACGTCCGCAACTCGAAGAGCGACCACGCAATATTTTTGATCGCACACGGGGAAATCATGAATGCCGTGAAGATCAGCGCGATCCCGGTAGACACCACAGAAGTATGGCCGTGAACCTCGTCGCAATGGATGATGAAATACATTTCCGTGATGAACCACGCGCCGATCAACGGCAGATAGACCAGGGGATTGCCGATGACGGCTTCCATGATCTGGCCAATTCGGTGAATGACGACGGATGGTTCCATTTTGCCCTGGGCGGTATGTCGGCGGGTTTAAATAACGGTCTCTAGCAATACAACCATTGAATAATCTATCTTTTGCTCAACAGGGGCAGGACGCTAGCAGATTGCCGCCGCGAGGGAAGCGGGAAATATGCCCAGCCATCCAGAACCCAGTCCGTTCAGTAGTGAAGGGACCTTAAATATTCCACCGGAAGATCGCGCAACTGCAAGGGACGCTTGGTGAAGCGGCGGCGGACTTTCCCGCAAAGGAACAGGAAAACCTCGGCAGCTACGAAGGCATCGCCTTCCGCCGTATGGCGGGCAACGACGGGCAGGTCGAGCTGGGCGCAGACTTCGTCCAGCGAAGGTGGACGCTGGTTTCCATAGCCCGTCCGGTGGAACGGAATCATCTCGCGCATGGCCATATAGGCCGTGTCGATGACGGGATTGAGAAATTTTATTTTAAGGTTCCGCATCATGGCCTCGCTGAGCATGGCTGCGTCGAAGCACACATGATGACCGACCATCACCGCACCGGCCAGCAGGGGGAGCAGTTCCGCGAGCACTTCGGTTTCGGATCGTCCTGCACGCGTTTCGGAGGGGAGGATGCAGTGGATCGCGGTGCTGGCGTTCGGCGTGGTAACGGGTTGGAATACAATCCATTTGCGGCTGCGACCCATGTCGATCTGCCCGTTGCAAATTTCAAACAGCGCGATGGAAAGAATCCGATCCTGCCCGACCTTGAGGCCGCTGGATTCAATATCGAGGACGACAAACCGGACATCCTGCACCGGTGTTTTTTTGGATAGCCTGGGTTTGGCGGCAGCACGGTAGTGCTGGCAGACGGGGCTTTCCTGTTTTCTAAAAAACGGGATCATGGGATTCGCGTGTCCAGATGGAACTTGGTGCGGATGGCATTCTGCACCATCCGTTGCACATCGAATACATTCACCAGCTGCCCCCGCTGAAGCTGGGTCAAGGCGGCCGGATCGATAAAGCGCCCGGCGTCGCCGCGCTGGATGCCGGTCAGGGTGCGGATGCGCAGCAGCTGGTCGTATCCTTCGCGGGCCAGGCTGGCCAGTTCCTTCATATCCGGCTGGGTCGTGGCCAGCTCCAGCCAGCGACCGCCGGTGGAGTAATGCTGCCGAAGACCGGCGTTCAGCGCAAACAGCCGCGCCGCATCGCGCAGCGGCGTCAGCCCGCGATTCTTGATGTCGAACTCGCCCTCGTGCCCGCCTTTCTTCTCGACGACAAAACTGCCCCAGAAATTCAGCGGCGGCGGGGTAGCAACCACCAGTTCCGCCATGCTGCGCTGGATCGTCCGGCTCGATTCGACGGAATCGAACACGGTCTGCCGAAGTGCATCGGTCAGGGTCTTGTCGCCAGCCACATAGCGCAAGTCGTATAGAATCAGCGCCCGCAACAGGCCACCGCCGCTAACGATCTGGTCGCTGTTTTTCAGCTCCTCCATCCACTCCGCATCGGTCTTGCACCAGTTCGGGTTCGAGGCCATCACGCCGCCCTGGCAGCGGGCAAAGCCCGCATCGACCAGCAAGCCGATGACGCGGTTGGTCAGGTTCAGGAAAAAGGCGCGGTTTTTTTCGTCCTGCTCCGGATCGCCGGACGAGGCGAATACCAAGGCGTTGTCCATGTCCGTACGGAGCATCTGTTCGCGCCGGCCATCGCTGCCGACGGCGATCCACGCCCACGGAATATGCAGAAGCGGAATGCCGGCATCCGTCATGTCCGCCAGGGAAATATCGATCAACTGATGGACCAGTTCGTCGTAGAGCTCGGCGCAGATTTCGCCAAGGAGCAAACCGGAGATGCCGGCCTCCAGATAGGTGCGGGCCATCTTCTCGATGTCGTCGCAGATTTCGCGGAAGCGCGCCGGCGTCTGGGCCAGGCGGAGTTCATGGATGAATCCGGCCGGATGCCGCCCACTCTGCGCCATCAGATCCTTCTGGGTGCAGACATCGAGCGCTTCGCTGTTCGCGGTTCCGTCCTCCGTCACGCAAACCTGCCCGATGCGCTCGCGCAGCATAATCAGGGTGGCGGCGGTTGTGCTGGAATTCCGCGCCACCGTCACAACCGGCTGCGACATGATGTTCGAAACCGGAAGGGAACAATCGCTCCCGTCCACCACCACCGCCTTGACCAGGTCGCTGCCGGTGACAATACCGAGCGGGCGGCGCTGGCTGTCCGTCACCAAAATGGACGGAACCCGTTTTTTCGTCATTAGCTTGGCCGCTTCGCGCATCGGGGTGCCGGGGGAGCAGCACAGCAGCCGTTCCGCCGGACGGGGCGTCAGGGTGTGCGCGCCTTTGAGATGGGCTTCCAGCACATTCGAGGTTCCGCCGGAGGCTTCGAGTCCCTGATCGGGGATCGATCGGCCGACGCGGGTTCCCCAGAACAGATGGCGCCGCACATAATAGCGGGCGGGATCGTTCGTCTTCAGCAGCTCGCGGATGAGCGGCCACGACAGCGCGTAGAGGATCGAATCCTCCGCCGCCAACGCCGTAACCCGGTAGGGCTCGACTTCATGGAGCGCCGAAAGGCCGAGCGTGTCGCCGACATCCCGCACATCGATCAGCTCGTTGCGGTCGCCGGACTGGTAGTAGTATTCAACCCGGCCGCGGGCGAGGAACAACACCTCTTCGCCCGGCGGATCGCCCTGTTTCCAGACCGGATCATCTTTCGTCAGCACCTGGACTTTGGCCGAACAGGCCAGTTCCAGCACCGTCTCCTCTGCAAACATGGAAAAGGGAGGAAATTGCCGCAGGGCGTGGGCGATACGATCGGATATGAGGTTTTGTGAAATCATAAATTGGTGCGCATTATGGCTTCATCGGTAGAATCGCGTCGAGCAATTCCTCCATTTTCCTCGGAGGGTCTTTGGTTGCCGGAACAGGTCCGCACCTCTATGCTCCGGAGCCATGAAACCCTTCATCCAGCCATCCTACGATGCGCTGTTTGCCCTATGGGGCGAACAGCATTGGTGGCCGGCGCGGACGCGGCTCGAAATGATGCTCGGTGCGATTCTGACGCAGAATACGGCGTGGTCGAACGTGGAAAAGGCGATCGCCAACCTTCGGAGAAACGGCGCGCTGAACTTCCAGACCTTGGAAAAATCATCACGGGACCAGCTTGCCGAATGGATTCGTCCGGCGGGTTATTTCAACCAGAAGGCAGGCTACATCAAGGCGATGATCCAAACGATCCGGCAGGACTTCGGCGGCTCGCTCAACCCGCTGTTCGCACTCGACACCCCGGCCCTGCGGAAGGAGCTGCTGTCGTGGAAAGGTATCGGCCCGGAGACGGCGGACAGCATCCTGCTCTATGCCGGGAAGCGCCCGGTGTTCGTGGTGGATGCCTATACGAAGCGCTTTCTTTTGCGGCATGGTTGGTGCGATCAAACCGCTTCGTATGATTCGGTGGCGAAACTTTTTACCGGAACCCTTCCCGCAGATGCACCGCTGTTCAACGAATACCACGCGTTGATCGTCCGGCTCGGCAAGGAACACTGCAACACCAAGCCCAAGTGCGAAGGATGCCCGCTGGAGCGGTTTTTACCGCACCTACATTGAAGCCAACTCCCCGACCGTCACATTCCCCCACCCCGGTTGTTCAAGCAGATGCTCCAGGAGCATGGCGGAAGCGACGGCGTCGTAGAGCGCGTCGTGGGCCACCCGGCCCGGACAGAGCGCGTCGACCTTGGACTTCAAACCCAGCAGTGCGACCAGGTCGTCGAGCGCGTACGACGGGCCGGCCGGCCAAACCTTGCGGGCGATTTTGAGCGTATCGATCCATGGACCGAAGCGATGCATCGGGGCGGCGGCGCGCGTGAATTTCTTTTCAGTCGCAACGTTGTGGGCGCAAAGCGGGCAATCGAAAAGCCGTGGCTGTATCCGCGGCCAGAGATCCTGAACGGTCGGGGCGGCGGCAATGGCATCGCGCAGAACAGCGTGCCGTCCGGGTGCGTGGGGATTGAACGGACGGTTTGCATCGACGCGAAGAAAACTCTCGAACATCGTCGCGGAGTCGACCTTCCCCGCCTTCAGCGAAACCATGCCGATCTGCCACGGCTCGTTGGCATAGCCCGCCAGCGAACCGGTGCTTTCGTAGTCCAACACAGTGACCTCGACATCAAAAATGGAAGCGGACAAACCCATGGCCGACAACATCGCCGATTCGCCGGACAATTGCAAAAAGCAAAAAGGGCTGAAACCGAAGTTCCAGCCCTGGGAAAGTGGTGGGCGGTGAGGGACTCGAACCCCCGACCCTCTCGGTGTAAACGAGATGCTCTAACCAACTGAGCTAACCGCCCTTTTTCGTGAAAACGAGCGCACATAGTAACTGGATCGCCGATTGAGTCAAGCGGTGAAAATAGAATTTTATGGTTTTCTATCCCGGTTTTCTATCCCGCCACCATCCGGATCCAAGCATCGGCCATCAGGGCATGGCCGGCCACGGTGGGATGCACCCCGTCCGAGGCCCAATAGGCGGGAATATGGCGGCCCAGCGCAGCCACGAAAACCAGATCGAAATCCACCCAGGCCGCGCCAAAGTCAGCCGCCAGCTTCTTGACGATGGCAATCTTTGGATCAAGGTCTTCGCGCATGGCGATGACCTGCGGATTGGTGGGAAGCAGGAAGGGCGAACAAATCACCACCTTTGCCTTGGTCTCATCGGCCAGCCGCTTGAGCAGCAACCGGTATTCGTCCTCGAACACCGCATCCGGCGTGGGGTCGTTGTGGTCGTAGCGCCGCCATGTGTTGTTGACGCCGACCAGGATGGAGACCCAGTCGGGTTCCAGTCCAATGCACTCCGCATCCCAGCGCCTCAGCAGGTCGCAGGTGCGGTCGCCGCTGATCCCCCGATTGATAAAGCGCAGGTTCAGTTCGGGATGATCCGCCCCCAGACGGCCAGCGACCATGCCGGCGTATCCCATTCCAAGGCTATCCGGCGCGTTTCGGTTGCGATCGCAATCGGTAATGCTGTCGCCAGTGAAAAGGATCACGTCGTTTTTCTTAAACGGCAGGCTCATGCCATTACCTCCTTGAGTGCATCGAGCACGGTCTGGTTCTGTTCCGGCGTTCCGATGGTGATGCGGATATGGTCGGGCAAGCCGTAGGGATCCATCGGACGCACGATCACCTTGCGCTTCTGAAGCGCTTGGAAGACCGCGCGGCCGTTGCCGGTCTTGACGAGGATGAAGTTGGCGACGGACGGCACGGTGGTGATGCCAAGCCTTGGCAGTTCGCGTTCGAAAAACGCCAACCCTTCGAAAACCATCGCGCGGGTTTCAACGAGGTGCGCGACGTCGTCGAGCGCGGCCATGGCGGCGGCCTGCGCCATGCCGCTGACGTTGAAGGGCTGGCGCACCTTGTTGAGCAGCCCGATCAATTCGGGATGGCCAATGGCGTAGCCGATACGCAACCCGGCCAAGCCGTAGGCTTTGGAGAAGGTGCGCAGCACGATGACGTTTTCCTTGCCGGCGCGGATGTATTTAAGCACGTCGGGCTTCCGGTCCTCCGGCATGACCTCGATATAGGCTTCGTCGAACACCGCTACAACGTGGTCGGGCAGCTGCTCGACAAAGCGGTCGATGGCCGCTTGCGACACCATGGTTCCAGTCGGATTGTTGGGATTGCAGATGACAACCAGGCGGGTTGCAGGCGTGATGGCCGCGAGCATGGCGTCGAGGTCGTGCGTGTGTTCCGGCATGGGAACGCGGACGACTTCCCCCTGGTACATCGCCGCCGCGAGAAAATAGACGGCAAAGGCCGTGGCTCCCATGACGAGATTGGTCCCCTGCCCCAAAAAGACGTGGCAAAGGAATACGATCAGCTCGTTGCTGCCGCAGCCGAACAGCAGGTGTTCGGGATCGATATCGAGCTTGTCGGCCAGCTTGCGCTTGAGATAGAACGCGCCGCCATCGGGATAGCGGTGCATCTGGGCGATGGATTCCTGCATCGCCTCGATGGCCATGGGCGATGGCCCGAGTTCGTTTTCGTTCGAGGCCACCTTGACGATCGATGCGATGTCGTCGAAACCCAGCTCGCGGGCCACCTCTTCGATCGGTTTGCCCGGTTCATATACGCGCAGATCGGAAATCCACTCTTTCGCCTTCATGCCAAATCCCCATTTAAGTTAGGAGTGAATCGTATCAAGCGAAATAAAAAAGGCCAGCCGCATTGGCTGGCCTTTTAAAAGATGGTCGGGGCGGAGAGATTGCTGCGCCTGCGGCTTGCCCTGCAGGACTGTCGCAGGCTCCAGTCTCACTGCGCTGCGCTTGTGTCGAACTCCCGGGCGTTCCCATCTCCGCACCACGAAAAAAGGCCAGCCATTTTGGCTGACCTTTAAAGTGGTCGGGGCGGAGAGATTCGAACTCCCGACCTATTGCTCCCAAAGCAACCGCGCTACCAGACTGCGCTACGCCCCGTTTCCCGATTTTGGAAAATTCCAAAGGTTGGAAAGCGCGAGAATATCGGTCATCCGAAACGTAAAGGCAATCCCTTTTTCCGAAGAATCCTGCAACGTCGCCCGCCTAGTCGACCGTCACGATAATGAAGCGCGAACTGTGGCCATCCTTGACGAGGAGAAGAACCTTGTTGCCGGCCTTGTTCAACGCCTGCCGGAACTCGCCCACATTCTTGACGGGCTCGCGGTTGACACTGGAAAGAACCTGTCCCGGCTGGAGCCCGGCGCGCCAAGCAGCACCGCCCTGCTCGACGTTGGTG
>JAIPJC010000037.1 GCA_021734345.1 Kiritimatiellales bacterium | reverse complement strand
CAGTATTGAGGTAGAAGTAGGGATCGTAGCCGGTGGTCGCCGTCCAAACACCATTGGACGCAACCGGGGAGGTAATGCCGTTCAACCGGGTGAATCCGTCGGTCGAGTTGCAATTCCAGACGTGGACAAACACCGGCATCGGCACCATCCACGGCGAGGTGTTTCCGTTGGAGGCGCACGCACGGACGCGCCACCAGTGCTGGCCGTCGAGTTCCGGCCCAACATAAGTGGTTTCGTTGGTCTCCAGCCCGGCGGAAGCCACCAGAAGATTCGTAAAATTGAAATCTTTCGCCAGTTGGAAATCATAGGTCAGCGGCGCGCTGTCCGGTTCGGTAGCCGGTTCCCAGATAAAAACCGGGTTGGGCGAGTTGGCGATGGGGTCGTAGACCGGGGAGCGCGGCGGCAGCAGCAGCGGGGTAAGCGCCACATAGTCCACCGAGCAAACCGCACCGTCGACGTTGACCGGATCGAGCCGAAACTGTGTAAGTTTCCCTGACCAATTCGCCGTTGCACTCATATTGAGTTCGTAGGTGTGCGTCCCGGCGCTCACTGGAAAGTTCCTTGCGTAGGGGCCGGATGCGCCCTTCCACCAATAGATTTGCCCGGTGCCGTTCAGCGAACTGGAGAGGTGTACGCGCACCATTTCATATTGGTCGGCATCGATAAAAGCCCGGTCGGCAGGATCGCCGTTGCGCTTGTCCGTCGATAGATAAAAATATCCATCTGCGCCGCTTGTGCCGGAAAAAGATCCGTTGGTCACGGACCAACCACTGAAATTATGCACACCGTACACTTCATTGGAATCATCGAAATGCCAGCATGGCCCTGCTTCCAGCTGCAACCAGTCCAGCTGCATTTGGTTGCCGGTTCCACCTTCCAGAACAAGCCGAACATTCTTGATGTTTTTTTCGCGCCACGCCGCATGTTCGCCCAGATTCACACGGCAGAGGTTCCATCCTTGGTGGACAGGAAACGAAACGGAACCGACGGCATCATGGATGTCTGTCCATTCGAACGTGGCCGCTCCAGGAGGTGCATTGCTGAAAAACAGCCATGCACCCATGGCATAATAGGCATCAGAAGCCAATGTATGCCGGTTCCCATCAAGATCCAATGCAAGGGATACCACATCCTGCCCAAAGCCCCCGGAACAGATTCCGTTGGTAAAGGTCAGGCTGGCCAGGCCGGACGAGGACTCCACGTCGTTCGCATAACTCATCGTCCAGAGCACATTGCGTGAATCAGGGGCGGTCTCGTAGGATTTCAATCCGCTGAACGTATCGTTTTCGTGGTTGCCGATAAACTGCTGAATCGCCGTCTGGTACACCGTGTCTTTAATGACCCGATCTAACGACCAGTGGTACGGGCAGATTAGATGCGCCTTGTGGTTCCATACGGTTTCCAGCGCGTCGATATTTTCCTGTAAGTTCGTGGAATTGGGATTGTATTCGACCAGACCCCAGCTTTTGTCATCGGCAGACAAGGCGTTGAAAAGATTCGTGTTTGAGGTGTTGCTGCCACCGGCGGTAACGCCGTTTCCGCCTCCCTGCACGAAGGTGGTCGTCCACGGGGTGGCCTTCATCGTAAAAAGTATATCGCCGAGATCGGCGGGCTCCCCTGCCTGTTGGTGACCAAAAAGCCGGTCCGGACTCCATCCGGCTTCCCGGGTTGCATCCATCTGCCGTTGCTCAAAACCATGTACCTGCGCAATACGGAACTCATGCCATTTCTGCCACCACCGGCCGTTTGGGGTCGCGTTCCACTGTACGCTGGTGGGCGGTTCGACGACCGTCCAGCCGCTCCACGGGAAACCGGTCGCGCCACCGAATGCCGCATTGAACGTTGCCAGATCGGCATACTGGCCTGCCCCGGCATACAAACCCGAACCTCTTAACCAGTCTCGGAACTCCTGTTTCGACCACTCGCTGTAGTCGCAGAATTCGCTGTTCCGAATGTTCTGCCCGGTTTCGGAGGACATGGTGCAAAAGGTCACAATATCCGGAGACCGTTCGCGCAGCCACGCGGCATAGCGGGCGGAAAGGCGGGTGTTGCGCAACAGATAATCATACACCAGCGGCGCGTAGGGCGAGAGCGTCAGCTGCAGTTGCAGTTGCGGCCAGCCGTTCCCCGTATCCAGCTCATTGTCGGTCGGATCCTGCGATCCCGTGCGAATCAATCCCGCACGGTCACGTTGCAAGAGTGTTCCTCCGTCATATTTTTCCAGGAAGTTTTGCAGGATATCCAGCGACTGGTTCGCGGAGTCGTCCCATGGCGTGGCATTCAAGTGGAACCCGATGGGCATATCATTGGCTTGCCCCGCCGCCAAACCGGCATCGATGGCAAACACGCTGGGCAGGAAGTCGTAGTAGCTCCCTTCCGCCTTCATTATTTTGGTGCTTGCTGCGGAAAATCCCACCTTCACATTCTTCGGCATCGCGCCGCCCGTGTTGGCCAGCATCAATTGACGGTAGTCCGCCGTCTCGCTCATTCCAACGCCGATGGTATTGATATGGAATGTCTTCCAGTACACTGTGTCCAGCGGGTCTGCCAACACGCGCAGGGAACTACCCGATACAACAGCGCCAAGCACTAAAACAACAAGCGCCCTGTGCCAAAAATATTCCGGCCGAATTATTAGTCGCGTCATGTTCAATCTTTGTGTTCTCCAATTTGCCCACTTGAAAGATAGCCTTTCCTATATACGAATTCCATGGACAAAACCGGTTTGGAAGATGGACAAGAACGATGGCCTTCCTGGCTTGCACGCAGCACAATAAGCGGTAAATATCGGGTTGCTCATCGGAGCAAGAACGGGAGTGCACAGATGCGGTTGAAATATGCCTTCAAGGTCAGCGTCGAAAAGGGAAGCGATGCCGCGTCGGACCACACGCACCGGGTGCTGGAGATTGTCTATTTTTTGGCCGGCAGCGGCAACACCACGATTGATGGGAAAACCTACGAGGTTCACAGCAACTGCTTTTGCGTTATTCCGCCCCATGTTGTCCACAACCAGGTTTCCGAAACCACGATCACGTCAATTTGCATCTGCCTTTCCGGCAGCGGACTGGAAACCTCGCAAGGGCTATGGGTGGACGCCACCGGAGAAATCAAGGACTGCCTGCTAAACCTCATGGAGGAATTAACCACGCAAGAAACCGGATATTCGATCATTTCGGAAGGCTATCTGTTGGCAACCACCGGACTGGTTAAACGCGCCATCAAGAAAAACATTCCCCAGGATCGGAAACAGGCCCTTGTTTCACAGGCGGTGAACATTATCGAAGAAAAAGAAGGAAGCCTTTCCATCGACGAAGTCGCCGGACAACTCTTCGTCAGCAAGGACTACCTGCGGCACCTGTTCACGCAGTACGTTGGGGAGTCCCCCATGCGCACGATCATCTCCGCCCGCGTGAACCACGCAAAAAAACTTCTCGTGAATCCGGAGCTTTCCATCGTGCAAGTGGCGGAACAGTGCGGATTCGTCGATCCCTACTATTTCTCCCGGCTGTTTAAAAGCTATACCGGGAAATCCCCATCGGTCTTCAGAAAAGACTGAACCCCTGCGGCATCAATGGACAATGTTTCGGGGATTCGGCCCGACAATCCGCAACAGGCGCGCCGCCATGCTTTTCGCCTGTTCGGGGTATTCGCGGACGACGTTGAGATGTTGCCCTGGATCTTCATGGACATTATAAAGTTGATCCGGCGGCGCATTAGGCAACAGCCTCCCGGTCTTATCCCTGGAACTATTGCGAAATCCCATTTCTTCATACGGCACGCCAAACCCCCGGTCGGTTGTAAAACCTTGCGAACCATCCGCCGGAACATAAACCCACGGGCCTTTGCGCAGGGCAAATCCAAGCACCCCCTGGTAAACCATTTCCGTGCGAACAAACGGAGCCTTCCCTTCCAAGGCCGGAAGCTGGTTGAGACTGTCCAGCCCCGCACCGCCGGGCATCGGCACATCCGCTGCCGCCAGAATGGTGGCCATCAGATCTTCCAGGCCGAACAGAATGCCGGATATTTTGCCGGACGGAAGCCGTCCGGGCCACCGGACGATGAACGGAACCTTGTGCCCGCCATCCCACGCATCGGTTTTTTGCCCCAGCAGGATTCCGTTTGGATGATGCCCTTTCGCCACCGGTTCGCCGGTGTTCACGGCGCCGTTGTCGCTGGTAAGCATAACCAAGGTATTGTCCTTCAACCCTTTTTTCTCCAGTGCTTCAAGTACACGGCCCACACAGGCGTCGAGCTGCTGGACAAAATCGCCGTACCGGTCTGCTTCGCTCGTCCCGATAAACGCGTTGTTGGGCGTAATCGGATAATGCGGCGCGGTAAAAGGCAGATAGATGAAGAACGGTTTATCCGGCGATTGCTGGCCGACAAACTCCACGACCCGATCAGTCAGGATCAGGTCGATCTGGTCTTCCGGGCGGGCGGCATGTGCCTTGGCGGCACCCCTGCTTCCGCCCCAGCCGTAGTCCGAACCTTTCGGCATTTTTTCATGTGGAACCATCACAAGGGGGTCGTCAGGATCAAGCTGGTAAACGTGGTCGTTTTCAAAAAAGACAAACGGAGGTTCGTTATGCGAGCGCGGCAACCCGAAATAGTAGTCGAATCCGGCCTCCCTCGTGCCCGGGGTGAGCGCCCCGTTCATATCGGCTGGCTTGGGCGAACCAAAACCCAAATGCCACTTACCAAAGCCCGCCGTCCGGTAGCCGGCCTCTTTAAGCAGTTGGGGAAGCAGTTTTTCCCCCTCGTCGAAATAATAGCTGTATCCGGGATTCGGCGTGCTGCGCCAGTAGTACCGCCCACTGAGGATTGCATAGCGGGAGGGTTGGCAAACCGCCGCCGCCGCATGTGCATCTGTCAAGCGAATCCCTTCCTTGGCCAAGCGGTCGATATTTGGCGTCTTGATTTTTGTTGCCCCGTAGCAGCCGAGATCCCCGTAGCCAAGGTCATCAGCAACGATAAGCACCACATTCGGCGGTTTCGCCCTCGGGGCGGACAACGCCGCCTCGGCGGTCAGAAGTCCTGAAATAACAAATGCTTTAATCAAAGTACTGGATGTGTATTGCTTCATTGCTGCTCCGTTCCTGCTTTGGATATTGTTCGAAAACCACGAAACCCAGTGTATCGTGAGTCCCCGATCTAAAATTGACAAATCATGGAACCACATGCTGGCACAGCACACCATGTACAAAACGGTTCAATCCATTCACTTTATTAACAACCCCGGCCCGCCGCGAAAGTGTGATCTTGGAGTTGAAAAGGCCGGGGAAGTACCTTCCCATTGATGAAAGCAGCGCCCATTATCAGCAAAGACTACCTGCGCCACCTCTTCCGCCACTACGCCGACCAGTCGCCGATGAGAACCATCATCACCACCCGGATCGAACACGCCAAGGATTTGCTGCACAACGATGAACTAACCGTCGCCATGGTCGCCGAAGAGTGCGGATTCGAAAGCATCTACTACTTCTCCCGACTGTTCAAGGAAGTCACCGGGCAGACCCCGTCGGGCTTCCGGCAGAAGCCCCGTCCAGATTGATGCCGGATTTGCCGACCTGCTCCTGGTCTTCGATTCCCTCCGATTTCGCGATGTCCGACAGGTTGGCGGGCATGAACCCGTGGAAACTGTGCGCGCAGGTGAAAATACGCAAGCCCTGGATGGGTTCATTGGTGGTGGCCGCATTGCCCGGAGCGGCCAAGCACATCGTTGCCGCCGAAACAACCAACAGGAATAGTTTTCCCATACCGGCCTCCTTGATTTCATAACACCCGTCGCTATTGCGCCGGGTTGTTGCCATAAACGACGATACAAATGCTTCGCACCGGACATGCCATGGCACATTTACGGCACCCCCCTGCGAAAACAGGTATAAAGAACCGCATAATAAGCTCGGATCTATTGTGGTATTTGTTAGCGTTTCAAACGTGAAGGCGATTAATCATATCGAACAGAACCGCCCGGTGCACCTGGCTCTGCGGGATATCTACTACGAGCGTGCCATTCTGCTGCTTCGGTCGCCCAACCACAACGGACAGCCGGGGATGGACGTCTGCGGCTATGAGGAAATCCTTTTTCTGCTCCGGACCGCGCGGGAGCACGGAAGGTTTGCCGTGCGCGACGGCCAGAAGAATGAAAAGGATGGCGAGTTTTGCGACTTCATCAACATGCTCGCCGGCAACATGAAGGCCGCGCTTTCGATGCTCAACCTCAAGCGGTCGGTCGAGGCGGAGAATGGATTCTTCTTTTCGTTTCTCGAGGTGAACCATGCCTCCGTTGCATTGCAGGCCGAAGAGTATGAGCGCCGCGCCCGCGATCTGATCCGGTGCATGCGCAACACGCTGGAACTCGCCAATGGGGCCTATGAAGGGCTCAAGCAGGCTAATCGCGAATCGTTCAACGATTTCGAATGCGAACGCTACGACAAGGCGTGGAGCCACTATGCCGGATTGATTGAAAAGGTGCCGGAACTCCCCTCATACAAAAAGAGCGGCGGGTTGTTGGCCTAGTCGCGGCTGAACTTGCGGTTCAGTTCGGTGAAGCTCGTGTAGATCAGGGTGGGTCGTCCGCGCGGCGACGTATAGGGCATTTCCGTCTTGGCCAGATCGGCCACCAGTTTTTCGATTTCCCGCTCGGACAGTTGATCCTTGGTGCGTACGGCGGTCTGGCAGGCGGCCTGGGCAATCTTCTCCTTCACCAGCTCGCGTGCACCGCGTTTCTTGCCTGCCGTTTCGAGCTCGCGCGCAATTTCCACCAACAGCGATTCCGCCGGGCCGTCCTGCACGTAGACCGGTAGGGCGTCGACGATAAACGTATCGCCGCCAAACTCCGAAACCCCAAACCCGAGCTCTTGCAAAACGCCGATGTTCTCGCGGACGGTCTGCGCATCGGACGGAAGCAAGTCGATCGTTTCCGGGGCGAGCAGTCCTTGCTTCTGTATAGCGTGGGCGTGGGTGGCGGCCATGAATTTTTCAAACAGCACCCGTTCGTGCGCCGCTCTCGGTTCCATCAGCACAAACCCTTCCTCCGTTTCGAGCACGACATAGTTTTCGCCGATCCGCCCGACGATCCGGCACCAACCCCATGGGGAGGAGGCATTAGGTTTTGGGCTTTGGGCTTTAGGTGCATCTTCCCTCGGCGGTCGAAGTCCCTTGTTCGGAGTTCCTTGTTCGATCACTTCCGTCCGTACGAGCAGCTGTTCCATTTTTTTCTGCGTCTCGAACTTCGGGCGGACGGCGGGCGGTGCGACGGGCGTTTGCGGGGGCGGTAGTTCGATGTTCGATGTTGGAAGTTCTTCTTCCAGCGACTGGAAACCCAGGGCTTGCCGCAAGGCGTTGACAATGGCGTCGCGCAGCTGGTTGGGGCGGCGGAAGCGCACTTCCTTTTTGGTGGGGTGCACGTTGACGTCGACGAGCGATGGCTCCATCGCGATGAAAAGGAAGACGGCGGGGTAGCGGCCTTTGGCGATGAGCGAATGGTAGGCTTCGTTGAGCGCGTGGTAGACCACGGGCGCGGCGGCGGGACGGCCATTGATGAAGATATACTGCTCCTGCCGGTCTTTCCTGCCGGTCTGCGGCAGGCCGGCAAAGCCGGTGATGGCGTATTCGCCGTCGGAATAGTCGAGCGGCAAAAGGTGGTCGAGGAAACCGGGGGTGTAGAGCTCGGCGATGCGATCCTCCATGTTGCCGGATCGTGGGAGGTTGTAGACCATGCGTTCGTCGATCTTGAGGCCCATGCCGGTTTCGGGATGGGCGAGGGCGTGGACGAGAAAGAGTTGGCGGATGTGTGCAACCTCGGTCTGTTCGGCGCGCAGGAACTTGCGGCGGGCGGGTACGTTGAAAAAAAGGTTGCGGACCTCGATGCGCGTGCCGACCGGACAGCCGATATCCTCGACGGACAGCATTTTTCCGCCGGCCAGCTGGACTTCGGTTCCGGAGAGCTCCTCTTCCGGGCGGGTAATCAGCGTGAAGCGCGAAACGGACGATATGGAGGAGAGCGCCTCGCCGCGGAATCCCAGCGTATGGATGTTTTCAATATCCGCCTCCGAGCGGATCTTGCTCGTGGCGTGGCGTTCGATGCTGAGCAGGGCCTGGTCGCGCGACATTCCGCAACCGTTGTCGGTGATGGCGATAAGTTGCTGGCCGCCGCGAACCACTTCCACGTCGATCTGCGTGGCCCCGGCGTCGAGCGCGTTTTCGAACAGCTCCTTCATTACCGAGGCCGGACGCTCGACCACCTCGCCGGCGGCGATCTTGTTGATCACCTGATCGGGCAACAGCTGGATGACGGGGTGGTTTTGCATGCGGCGGAATGTAGCAAACCCCGTCCTGCCATTGGAAGGACGGGCCGCATCTTTTCGCGGGAGAACGGGGGATTGTCCGGATGGAATCGCGCTAAAAGCGGAATAAAACAAAGTGATTCAAATGATTAAATAAGGCTTGTTTCTGGAACCTCTTAGTATATTTGATGGGTGCTTGATCAAACACGGGGGTGTAAATGAAGTGGGGAAAAGGGGGGGAGTGGTGTGCCATTGCGGTAGTTTCCGCGGGATTATTCGGATGCGGTCCGCAGAAGCCGTGTGCGCAGCAAGAGACGGGAACGTTGCCGCGGGACTTGCAGAAACTACAGGGCTCCTGGGTCACCTTGTCGACCAACACATGGAGCATGTTTGATGTCGTTTTCAGCGACTATACGGTTCGCTTGAAAGGCCGGAAGGGCACCGATGGAGTGTTGTTGAAGCGGAATGCCTGCATCATGTCGATTGACGAGCAAAACAAGCGGTTGCTCATGCACAACGAAGCCAAGAAATGGAGCTACGATCTTCGCGGGAGTGGCGGGGAGGAACGGCTTGGTCTCGGATTCTACAGCCATGAGGGTGGCGATTGGGGCTACGTCGAAATGAAACGGAAGCCGTAGGCGCGCGACCGGCGCACGGATCAGAAACGATCCTTGATGACGATTTCGTCGATCGGAAGCTTGTCCCTGGGAGGGACGGGATCGCCGATGCCCTTGCCGATGGCGACAAACATGCAGATGGCGTGGTCTTCGGGAAGATTGATCAGATCGGCGACGCGTTCGAAATCAAAGCCGTCCATCGGGCAGGAATCGTAGCCCATGGACTGGGCGGCCAGCATGAGGGTCTGGGCCGCGATGCCGCAGGAACGCATGGCTTCGTCGCGCTGGACCTGGTCGAGCCCGTCGTAGTACTGCTGGATGGCGGGCACAATGAATTCCTGCATGGGCTCGGGTGCCGAGCGCCAGTAGCGTAGCGGTTCCTTTTCCCATGCCTTGAGGTCGGCGCACAGCACGATCAGCAGCGATGCGTCGGTAACCTGCGCCTGGTCCCACGAGGCGGCGCGGATTTGCTGGCGTAGCTCCTTGTCCCCCACGACGACGAAACGCCAGTTTTGCAGGTTGAACGCGGTGGGGGAGAGCAGCGCCAGCGAGAGCAGTTTTTCGATCTCCTTTCCGGTCATCTTATGCTCGGGGTCGAAGCATTTTACGGCGCGGCGGGTCTGGATGGCGGTTGGGACGTTCATGGCATTCTTCCTCTTGGTTGCGCGGCAGAATAAAACAACAGCCCGGCGAATGGAAGCGTTGAAAACGACCGGATCCATCGGAAGGGATTGTAGGTAAAAGCGGCGTTAGTAAAGCACCAGCCCGTGGTTTTTGGGATCGCCGAAGCCGTATCCAATGTTTGGATCCCAGTAGCCATAGGGCCACGGCCCGGCCGAGGGCACCGTAAAGTTGAAGCCGTAGAACTCTTCGTCGCCCGCATCGTCTGGCCGGTAGTACCGTATTTCAAAGTGCAGATGCGGTCCGCCCATCGTGCCGGAATAAAGATGTTTTGAAACGAGGTCGCCTGCGTTGACGGTTTGTCCATCCATGAACAGGCCGCCAGCCTCGTCCAGGTTCAGGTCGAGATGTGCATAAACGGTTACCATCTTGCCGATCACCTGGCCGGTGTTGTTGGTGATGGATTGGGTGATCGACAGGTGGTGGCGGAATTTTTGGACGACGTTTTTATAGGTCTGCACCGTTCCGCCATGGGCGGCGAAAACATCCACGACGGTTGCATCGTTCCCGACGTGCAAATCCACGGCGGGGTGGTGCTCGGCCGTTCCGCCGGGTCCTTTACCCGCACCGAAATAGCCACCAACGGGAACGGTGAATGCCGGGATTGCGTTTGTCCCGTTTTGCAGGGGATGGTGCAGCGGTTCTCGTTGGGCATGATAGATGAATGTATTGACTTCATCCCGAAAAGGGTCGCCCGTGGCGGCGTTGTAGTAGGCGGGCGTCAGCATGTCCTGGATCGCGCCATCCTCGTTGTCCTGATAGTGCGTCGCGAGTTTGAAGAATGCGCGGTCGGCGTTTGGATCTCCAAGGATGTCGGCAACGGGAACTTGGATGGGTGAACCGTCACCCGTCCGGGAAGGACTGGTATTGGTCCAAGTGGCGAGGTCGTTGGAATACGCAATATCGTAAACCACGCGGGATTCGCCGTTCCATGCCAGCACAAGCTCCGATCCATTTTGTTCGATGGACGCGGCGCAGGCCGCATAGACAAGCAAGGGCATCAAGCATCGCAAAAAAACTCTCATGCGCCACATAACGACGGGGCCGGATAAATATTGTGGCAGGCGCTATTTTTCAGAGCGGGAGCGGGCGACGAGCTTGATGAACATGGGCGCGCCTTCGAGGCCGAAGGCGTCGCGCAGCTGGTTCTTGAGGTAGGCGAGCCAGTTGGCGCGCGCGTTGTCGGGATTGTTGACGAAGATCTTGATGTAGATGGGCTGGGTGCCGGTCTGCGTGGCGTAGTAGACCTTGAGCCGCTTGCCGCTGGCGACCGGCGGCGGAAATTTTTCGCACGCCTGCTGGATGACGCGGTTGAGCACGCCGGTGGTGATTTCGGTGCGGGTCTGCGCGGCGACATAGTCGATGGCTTCAATGCTGCGCTTGATGTTGTAGCCGCTTTTGGCGGATACGAACAGGATGGGGGCAAACGCCATGAAAGGCAGCGTTTCGCGCAGGGCGGGCAAATATTTGGTCTGCGTGATTTCCTGGTCGGCTTCCTCGGCCAGATCCCACTTGTTGACGAGCAGGATGCAACCTTTCTGGGCGTCGATGATTTTGGCGGCGACCTTCTTGTCGCGGCTGGTCGGGCCGGTTTCGGCGTCGAGCATCATGACGACGACGTCGGAGCGCTCGATGCTTTCGTCGGTGCGCAGGTTGCTGAACCAGTCGACCGCGCTCTTGGAGCGGGTGTCTTTCTGGATGCCGGCGGTGTCGATGAGCTGGTAGTGGCGGGCGGTTTCGCCTTTGCCGATGGTGAAGGGGATCTCGATGCTGTCGCGCGTGGTGCCGGGAATGTCGGAGACAATCACGCGTTCATCGCGCAGCAGGCGGTTGATGTAGGAGGATTTTCCGGCGTTTGGCCGGCCGACGACGGCGACGCGCAGCGGTTTTTCGATGGTGGGGTTTTCCTCGCGCGGCAGCTGCGGGACGAGTTCTTCCATCAGGGCGGAAATACCGCGGTTATGGACGGCGGAAACGGGGAATACGGGGAAACCGAGCTGGTCGAACTCGGAGGTGTTTTCGTCGCGTTCGGGGTTGTCGGACTTGTTGGCGGCGAGGAATACGGTGCGGCCGCTGCGGTGCAGCACGCGAGCAACCTCTTCGTCGAGCGGTGCCGCGCCGGCGGTGATGTCGACCACGAAGATGATAAAGGAGGCGTCGGCGATGGCGATTTCCGCCTGCGTCTCGGTGCCGGCAACGATCTGGTCGCCGCTGGTTTCCTTGCCGAAGTGGCCCAGCCCGCCGGTGTCGATGAGCTCGAAGCGTTCGCCCTCCCAGTTGGCTTCGCAGGCGACGCGGTCGCGCGTGACGCCTTCCTCTTCGTGGACGATCGAAACCCGCCGCCCAACTAGCCGGTTGAACAGCGCCGACTTGCCTACGTTTGGCCGGCCGACGATCGCCACAATTCTTTTCTTCTTGGTTTCTTGCATAGTGCGCACGGTGATACACGAAACGCCCTGTCCGCGCAAAGGGAAAGGGGAAGTATTTCGGCGGTGGGGCTTTATGGATTTTTCCGGCGCGGAAGGCGCTATGCCACCGGCGCGAGCGCACGGCGCTCGAAGATGGCTTTGGCGGTTCCGTTGCCGATAAAGTAGAGCAGGATCAGCATGAGCAGGATGCCGGCGATCTGAACGGAAACGATGTTCACGATGCCGAGCAGGAAATAGTAGGCCGTGGCGACCTTGTAGGCCCAAAACGCATAGCGGGCCAGTCCAATGGCGAGGATCAGGTTGGTGATCGCCAACGTGGCGAGGATGGCCGGCGCAAATACGAACTCCCCTTTGGCGGCGGCCTGCGGGTTGAGGACAAGGAGGACGTATAGGCAAAGCACCAGCCCAACCACATGGATGGCCGCGACCCCGAGAATGCAGCGCGCAAAATACCTCACCCGTTTTTCAGCGGGCGAGAGTTCGTTCCGCTTTTTATCCTGCCTGATTCCGCAGACGGGGCACTGGCCGGTTTCGGATTCCGCTTTCGTGAGGCAGCTCTTGCATCGTTTCATATCGGGTCTCCAACCATGGGAAAAGGTGAACGGGCCGCCAAGGGGGAGTTGGCGACCCGTTCGGGTGTTAGGGGTGTTTCTGGGGGATTGTTTAGAGTGCGGCCAAGGCCGCGTCATAATTCGGTTCCTGCGTGATTTCCGGTACTTGCTCGGTGTAGACCACCTTGCCGGATTCGTCGATGACCACCACGGCGCGGGAGAGTAATCCGGCCAAGGGGCCGTCGGCGATGGTGACACCGTAGTTCTTACCAAACTCTGGATTGCGGAAGATGGAAACAGGCACCACGTCCTTGAGGCCTTCCGCTCCGCAGAAGCGGTTCAGCGCGAACGGCAGGTCGGCCGAAACGCAAACCACCACGGTATTCTCCAGTGCGGCGGCTTCCTGGTTGAAGCGGCGGGTCGATGTGGCGCATACGCCGGTGTCGATGCTCGGGAAAATATTGAGCACAACCTTCTTGCCGGCCAAATCGGCGAGTGTGCAGGTGGACAGATCGGTCTTGACGGCGCTGAAGGCCGGGGCGGACGCGCCGATGGCCGGCAGTTTTCCAACAGTTGAAATCGGGTTTCCTTTTAACGTGATTGAAGCCATGGGCTCTCCTTCATTTAAATTCGGGTGGAACATAGAATGTCGTGCGCGCATTAACAAGTACAAAATAAGTACTATTTATAAATATGCTGGCGCATTCCCGCTGTCCAGACCTGCCCGTCATGCCTTGGGACCCGGAAAAGGGTTGACCGTTCCAATCGGCGGGGCTTACGGTGTAGCCGAACAGAGAGCTTAATGGAGGGCACTATGAAAAACGGATTTAAAATGGCCATGGCAGGAATGCTTGCACTGACCGCCGGCTGCACCACATCGTCTAAGGTGCAACAGATGATCGACGCATCGCATCGCGAATCGCTCGATAAGAGCGCGGCCCATGAGGCCTCGATCGATGTCTTGAAGCAATCCTCGGTGGCGGCCTTGGAAACGGGCAAAGCCAATGCCGAGGCGATTGCCGCGTTGCAGCAGCAGCTTCAGGAGATTGCGGCATCCATGCAAACGGTGCAAGGCTATGCGGAGGCCTCCAAGCTGATGAGCGCCGCCAATACCGTCAAGGTGGCCGGGCTGGAAGACCTCGTGAACGCCAACAAGGAACTCCTCGATGAATCGCTGGCAAAACTGCAGGCGATCGACAAGCTATACCAAGAAGTCATGATCAAGCACTACAAGGTGATCGCCGACAGCGCCAATGCGTCGATCGGGTCATTGCAAACCGAAGGGGGAAGCGCCATGGACGGCTCGCCGATTGCCATCGGGGAAACCATTGAAATCGTCGCCCCCGACACTTCGATGACCTCAACGAATCCAGTTCCGGTCAAATAAGAGCTGCGAGCTCCTTCCCAAACTGTGTCCGCGCCCGAAGAGGCCGCGGACATTTTTTTTGCAAGTATTGTTCGGGGGACTGGACTCAGCGCGTCGCCGGCGGAAGTGGAAGACCGGCTTTCCGTCGGAGATCGTCGCATCGCAGTTTTTCGTCCTGAACGCGCTTAACATGGTCTCGCGTCTCCGCTGAAACCTGTTCCACGATCTCGCGAAATTCCGGGGAGTCGGACACCACCATGTCAAAGAAGCGCGAATCGATGATCGAGGACTCTACTTTAAGCGCAATCGACGCGGCCTCGGATGCGAGCGGAACTTTTTTTTGTGCTTCAGCTATTTTCTGGCGGATAAAATCGATCAGATTTTGCGTCGACTTGAGATTGAAGTCGCCGAGATTACGGAAAAGTTCGCCGCGATCCAGCTGCACCCGGACCTTCTCGAGCAGGATGGCGTGGTAGCGCTCTTCAGCCGCCAGTTTTCCCCAGAAGCCAGCCATGTCCGGTATGTGTTGGCCGTACAAGGCATAGAGCTCCGCAATCACGGATTCACATTCCACGAGCTTGTCGATAATGCGCTGTTGTGTCTCGATAATTAATTTTAGGGTACTCATCGGATATCCTCGGAATCTGGTTGATCAAATTGCACTACGGAAACTACCGATATGGCGAGGGATAGTCAAAATCCGTTTTGGTGGCGTTCGGGGATCTTTCTTTGATGAGATCATTCAGGGCAGGGAAACCCCGGCGCGTTTCGAGCTTGAAGCGGCGGGGGCGCGCTCCTAAGTTATCGCGAACCAAAGGAAGCATTATGGAGAAGCCGCGCACCGCCCACATCGAACGCAACACCAAGGAAACGCAGATCGATCTGGCGCTCAACATCGATGGCCGGGCGAACTACGAGATTTCAACCGGCATTCCCTTTTTCAACCACATGCTGGACCTGTTCGCCAAGCACGGACTGTTCGATCTCAAGATCAAGGCCGTCGGCGATATCGACGTCGACTACCACCACCTCGTCGAAGATGTCGGCATTGTACTCGGCGAAGCGTTCAATACGGCCCTCGGCGACCGCAAGGGCATCAACCGCTACGGCTTCTGGGTGCTGCCGATGGACGAAGCCATGGCGCAGGCCGATGTCTGCCTCGACCTTGGCGGCCGTCCATCGTTCGTCTATAAAATGGAACACGACCAGAAATATATCCGCGACTTCGACGTCACCATCATCAAGCACTTCTGGCGCTCGTTTTGCGACTCCGCCAAGATGAACCTGCACATCGAACTCAAATACGGCGAAGATCTGCACCATTGCATCGAAGCCATCTTCAAGTCCGTCGCCCGCGCCCTGCGCATGGCATGCGAATCCGACCCGCGCGCCCTCGACCTGATTCCTTCGAGCAAGGGCAAGATCGGCGCATAGCTCCATGGAATTCCTTTCGCAATACGGCGCGTCCGACCTTTTCTGGATCGAGCTGAGCTTGTTCCTGACTGGCATGAGCAAGGGCGGATTCCCGGTGGGGGCGATCGCACTGCCGGTGCTGATCCTGGTTTGGCCGGGGCAGGCGCAGGCGGCGCGCGCGGCCGTTGGTTTCATGCTGCCGATGCTATGTTTGATGGACGTCGTGGCTTTGGCGTTCTACTGGCACAAGGTGCAGTGGGGACGGCTGATCTATCTCATGCCTGCCACCGTGGCCGGCGTTGCGTTGGCGAGCTTCCTGTTTGTTTCCGACGAATCGGCGTTGATTGCCGTATCCGACCGCGCGTTGAAAATCATGATTGGGGCGCTGGGCATCCTGTTTGTCGTATACTTCGCCGCAAAGAAGTGGATCCTGCGGCACATCCATGCTTCGGAACCGACATGGACAAAGGGCTCTGTGTTTGGTTTTGCGGCGGGGATCACCTCGACTCTCGCCCATGCGGCGGGACCGGTGATGCAGATGTATTTGCTGCCGCAGCAGCTCGAAAAGAAAAAGTTTGCCGGAACCAGCTGCGCCTTCTTCTGGATGCTCAACCTGGTCAAGCTGCTTCCGTTCGCCATGCTGGGCCGGATCCAGCCGGAGGGTTTGAAGCTCGGAGCGGTGCTGCTGCCGGTCATTCCGCTGGGCGTCGCGTTTGGCTGGTGGCTGACGCACAAGACGGAGCAGAAGCACTACACCATTTTGATCTACGCGGTGCTCTTGATCACGTCGATCGCGCTGATCGTCAAGGCATTCTGATCCCGCCGCTTACTTTCCCTTGCCACCAAACAGTTGCGCAGCCATTTCCAACTGGGCCTTCTGCATTTCCGCGGTGGTTTTCAAGCTGTCGGCAAACGCGGCATATTGCTCCGGGGTCAGCATGGTTTCCGCCTTGGCCAGGATGGCCGCGCTCAGCTGCTCCTGGTCGTTGAAGTGGTTTTGCAGGTTTTCCTGCGAGAAGCGCTGGGCGCTCATGTCCATGTTCTTGTCATCGCTGAGATTGCTCGTGAAAGTGAAGTTTTCCCGTTCATCGTGCATCATGCCCAGCAGTTGGCGGTAGGTTCCATCCGCCAGCGCCGCGCCGGATCCCGCGAGTTTTTGATCCATCTGGGAAAGCATCATGCGTTCGCCCATGGTCTTTTCGTAGAACTCCCATTCTGCAACATCGGCCGGGTTGTTCAGGAACTTTTCCATCTCCGCCTTGACCGTGCCGCTGGTTAGCTTGACTTCTTCGGCCAGCGCCCTTTTTTCGTCCTCGCTCAGGTTTCCGCCCATCATCTTCATGGCCATGTCGACCTGCTTCATCTGGCGGGTCATGAGCAGGTCCATAAAATACGTGGTTTCCTCCGAGTTCAGGTTGAGGTATTCGATCAGATCCGCGTAGAGGGCACCCACCGCGCCGCGCTGGCTTGCCGCCATCACTTTGTTCATGGTTGGGTTGTCCATCATCTTGGATACGCTGCTCATCATGCGGTGGGCGGTTGCTGAAGGTTCTTCCGTTGTTTCGACCGCTTGCGGCGCCACTTCCAATGTCTGGAGGGTCGGTTCCGGTTGTGTCGCTGCCGGTTCGGCCGCGGGTATCGGATTCTGTTCGGGAGCAACGTCTATCACCGGGGCTTTCGCCCGGGCGATTTCGCTTTGCAGGTGCTTGTTTTTCTCGTTGGAACTGTAGAGCCCGAAGGCCAGTGCAGTCCCCGTGACGGCAAGCAGTATGACTGGAATTTGCTTCTTCATTGTCGGCTCCCCTGTTGTTTGATGCTTGTGTACCCCTTGTTGAACGGAACGGTAATTACAACTTTAATGGTTGATTGTAAAGGCGAGGCGATATTTGCGTGCGCATCGCGAAGCGGAAGCACACGCGGCCCGCTAGATCCTGTGTTTCAAATAGAGTTCGTGCCGGACGGGGCAGGTGCAGAGGAAAGAATTTCCAAACGCCATTTGGCAGGGGCAGGCCGTGGGTTTTTTGCTATGCGTGAAGAAGACCTTGTTGTTGATGGTTTCGGCGATCGTGCAACACGGCTTGCCTTCCTTTGATAGGCACGCATGGTTGTGTGGACATTGGACGGCGTTTTCCACCGTCGCTGGATTTACATTTTTTTTCAAACCTACCCCCGTAGTTGATGAAGCATGTATATCATTCGACAGGCACATATATAAACAAATAATAAGAATAATAATAGTATAAAATACTAATGGGCTTGGATTTGTACCGGCGGGATGGCGGGCAGGGGATATTAGTCTGTTTTTTGTATTCTCTTCCGAAACGCTGTAGATAAACTGGCGGCTCTTCTGAAGGAACAGGAATCATGATCGGGATCATAGACTATGGAATGGGGAACCTCGGTAGCGTATCGAACGCTTGCCGGTTTCTTGGGCTGGACGCGAAAATCATCACGCGCAAGGAGGAAATGGATTCCTGCCGGGCGGTGGTGTTGCCGGGCGTCGGGGCGTTTGGCGATTGCATGGGGCATCTCGTTGCGCACGATTTTGTACAATCAATCCACACCTGGGTGCAGGCAGGCAAACCCTTCATGGGGATTTGCCTCGGGTTGCAGGCGCTTTTCCAAAGTTCGGAAGAGTCGCCGGGCGTTCCAGGACTGGGGATCTTCGAGGGGGCGGTAAAGCGCTTCGATTTGCCAAGGGAGCTGAAGGTGCCGCAGATCGGGTGGAACCGCATCAACGAGGTACAGCCGGACTGCCCCATGTTCGACGGGATCGAGAACGGTTCGTTCTTCTACCTCGTGCACTCCTACTATGTCTGTCCCGCCGACGAATCCATAGTGGCCGGTAAAACGGAATACGGCATCGACTACTGTTCCTGCGTGTGGAAGGACAACGTGTTCGCCACCCAGTTCCACCCCGAAAAGTCCCAGGCTGCCGGTCTGCGCATGCTAAAGAACTTCTGGGACTGGGCGGGGGACAAATAAGGGCTATGAACCCGAAGGAAATGCATGATTGTTATCCCGGCGATTGATCTGAAAAACGGCAAGTGCGTGCGGCTCAAGCAGGGGCTGGCCAGCGAGGTTACGGAATATTCCGACAGCCCGGCGGAGATGGCTAGGCACTGGGTCGCCGAAGGTGGCAAGTTCCTGCATGTGGTAGACCTCGACGGGGCCTTCGAAGGACGGCCCATGCACACGGCCGAGCTCAAGGCGATTTGCGAAGCGATCGATATTCCCGTCGAGATCGGCGGCGGGTTGCGGACGGACGAGCATATCCAGGCCGTGCTCGACGCCGGTGTCTGCCGCGCCATACTCGGAACCCGCGCCTGCGAACATCCGGAGGAGTTGAAGCGGCTTGTTGCAAAATTTGGCGGCGACAAGATTGCCGTTGGCATCGACGCGCGCAACGGCATGGTCCAGACCAAGGGCTGGGTGGAAACCACCAACGTTGTCGCCGTCGACCTCGCCAAGCGGTGCGACGAAGCCGGCGTTGGCACCGTCATCTACACCGACACCTCCCGCGACGGCATGATGCAAGGCGTGAACGCCGAGGAAATGGCCAAGATCTGCGATGCGGTTTCCTGCGATGTGGTGGCTTCCGGCGGGGTCTCGACTCTCGCCGACATGCAGCGGCTGGTGGCGCTCGACCGTCCTAATCTGGTGGGTGCCATTGTTGGGAAAGCACTCTATGAAGAGTCGGTTTCAATTGCCGGATTGGAAGCCGTCATACGGTCTTCCTGATTGATCGACCGGCAAATTGCACTGATTTTATCCGTGTACCGTGGCGGGCAAACCCTTATGTTTCCGGACATGCAGCTGTTGGATGGAGAATGAGCTTAAAGACCCGAATCCTGTTGATCCTCATTGTTGCGTCGATGGCATCGGCCGTTTTAACCGGCGTGGTTCTCACCTACCTCATCCAGCTACAGGCCTACATCACGTTGGAGGGGAATCAAACCTCGGGACTCACGTTGCTGGTCATTGCGGTATTCCTGGTGAGCTGTCTTTCCATCCTCGGGTTGCTTTCGGCACTGCTCAACAATGTCGCGATCATTCCCGCAGTGGAACGCGAAATGCTCGACAACGAACGCGAAATGCTCACCGAGCAGTTGCACCACTCCCAAAAGATGGAGGCCGTCGGGCGCTTGGCCGGAAGCATCGCGCATGATTTCAACAACCTGCTGACCATCATCGACGGCTATTCCAGCCTCATCATCTCCGATCCCAAATCAGGCGAAACTTCGGCACATGCCCGGGAAATTGTCGAAGCGGCACGCAAGGCATCGTTCATCACCCGGAAACTGCTGGGCTTTAGCCATAAGGAAAAAACCGACCCGGTGGTCCTCGATCTCAACGTGACGCTCACGGATACCGACAAAATGTTGTCGCGCCTGATTGGCGAAAAGATCCAGCTCATTACGCGGGCGGCGGCGCTGCCGGTTCTCGTGAAAGCCGACTCCGTCCAGCTTGGCCAGGTATTGATGAACTTGGCCGTTAACGCGCGCGATGCCATGCCGAACGGCGGCCGCATCACCATCAGGATTTCCCTGGAAGACATTGCCGACGGTACGCGCCGCAAGCCCGATCGCCTGCCCGCCGGAAGCTATGCCAAAATATCCGTCCGCGATACCGGCCATGGCATCGAACCCGATATCATCGACCGGATCTTCGAACCCTTTTTCACCACCAAGAAGTCCGGCACCGGGACGGGGCTGGGCCTGTCGATCGTCCACAGCATCATCAAGCAGATGGACGGCTTCATCGATCTGCTCAGCAAGCCCGGGAGCGGCACCACCTTCATGATCTATCTGCCGTTGGCCGAACTGGAGGTGGGCGATGAGCCGGAGGCCATAGTGGATGTTCCGATCAAACCCGTCCCGGAGCAAGCCGCCAGACTGGTCGGGGCAACATCGACCGAAACGATTCTGTTGGTGGAAGACGATCCGATGATCCGCACGCTGGTTGCCCAAACGTTGGAACTGCAAGGCTATAATGTGTTGCTGGCCGACGATGGTTGGCAGGCCGTGCAGGTGGCCCGCAAGTATGCCGGCGAGATCGACTTGCTCTTCACCGATGTGGTCATGCCCGGCCTTGGCGGCGGCGAGCTGGCGGTGGCTGTGCGCGAACTTCATCCGGACATCAAGGTGCTCTTCATGTCCGGCTACTCCCGTGCGCAGGTCACCGAAGAAGGTGTCCCTCCCGACGCCGCACTACTTGAAAAACCCTTCCATCCAGAAAACGTGGTTGCCATGGTTCGCCAACTGCTCGACGGGGAATCCGCCGGCTGATCAAAGCGCGACCGTTTCCGCCGCCGTGGCCGGAATCCAGCAATCCTGGCCGTCATCCAAGCGAATATGCCACCACGCTCCGCGGGCTTCCAACCGCTGGAATTCGGTGCCCGCGTGCAGCGGATCGAGGAAGGCGGGGGCATAGATTTCGCCGTCGCCTTTGCGCGCGAGCACTTCCGCCGCAACAATCACGCCCGGGTCGGCCCGTTGCTTCATAATGGTTTCCGTCAGCAGCGACGCGAGCAGCGCAATGGAAAGCATACCCGCCGCGATGAGCGTGATGCGCGCCTCTTTTTTCCGCGTCTTGCCCACCCAAACCCATGCGCCCCATGCCGCCAGCCAGCATCCGGTGAACAGCCATCCGCGTACTGCGGCGGGCGTGCTGAAATGCCAGCCCAGCAACGAGGCGGCCAGCGGGGGCAGCTGTTTTTTTGGAACTAGGTCGGTACGTTGCGCAAGCGCGGTGTCCAGATTGTTGCGCACATCGGCGCTGTTCGGCAAATACTGCTCCGCCCGGCGGTAGTTGAGAATGGCCCGGCCAACGTCGCCCGCGAGAAACCATGTGTTGCCGAGCGTGTAGAACAAGTCGCCGTTGCGTATGCCCTCTTCCTTCACCAGATAGTCGTACTGCCGCGCCGCCGCCGCATACATCGTGGCGTTCGTTGCCGCGCGGAACATGCCGTGCGCCTTTTCCAAGGTCTGGAGCTGATAGTCGGCCGCGAAGCCGGTGCAGCAACATAGGAGCAAGGGAAGCAGGTTTTTGGGTTTCATTTCAAACTCCCTTCAACCGCCTTCACAATGCGGTTGGCGTCGTGGACGATCTTCCGGGCATCGGCCTGTTCGTCAAAGTGTTCCGTAAAGCGATAGGCCTCGCACAGCCCGAACAGCTCGCGAAGCTGGTCGATGGTTTCGGTCTTGGCGCGGGCAAGGAGCAGCCTCGGCTCCACGTCCCGGAAGGTCAGCGCGCCGGGGTTGGAGTGCAGGCGATCGCCGAGGTAGGCGCGCAACACCTGGTCGAGTTCGCTATAGACGGCGCGTTTCGTCGGATGGCGGTGGACGATGTGCGCCGCGTTTTTGCGGTAGACCTTGTAGGCCCGCGCGGCCTTGGCGGTGCGGTGGATATGGTGCTTCTTTTTGCCGAAGAGCGAGATCAGCCACAGGCCGCCAACCAACAGCGGCGGCAGCAGCAGGATGGGAAGCACTACTGCCGGGTACGTCCATCCCAGCATGGGTGGTCGGCGGGGTTCGAGCATGTCGGGATCCGTGTAGTTCTGGCGGATCCCCTCCTTGACGGCGCGCAGGCGCGTGCGGTACGGCGTGCCTTCCATGCCGTATGCGGCGACTTCCTCTGCCGGGGAAACCTGAAGTGGAATGGGCGCGGACTGGACAGTGACATAGGCGTTCGACGTCGGGCTGAAAAAGGCCAGCTGGATCGGCGGCACATTGCTGATGGTGGTTGAAAGCGGCCGGATGGTCTGCGTATAGATTTTCGATTTGCCGTCGAGCTTTGGTAGCGAGCGCTCGGCGGGAATCTCGAAGCGGTTGACCAGCAGCGGCTGGTAGCGCAGCGGTTGGAAGAATATGTTTTCCACGAATTCGGCGGCGGTGACGGTAATGGTTAGCGTGACGGGTTCGCCCTCGCGCACGGCCGCGGGTTCGGCGATGACCGCGATGGTGTAGTCGCCGACCATGCCGTTGAAGAGGGCGGGGCGGCCTTCGGCCGGCAGCGGCTTCACATCGAGCTCGATGGGCGCGGATTCGGTGTAGATGCGCGTATAGTCGCCACCGGTCAGGTTTTGATCAAAGAAGGTGTTGTCGAAGTAGGCCGGATACTGGAACGCGGTGCGCTGTCCCTGCTTGGATTTGGCATCCTTCTCTTTCTCCGCCGCGCACAGCAGGGTGCTGGGCGCAATCGCCAGCTTGCCGGATTTCTTCGGAATGAGGATCGTCTTGAACAGCAGCGACTGGTGCTGCACCGCGTCGACCTGGTAGCTGCTGCGCGTGGCCAGCACGCGCGTTCCATGGACCGGAAGCCCGGTGGTCTGGGCCGCCTTTTCCTTCTCGGGTTCGTGGGGTTCCAAGGTTTGGAAGCGCGGGTCGTTGAGGATGGGGAAGTTGAAGTCGACCGCCTTGAGCGCGCCGAACTGGTAGGTGCTGTCCCACGTGGTGGTCAGCACGACGGGCTCGCCAAGATAGGCCACGGGTTTCGACAGCGTGGTGTCGAGCTTCATGCGATCAGAGAGTTCCGGCTTTTGCGCGTGGATGACCAGGGCATCCGTGGCGAGGTTGCCGAAGCGCAGCGGCGGGATCGTCAGCTCGCCTTCCTGGGTGGCGCGGAAGGCATAGCGGAACAGGAACGTGTTGGTTTCGCTCGTGGCGGAACCCGCGGCAAGTTGCGTCACGTTGAATCCCGGCAGGTTGCCCAGCTTCGGTGCTTCCGGCAGCTCCGGCGCCTTTACAATCGCATCGACCGTGAACACCTGCCCCAAAAAGACATTGGTTTCCGCCGTTTCCATGCAGGCGTAGTAGTTCGTGTTCGCCGCTTCGACGGCGACCGTCGCCCCGGCGACTAGTAGTGCTAGATAGGCTTTTTTCCAGAAATCCATTTTACCAATCCTTCTCAACCGCCTTGTATTGCCCCGGTTTCTTTTCCTTGCGCCGCTCCTGGTTGCGGATCTCTTCGGCGAGGATGTCCTTCTCGGTCTGGTTAGGCGGCGGCACGCCGCGGATTTCCTCGTATTCCGAGAAGTCGCCGAACGGGTCGGCTTCCTCGTACATGTCCGCATCCTGATCCGATTGCTCGTAGTCCATATCAGAGTCCTGGTCGTTTGCCGAGTCCTCATCCGAATCGCCCTTCTGCTTGTCCGGATCCTCCGGCGCGGCGCCCAGCGCGGCCACCAGCTCCGCGAGCGCGGTCGGCTGGTCCGGCATCGCCATCGCATCGGCCGCCCTGACCGTATGCTCGTAGGTCACCTTCAGCGGTCCCGGCATCGTGGTGCCATTGGGCAGTTCGATATCCTTGTGCAGCCCCGACTCCTCCATCACCTTGGCCAGCGCGCGGGTTTCCTGCTCCAGGGTCTGCTGCGGTTCGCCCGTTGTTTTCGCTTCGTTCAACTTGGTCTGCCGATCAATGAATTCCTGCAGCTTCTCACGGATGTATTTGACCAGCTCGTTCTGCTGCTTCTGTTGTTCGTCCTTCTGGCGGATCTCCTCGCCGATGGCGGCGGCGATGCGCTGGCAGATCTCGAGGTTGTAGGCGGCGTTTGCAAAAGAGCGGTTGTATTCGAGCGCGGTACGGTAGGTCGCCGCCGCCTGGCGGCAATAGTCCACCGCCGCC
>JAIPJC010000036.1 GCA_021734345.1 Kiritimatiellales bacterium | reverse complement strand
GCTGTCCATGCACAGAGGGAAGCTGTTTCATCGCTTGGTGCAGCAATCGGTGACATCAAGGCCGAAAACGGTCAAGGGGTTCTATACGACCAGGCCACAACATGTAGAGGTCACTTGAGTAAGTCAGCTAACCATATTTTAATTACAGCGGACAGACTGTGTTGGTTTTATGCGATTCCAGCGCGGCGGTGAAGAGTTGGTGGGACAGCGCGACTTCATCGGGCGTGACGCATCCGGCGAACCGCGATATCGGCTTTCCATTTTCGACTTCGTAAAGGAATGCGGCCCACATCTGCAGGATGGAGTCGGAGAAGCCGGCTTCAAAAATTCCGCCGGTGAGGGATTTATAGGCCATCTCGTGCCCCATATCGATGACCTGCCAGGCTTGTTCTCCGCCGGTATATTCAAGAATTTCCAGCGTATTGATCTGCTTGCTGCTCCATCGGGCCGATGTCTTGGTGCCGAGGATTTCCAGATACCAAGTGTTCTTATGGCCCGGTGCGATGCGCTGGGTTTTGATGGTGAGCGGGAAGTCGTTCCCATCGCTATCTGCGGCAGTGCAGAGCAGCGTGGCGTTGTCCCATGTTTCGCACGGGGCCATGCCGCCTTTCCCGTCGGGCCGCTCGGGCACGATATTGGAGAGTACGGCACGAACATTTTTCGGCACCCAGCCGGCGCGGAAGGGCATGTGGCAGGCGTGCATGCCGAGATCGCCCATGCAGCCGTATTCGCCATTGAATTTGAGCAGCCGCTTCCAGTTGATCGGCTTGGTCACATCCATGTCGCTGCAGTGCAGGAACCCGCTGTTGACTTCAATGATTCGTCCGAACGCTTCGGCTTCGAGCATGCGGCCGATTAGCTGCATAGCCGGGAAGAAAGGCGACTCGGAGCTGCAGCGGACAAAGACCTCCGGGTGGTCGGCAATACAGGCCGAAATCGTCTCGTTGGCCGCTTGGTCAATGCCGAACGGTTTTTCGCCCATGAGGTGTTTGCCCGCCTTGATGGCCGCGCAGTAGAATTCCGCATGCAGGTTGTGCGGCACGGCGATATAAACCGCATCCACATCCGGATTGGCCAGTAGTTCGTGGTAATCCGCCGTGACCTGTGAAACCGATGCAAAGTGATCTTTAAACCATTGTGACAGCTGGGGATTCGTGTCACAAACCGCGACAATCTCCGGTCGCACGGTCATATCCGTTAAATGACACCAGCGCGCCGCCGCGCTGCCGAATTCACGGCCCATCAGGCCACAACCAATAACTCCAAATCTAACTGTTTTCATTTCTACTCCTGTTTCGTTGATCGTTAATAAAGCGTGTTGGCAGATTCATCACGGATACACACCCCGCGCCCGCAGACCTTCAGCCACGTGGCTGACGGCAATGTCCATGGCAGCTGCCCGCATGGGCAGGTTGTTCTTTTTTGCATAGTCAAAAACTTCCTCAAAGCACTGGTTCATCCGTTCCTCAAGCCGGGCTTCAACTTCGGCCAGCGTCATTTGTTCGCGCTGGGTCTCCTGCGTGTATTCCAGATAGGAGACAAAGACTCCGCCCGCGTTGCAGAGAATGTCGGGAATGATGAAGACCCCTGCGGCATTGAGTACGTCGTCCGCTTCCGGCGTTGTCGGTGCATTGGCCCCTTCCGCGATCATGCGCGCACGTACGTTGCGGACATTTTCCGCCGTAATCTGTGATCCTGCTGCCGCTGGGATCAGCACATCGCAATCCACTCCAAAAATCTGGTCCGGCGACAGGGGCTGCGAGTCAGGGAAGCCGGCCACGCCGCCGGTTTGTTGAACATGCGTCAACAATGCTTCAACATTAAGCCCCTCGGCGTGAATAATGCCACCGGTCAGATCGGTCACGGCGACGACACGGGCGCCCAGCGCGGCAAGCTGCTTCGCGGCAACCGCCCCGACATTGCCGAACCCTTGAATCGCTATCCGGAGTCCCTTGATTTCGATCCCGAGATGGCGGCAGGCGGAAACCAGTGTATACACAACTCCTTTGCCCGTGGCTTCGCGGCGACCGTGAATTCCTCCGAGCAGTACCGGCTTGCCGGTCACAAAACAACCGCGAGGAATGGAAACGCCTTCGGAATAGGAAACGCAGTCGCGCAGATAGCCCATCTCGCGTTCGCCGGTTCCCATATCCGGGGCGGGCACATAGAGTTCCGGTCCGATGTGCCGGCGCGCGGCGCGGGCAAAGGCGCGGATGAGCACCTCCTTGTCTTCCGGGGTGAGCGATGCGGCATCGCAGACGATGCCGCTTTTTCCGCCGCCGAACGGCACGCCGATCAGCGCGGTTTTCCAGGTCATTTCCATCGCCAGTCCGGCTACGTCATCGGCGCTGACGCCGGCCGTCATGCGGATGCCACCCTTGGCCGGACCCAGCACATCGCTATGCCGGGCGATGAATGCGCAGGCATCCAGCATTCGTCCGGAAGGCAGGGCCGGATGAAACCGAAGCGTGATCTGCTCCTTCGTTTGCATCAGGTGCTGCCGAACCGGCTCCGGCAAATCCAGCCGCAAGGCGGCTTGTTGAAAGTTGTGTTGCGCGGTCTTCAGAATACCGGAAGATGAGGTGTTGTTGTTTTCCATACGAATAGCTTCCCCGTGTTGCATTTCCCTATGTGGGCTATTGGGAGAGCAGGCGGGGGAGAGAGGTCCCCCGCCTGTTGTAGTTTAGGCAAAGCCGAGTTCCCGCTCGGTTTCTCCGATCGCTTCGTCGATCATGTCCAGGCCCTTGAGCAAGGTGGCGTCATCCATGACCACCGGCGGGCTCATGCGCAGAATATGGCCAGCCGGAATCCAGGCCAGTCCCTTGGCGAAGGCTTTCTGGTAAACGAGCTGGCCGGCCTTGCCGAACGGCTCTTTCGTGCCCTTGTCCTTGACCAGTTCGATGCCCATGAGGCAACCCTTGGCGCGGACGTCGCCGACGATCTTATGCTCGTCTTTCATTTTCAACATGCGCTTCATGGCCAGTTCGCCGAGCCATACGGAACGCTCGTTGAGCTGCTCGTCTTCAATCGCTTCGATACAGGCCAGTGCCGCGGCGCACGCCATCGGGTTTCCGCCATAGGAGCTGGAGGCGGAGATGGCTTCGAAGCTTTCCTTGAAGGGTTCGCGAACCGCCACGCAGGTGACTGGGAAGCCGTTGCCGAATCCTTTGCCGAGCGTCACAATGTCTGGAACGACATCCCAGTGTTCCATGCAGAGGTATTTGCCGGTGCGCGACATGCTGGTAAGGACCTCGTCAATCATCAGCAGGATCTTGTGTTTGTCGCAGAGCTTGCGCAATTTTGGGAAGAAGTCGTCCGGCGGCATGACGGTTCCGCCCCAGCCTTGGATCGGTTCGAGCACGAATCCAGCAACCTGTCCGCAGGTGCCCTTGTCGAGATACTCTTCATAGAATGCAATGTACTGATCCGTATCGATGGTGCCGTCGGCTTTGGTCCACATCGGTCGGTAGACATCCGGACGCGGCACCATGTGCGCGCCGGGCATGCGGGCCGGTCCGTACACTTTCGAGCGAATGTGACCGAGCGAAACGCCGCCATAGGTTTTGCCATGGTAGTCGTTGAAGCAGGAAATCATCTCATGCTGGCCGGTGGCCGCGCGCAGCACACGTTGTCCAGCTTCCACGGCGGTCGTGCCGGAGTCGTAAAACTGGAATCCGGTCAGATCCCCGGGAAGGATTTCCGCCAACTTTTCGACCAGTTGTGTTTTGATCGGAGTGGTGAAGTCGTGGCAGTTCATGAGCTGTCCGGCAGCGCGCTGCCCCGCTTCGGTCACCTTGGGATGGCAGTGGCCGAGGGTGGTCACATAGATGCCGGAAGAGAAGTCGATATACTCGTTGCCATCGACGTCCTTCAAAGTACAGCCGTAGCCGGATTCAAACGCGACCGGGAACAGCTTGACCTGTCCGCTAAGCCCTTTGAAATATTTAGTGCAGCGCTCGTGCAATTTGGTGGATTCAGGTCCCGGCGAGGCGGTAACCATGTTCGGATATTTGTTCAAGTCTACTTTTGCCCAGTCGGGTGCTTTAGCGGTCATGTCCTTCTTCTCCTGTTGGTTAATGGTTTTTTTTTGATCAAACTTCCTTGGCGATAATTATTTTCGCGCCGGTTTTCTCCAGCGCACGGCGGTTGGCCTTCGATAGATTCGAGTCGGTGATCAACGCCTCGGTATCCTTTAGGCGACCGTGTGCGATCAGGGCGGTTTTTCCGATCTTGCTGCTGTCGGCCAGCACATAGGTTTTTGCCGCGCGGGTACGGATGCGACGGTCTACCTGTGAAACCCGGGGATCTTCCGTGTACAGACTTCCGTCCAGTCCGACGCCGTCCGATCCTTGAAAGGCGATATCCACCGAAAACATGTCCAGAATCGTTTCCGTCACAATGCCGGTCAGTTCAGGACGCCCGCGTCGCAGCGCTCCGCCCAGCAGGATGGTCTCGATGCCTTCGGAAAATTGCAGGGCGGCGGCAACGGCAAGGCTGGGGGTGACCACCGTGATGTCCCGGTAGTCCCGTAGGATCATCGCCAGTTCCAGCGTCGTGGTGCCATTGTCGAGAATGATGCGGTGCCCCGGTTTGATCAATTCCGATGCGGCAGCGGCAATGGCGCGTTTGGCCTCGCGGTTTTCGGAGCGCTTGATGGAAAAGTCGAATTCGAAAAGCATGCGTTCCGATGGTAGGGCGCCACCATGCGTGCGCTGTGCCTCGCCTTGTTCTTCAAGTTTCTGCAGATCGCGCCGGATGGTCATTTCGCTGACTTCATACTGCTCGGCCAGGTGGGTGATCGACACGGACTGGTTTTCGCAAAGGAGCGTTTTGATGGCTTCTATTCGGGCGGCGGCTGTCGTTGGCTTGGTTTTCATGATGTCCTTTCCCCGCAAGCGATGAAATGTTCGTCGTGTTAGATATAGTCGATAAATAACAAAAAATAACATTGTGTCAAGGGCCGGATTTTGGTTTTTTCATAACTGTGCAATTGCCCGAACGCTTGTCGTGAAGGAAAGTCGCCTAATTGAAAGAGGTTCAATGAAAACAATAAACGGGGTTTTGAGTGCCGGATTTTCGGAAGTTGATATTTCTCCGGTCGATTCGCAGTTTCTTTTTGGATACCCATATGTCGAACGCTACAGCACGGGCATCCACGATCCGTTGCTCAGTTGCGCTTTCTATGTGTCGAATCGGGAGACTCAACTGCTATTAATCGCCAACGACGCGATTTTCGTTTCGCGCGAAACGGCCTGCGCGGTTCGGAAGGAAATCTCGAAACAGACCGGCATTCCCGAAGGACACATTCTCATTAGCGCCTCGCACACCCATTCCGGGCCCATCACCGTCGACTACGCCAGCAACGTCGACGATGCCGCCGTCCCGCGCATGGATCCCGGCTATCTGCGGATTCTGGAAAAAGGCATCGTTGCCGCCGGCGTTGCGGCATACGAAAACCGCACCGCCGCCGAGATCGCGTTTGCGCATGCGGATTCGACCGGCGTGGGAACGAACCGGCGCAATCCCGACGGTCCGGCCCACCATGAAATGCCGGTGGTCGCCGTGCGCAATACCGCCTCGAAGGAAATGCTCGGCATCATGCTGGTTTGCAGCATGCATCCGACGGTTTTGCACGAGGACTCCACGCTGGTCACCGCCGACTTTCCGGGGTTTGCGCGCCAATACTTGAAAGACCGCTATGCCGGATGTCCGGTGGTCTACCACACCGGGGCTTGCGGCAACCTGAGTCCGCGGCATGTTACCACCGCAAACACCTTCAAGGAGGCGGAGCGGCTGGGCACTATCGTTGGCTCGGCGGTTGGCCGGGCCTTGGCCTATCCCGTGTTTATGGATACCGTCGAGTTGTCGTGCGCATCCGGCAAAATCGACCCGGTCGCGCGCTCTTTCCCTTCGATGGACGATGCCGAACGGCGGGTGGTGGCGGCTGAAAAACGCTTCGCGGAACTAAAGCAATCCGGCACGCCGCAAGAAGCGCGCGGCGCGGAGGTCGATCTCTTCGGCGCCCGTGAAACGCTAACCCTGTCGAAAGTGGAAGCGAGCGGCGTGCTGGAGGAATTCCGTCAAGCGCGCAGTCCAGTCGAGATCCAGGGATTCCGGATGGGGCCGTTCTTCTTCACGGCGTGGCCGGGCGAGGTGTTTGTCGAATATGCCTTGGAGCTGAAAAGCAAGTCGGCGAATGCCTTTGTCATTTCCTTGGCCAACGGCGAACTGCAAGGATACATTGTGACGAAAGAAGCGGCTGCGGAAGGCGGCTACGAGGCTTCCAATGCGCTGTTTGCTCCTGAGACTGGCAAACGAATGTTGGAGGAATCCCTGCGTCTGCTCAAGCTCTGCAGTGAAGGTGACTAAAGGAAGACGACATGATTTTATGCATCGATTTCGGTTCAACCAGTTTCAAGGCGGCGCTCTACACGCCATCGCTTGAAGTCGCAGGAAAAGGCGAGGCGTATTTAACGTACACCACGTTCGGCAAGCACGTTGAATTGGAAGTCGGTCAGGCGAAGGAATGCCTGTGCCTTGCCGTGTCGCGCGCGTTTGCCGACGCTAGCGCGACACCGAGTCAAGTCACCGCCGTCGCCGTAACCAGCCAGGCGCAGACGTTTACCCTCCAGACGACCGATGGAAAGTTTGCCGTTCCGTTTATCAGCTGGCAGGACGGCCGCGCTAGACCGTTGGCGACCGCAATGGGAGCCGATTCGCAGTTTAAGGGATTCGAGGAACATTGCAGTTTCCATCAGCCGCTGGGTGGCATGATGCTTTGTCTGTTGAAACAGGTGTTGACCGATTTGCCCATCTACCGCGATGCACGGGTGATTCCGCTACCGTCCTTTTTCATCGAAGAGCTCACCGGGCATTCGGTGCTGGATCAAAACCTGGCCGCCATGACCGGGTTGTATTCCCTGAAGAGGCAAGCCTGGAACGAGCCTTATCTGGAATGGTGCGGAATTTCGGAGCAGCAGCTTCCAACAGTGTGTCCCTCTCACAAACCTGCCGGAGCAACGCGTTCCGGCAATCTGTTGCAGCTCTCTGCCGGCATTCCGGTTTTCAGCGCGGGCAACGACCAAACCGCCGGAGCCTACGCTGCCGGGTTGGAAGAATCCGGCGGTATCCTGATTACGCTCGGCTCGGCGCAGGTCGCCTATCAGTGGCTGCCCGAACAACCCGTTCCGCTGCCGGGTACGGTTTGGGGCATCTTTCCGGGGAGGGGATTCTACCGGATGATGGCCGACTCGTTGGGCGGAAACCTGATTACGCGTGCCGTAAGACAGATGGGCTTGGAGGGCTTTCCCGAGTTTTTCAAACTGGCTCAACACGGCATGCGGGCCGACTGCAAGTTACCCGCTGTGGAAGTGACTTCCGATGCGATTGCCTGGAAGGACGCATCGGCATCCGACGAATTGAAGGCGGCGGCCGTGGTGGATTTCCTATGCGACCGCATGGCCGGGTTCGTTCGGCAATTGCGTACCGATAGCGAACCGTTGTTTTTGACGGATGGCGGCGGCGCGCGGAATGCCGTTTGGCGCGACTGCCTGGCCAAGAAACTTGGAATCGAACTCCAGCTCAAGACCGCCGCTCCAGACTTTGGCGCCGCGCGACTGGTTCATGACGACTATAAACGTTAGTTGAAAAGCAGGGCGAAAGGAAAGCCGCAGAAACGGGCCGCACTTTTTACACCTGTTTTTATTCCGAAGAAGACCAGTTGCCCTGCTGCAACCAGAAGCGGCTGATGTTTTCCAGCGTCAGGTCTTTGGTTTCTGGAACCATTCGCCAGGTAAACACGACGCAAGAAGCGCATATCCCCGCAAAGATGAGGTAGGCTCCGCCGGGATGGCCGAATCGCGTTTGGAAGCCGTTTGTGATCATCGGGAAAAACTGTGCGCACAAAAACGAGGAGGCGTACAGGATGCAGCAGACGATGGAAACGGCCTTCGCCCGGATCTGGTTGGGGAAGATCTCCGATATGATCACCCAGCTGAGCGGCGCAAGACTCAGGGTAAAAGCACCGGCGGCAATGAACATGGCCACTAGATTGATGAATGGCGATCCATTCATAAAAAAGGTGGCGGCCATCAACACATGGCCAATCGCCATGACCGCGACCCCGCCCATCATGATTTGGCGGCGGCCATAGCGATGGACCAGCCAAAAGGCCACGATGGTGCTGAACAGGATCACAAGGTTTAGGAAAATCGTAAAAAAGATGGCCTGCGACGCGCTGCCAATCCCGGCTTCGACGAGGATGGTCGGACCATAGATCAGCATCATGTTCACCCCGTTGATCTGGGAAAAAATCATGATAACGATGCCGATGAGCAGGGCTTTCCGGATGCCCGGGGCCAGCAGCTCGCTAAAGGTACCCGATTCTTCCTTCAATTCGTCCTGAATATCCCGCAGCTCCTTTTCTGCCTGCGTGCTTCCATTGATTTTGGTCAACACCTTCATGGCTTCTTCTGCCTTTCCTTTGGCCGCCAGCCAGCGCGGGCTGCGCGGAACAAAACACAGGCCGATCATCAGAAATAGAATCGGGATAACTTCCGATGCAAACATCCAGCGCCAATGTCCCCCGAATGAAAGCGCATAGGAAGCAATGACCGCCAGGTTGATGCCGATCACGATGGCTAACTGATTGACCGTAACCAGCCGGCCGCGAAGATGCGGCGGAGAGATTTCGGCTATGTACATGGGCGAGGTCATGGCGGCGAGTCCTACGCCAATCCCACCCACGGCCCGCCAGAAGTTGAATGCGAAAATACTATGGGGCAGGGCACTGCCGATCGCCGAAACCATGAAACAAAAGGCGGCGATCCCCAGCGTGCGGCGGCGCCCCAGCGCATCGCTCATCCACATTCCAACCAATGGACCCAGGATGGAACCAAAGATGGCGCTGCTGACAGCCATCCCCTTTGCCGCAGCATTCAACTCGAAATATTTCTCGAGAAAGGGAAGAGCCCCGCTGACAATGGAGAGGTCATATCCAAATAGGAATCCACCCGCCGCCGCGACCAGTGCGATCAGGTAGATATAGGCTCCATTGGCTTTGCCTTCTGCGTGTAGTTGATTCATCAAAATCCATCCTTCGTTGATCGTTCTGTTTTCCGTTAGTCCATGTCTTGCAGCTTCAATCCGGGGATATATTTAACCGCTTCTTTCAGAGCCGCACCGCAGTGGCCATAGGTCATGCCGATATGGTGAAGGAACGGGCCTTCGATCAAGGTGCGTTCCCAGCGCGGCCAGTCCGCGACGTGCATCCAGACATAGTTGTTCTGGGTGTACGGGCCATCGCAGGACGTTCCTTCGCCCACGGCCAGCTCGTATTGTCCGTGCTCGCCATCAAAGCGAGCGCAGGTGATCGGCCCGTCCTTCATGCGGAAATGGGTCATGCCGGAGAGCGGGCCCGGCAGGATCCAATGCTTGTCCAACCGTACGGTCTCGTCGGGATGCTTCATGGACAACGGAGCGCCGCAATGCCATAGCAGAACTCCGTTTTCATCATCGGGATGGCGGGCGGTCACGTCGGCAAGAAAGGCGGTTTCGGTCGCATAGCTTGCACGTTGCAGCATCAACGTGCTGATGGCTCCGCAAACGTCGGACTCGAGAACAAAGGGAAGATGGTCACCGATCAGGCTGTCGGCAAAAACCGCCCACGCGCCGATAGATTCCGGCAGACTCATGAAGGACTGGCAAGCCATGGCATCGAGCTGATGTTTTTCGGCGAGCGCCAGTGCTTCGTCCCGGACGCCCAGCACGTTGGCCAACGCCTCGTCGCTCATTTCCTCGATCACAGAACCGGCACGCAACGTGGAAATCTCTTCGGCATAGCCCGCCGCCGCGCGTTGCTTGACGGCATCAATGAACAGGACCATGTCCAGCGGAAGAATTTCGACGTTGAATTTTTCCAACAGCTCGCTTTCGTTGATAATGGTGCTCCAGAAAAAGTCGATCCGTTGCCCGATGACGCCGATACGGCAGCCCTTGCGCAATACATTGGCGGCGTGGGCGGCGCGTAGAAACCGGTCAACGCCCTGTGCAAATTCCGGATCATCAACCGAAGAGTTTGGCAGGTAGGTGAACGGCACGCCCAGCTTCCCCAGCACCTTGCTGGTCGGGAAAAGACCACACAATGAATCGCGCAGGCGGGTGCCATCCGCCAACGGCGCCTCGTCGCGCGGCCCCCACAGCAGGACGGGGACGCCCAGCTTTTTGGCGATCAATGCCGCGGCGTCTTCCGTGCCGAAGTTGCAGTGCGGAATAAACAAGGCATCAACTTTCTGCGCCTTGAAGAATTTCACCACCGGATCAACATGCGCTTTATCGCGAACCATGCCATCGGGCAATACGGTTTCGAGATCCACAAAGTCGACGTCCCATTGCTTGAGATTCTGTAGCAGAGCCTCTTTTTGACGCATCGCATCTTCGTGGCTAAAGACAAATTTACCGATGGGGCAGAATGCGAGTTTGGGTTTACTAAGTTTAATCATAAGTTCCTTTTGATCTTCAACGAACGGATCGGCGCATTGACAGGAGGAGGTTTGCAGGCACCTCTTCATTGTTTGTCAGGAACCGCCAACTTCCATCCGGCATACAGCTTTTCTTTCAAGTCGCGGATCACGTCGGCGTATTCCGGATTATTCGCACAATTTATATTTTCACCGGGATCTTTGCCGTGATCATACAGTTCCACGGCCACAATATCGTCTGGCTGAACCCCGTTTTTAGGTAGTTGTTGGTTGGTGTTTTCCTGTTTGGCCCAGAGCACCATGCGGTACCGGTCCGTCCGAATCGCATAGCCTTTTCCATCGGACTTGGATCCGGATCCACCGGTGACCTTGCGGGTCATTTCGCTGAAGACTGCCTGCTTCCACGGGCGCCCCGGATTCGCGAGCAACGGGGCCATGCTGGTTCCCTCCAGATTCGCCGGAACCGGCAAGCCGGTCAGTTCGCACAACGTGGGATAGAGATCCACCAGTTCCACCAGCGCAACCGTTCTGCTACCGGCCGTCTTCATTCCGGGAACGGAAATAACCACCGGAACCCGCGTATCATTTTCATAGTTGGAAAACTTGCTCCAGGCATGGTGCTCGCCCAACTTCCACCCGTTATCGCCCCACAGCACAACGACTGTATTTTCGCGAAGTCCCAGTCGATCAACTTCGTCGAAAACCTTGCCGATCTGCGCGTCTACGTAGCTGACGCAGGCATAATAACCGTGAACGAGGCGCTTGGCGGTCACTTCGTTGGATTGGATATCCCCGAGATCCGAGTATTGCCCCAGCTCGAACGTCGGAATCAGGGAAAAATCCGGTGCGCCGTGCGGGGCATATCGATTGTCCGGGAAAGTGATTTGTTCAGCCGGGTAGAGATCCCAGTATTTCTTCGGCGCAATAAACGGGAGATGGGTTCCCATAAAACCGAGCGCCAGAAAAAAGGGCTGCCGGCTTTTTAATTCCTGTAAATCCTGCACGGCGCACACGGCGATTTGACCATCACGGGGTATTTCGTCAGCCACGGAAGGAGCCTCCGTGGCATATCCCTTGACGACATGATTGCTCCATTCGTCCACTGGAATTCCCAGTTTTTTCGCCTGCTGTGTGAACCGTTTTTTCGCTTCTGCGATACCTGCCTCTGAAAAATAAAACTGAGGCGGTGGATACCAGGTCGGCACGGACCAAGCTGCCGGATTGTCATGGTTATCCGAGGAGAAGGATCCGTGGTAAACCTTGCCCATGGCCTCGCAATAATAACCGTTGTTTTTGAAATACGCCGGCAAGTCCTCGGTGGTCTTCCGGCTGCCCGGGCGGCTCCCGGACAGCAGGCTGGCGCGGGACGGAGCACAATGGGAAAACTGACAATAGGCCCGCTCGAAAAGAACCCCTTTTTTGGCCAAGGCATCAATGTTCGGACTCTTTATGTGTGTCTGTCCATAACACCCCAGCTCGGGGCGCAAGTCGTCGACCGCGATGAAAAGCACATTCATCGGGGTTGCTTTCGCTGCTTCGAGGCGGCCACAAACCGCTGAGATAGCGAGCGCTCCGAACCCGAGTTGCTTAAATAAATAAAGTCGTCTGGTTTTCATGTCAGTCCTCCGTTCCTGCGGACTACCAATTTTGCATTGGCACGCCGACATAGGTGGGCTTTTCGGTGAACTGATAAATCGCGCGGAGCTCATTAAACGCCTGCTGCAAAGCATCGCCTTCGCAACGGCCCTCCGTCCGATACAGCTCGGCATCAATCAGTGCCCGAAGATACAGCACCCGCCACCGCCATGAGGTTTTTGCTTGTGCCGTCAGTTTTCCATCGGCCTTTTTCATCAGGTCGAGTGCTTCAATGCTGCTGGCCGGAACGCGATCGGTGCTGCGGGTAACACCGAATTCCGCTGATTTAAGGATCGATTTGGATGGCTGCGAGTTTTCCTCCAATATTCGGATCGCGGCTACGACCTCATCAACGACATCGGGCGAAAATTCGGACGCAATGTATTCCTTGAGCACATCAAAAACATCGGCGTGGGAATCCCAGTAAAGGCCTGCCACCAGCGCTTTGTTGACGTCTTCCCAGATCCCTTCGGAATACGGCGCGCCGCCCGCTTGCGAAGCCCATCGAGCTGCGCGCTGGTTCTGAATGATGCCCGGCACGGGGTTCGCTCCGTATCCACCGCGCGGAGCCCAAACCGTTTCGCGCATCCCATTGCAAATATCCGGAAAGTTGATCGGCTGCACGTTCGGCGGGAGTTTTTTATCGTTCATTTCGGCCGAGGGAGTTCCAGTGTACATCACATAATCGAGCCAGTGGGGTGGGGTTTCGGCCCATGTCCTATAGGCTGCCGCGAAGTCAATGCCCCAATTCGACAAGCTGGTTTTGCAGCCGGCCCCGAAGATTTCCCGGACGAGCACGGCATCTTGTTCAGCGCATTTCAAATACCCATTGCTGTCCCATGGCTTGCATTGATCGCAGGAACACCCGCCGTCGTCGATGCCCCACAGAAGAACCGTGCTGATTGAAATCCCGTTGTCTTTGAGGTGTTGGTAGTACCTGTGTTGCAGATTCAAAATAAGTTCCATTCCCCCAGGAGTGGACGGACAAACATGAAACAGTCCATGCACCGCCTGCGGTTTATTGCCCCCATGCCCGGCGGTCGCACGCAATTTTTCCGGAGCAAAGTCGTAGTAACTGTGATTGACTGCAATCGCTAGCCCGACACGCATGCCGATGCTTTGCGCGGTATGCAGATACTGCACAATGCGGTCGAGAAACGCTGTAGACAAGGGGTCTTCAAACGAACGGTAATGCGACATGTCGTACCAAAGGAAGAACGTGTTGTACCCAAGAAGACCGGTGTCTTCGATATACTCCTTCATATCGGTGATATCACCGACGTCGTAGGTGTTTTTATAATGCGTTGCCCAGTACATGCCCCGGAGCGGCTTTTCCGGAACACTCTTTCCTTTCCATGTGCCAGCACTAAAGCCACCCTGATCGAAACGGGAAGTGCGCAGCAGCTTGCCGACGCCAAAGAGCAACCCCGGCACGTCGCCCCCCGTGATGGCAATGCTGGAACCCTCGCCCGCGATGGAAAAGCTCTCGGTTCCAACAGACGGATCCATGATCAACTGCACGGTCAGCGGTGCCGTTCCTTCGCGAACGACTTCCGCCCCGGCGCGGGCGTGCAGATGGCGCGTAAAAACACGCGCAATGTTCGACACCTCTTCAGGAGCGTTGTCCGGCATCACAAGCAGCACCTTGTCGACCGGTGCATGCCAAGCGAGACGATCCGCAGGGCTGGCGCCGAAGGCGGATATAAACGGAGCGAGCAGAACTAAAGGAAGCAGAACCCCTTTGATTAAAAGGATGCCTTTGCCATATCCCGGCAGATTGATTTCGGTCTTCTTATGTTGTGGTTTCATTTTTCTCTTCCCTATCTTCGCTCTGTATAATTTTCCGGTCGAGGAACACCCCACTAAATAAACAGCACTCAAATGAGTCGCAGGCGGCGCACACCGATCAGCGCGATGCCGGCAACCGCCACCATACCAAGCGCCGCTGGCTCGGGAATTACGGTCAGGCTCAAGACGCCTGCGCCAGAGGCCTCGCTGTAGTCCAGCGTCCAGTCCTTTCCATTCCGCCCGCTGGATTTCGCCCAGCGGGCTGAAGATGATTCATGACACACGCCGCCCTTGTCCATCACGGAATGGTCACTTTGTAGAATCCGGCTGGGGTATCGTTGGTGTGTGCCAACGGGCTCGCTCCCGAAACCACATTGGTCCAGGTTGGGGAAACAAGATTAGGGGTAAACCAAAGCGAAGCACTGGCCGCTGCGTCGAACACGACGGCTACCGCGTTGCTGCCGTCGCCGACCGGCCCGACACTGAGCGAGGTAATGTCCGGTGCCACCAGCGGGGGTGGCGGTCCCTCCATCAGCAACTCGATCCGCGGCCGCCATCCGGCGGTGGCGTATTCCTTGGAGGCAAGCAAGTGGTTGCCATCCAATGTCGAAGGACCCCAGACTCCGATGGTAATCCGGCCAACCCCGTTGGTGCGAAACGTTTCAAGCGCTGCCGCATCCAGCTCAAAAGTTAGTTGTCGTCCTACGACTGAATCCGTTCCGGTCGTCGAACCAATCGCCGCACCCCATAGGGCTGCGTTTCCTGCATTGCCCAAGGGGCTTCCTGACTCGTCCTCCCAAGCGAGCGGAGTCGTTGCGTCGCCTTGCCTGTACTGGTAGCAGGCCGCCCCGGTCGAAGCGGCGGGGGATTGCGTGTTGTTGGCGAAAATATTTGTTCCCGTTCCCTCGTACCAGGAGTAGTTGTTCGCCGTATAGACCATTGGATAGACATTGAACGTCCATTCGCCGGTTCTCGTGGTGGTCTGGGTAAGGGTCAAGATTGCGTTGGTGATCGGAAAGTCTGCGCCCGACAAGTCGAATTCAAGAAGCCCTCTGGCGGCGTCATCCAAATGAACGAACATCTGGGTCGCTCCCCCCAAGTCGGCCAGTTGGGCTCCAGAGCTTCTCAACGTGGTGTCCTGGGACGCACCGTCGGAAAGGTAGTGCCCTTGGACGTCCACTACAAACTCCAGCGTGTTGCCGGACAGGCGGAGCGTCCATCCGGTATTTCCGCCGTTGAGCACCTTGAAGTTGCTGCCTGCGTAGGATCCGGTTGAACTGAACGAACCGCCCTGTCCGGACAACCAGGTGGCCAGTGTGCCGGTCAGGGTCGTGCTGGCATGGCTGCATTCGATCAGTGCGTTGGTTCCCGCCGCCGGACCGGCCGCGAGATCCACTGCGATGACCCCATTTAAAACCATCGGTGCAGCAGCATTGTTTTTTGTCGAAACGAAGGTAGAGACAGAATTGGTGCCCAACTCATAGGTCAGTGTACCATTGGCACCCAAATTCAGCGATGAGAAGCTGAAGTCCGCCCCGTCCTTGGCAACCAGCGCTCCGGCGCCGGCTAAACCTATATTAAGCGTTCCGCTATTCGCTGTGTAGGACATCAGCACCGATCCCGCATTCAAGGTGAGTTGGGCACCTCTCGTTCCCCCGGTTGAGTGCCCTACCCAGAGATTGATCAACTTATTGGTGGCACCATCGAGAACCTCCATGTAGGCCGTTCCACCACTCAAAGGTGCCAAGGTCGTGTTTCCGAGATAGGTGGTAAAGGCCGCGTCAACCTGGGCGGGATCGGTGGCGGAGGTACCGTTAACATAGAAGACCGCACCACCGTTAACCGGAAACGTGTCCCAGTTGTTGGTGGTGGAAAGAAAGTTGTTGGAGGGATCCGCTCCCGTGAAATTCACGGCATGAACCTGCTCCCCCGCCGCGAAAATCACCAGACATCCCAATACAAGTGCCAGGATCCGGCTGCTATTGGTTTTCCATTTTTTCATGATACAACTCCTTTCCCATCTGGTTTTTTTATTCGTTGGCCTACTCATTTTTATCATCCTGTTTGTTGCGGCATACGACACGATGCCCATGCCTTCTTTAAATGACAGTGTCATTGAACACCCACAGCAACTCGGGGGTCTTCCCGCATTGGTCTCAAATTTATCCCGGATAGTAACTATTTAAACCGGTTCGCCGCATTGACTGGATCACTCTGCTAGCAGCCTGTCGGACTTAGCTTGACAATATTGTTTCTATATTATCGAGTATAAGTCAGACTGAACTTGTCTTAAATAAAGGAAGCCATGGCCGCACGACTCAAGAACCTCGACCGCGACACCCCGATGCTGTTGCCGCCCGATCTGCGCGACTGGGTGCGCGGCAACCATATCGTCCATTTCCTGATCGACGCGGTCGACCGGCTCCCTGCCGTGTATTTCAGCACCAACCAGCGCGGAACGGGCGACGAGCAGTATCCGCCGCGCATGCTGCTGCTCCTGCTCATCTACTGCTATGCGACCGGGCGGTTCTCCTCGCGGGTTATCGAGGACGCAACCTGGTCGGATGTGGTTGTGCGCTACATCTGTGGCGGCAGCCTGCACCCCGACCACGACACCATCTGCACCTTCCGCCGCAAGAACCGCGAGCTGTTCGAGAAGGCCTTCGTCGAAGTGCTGCTCATGGCGCAGGAAACCGCCGGACTCAAGAAGGTAGGCTCGGTGAGCATCGACGGCACCAAGATCAAGGCCAACGCCAGCAAGCATGCCGCCGTCAGCTACAAGCGCGCGGGCGGGCAGATCGAAATGCTGCGCAAGGAAGTCGGTCTACTCACAGCCAAGGCCGAAGAGATCGACAACGTCCCGCTCGACGACGGGCTGAGTATTCCCGACGAGATCACCCGTCGCGAAGACCGCATCAAAAGCCTCGAACAGGCTCGTGGAATAATCGAAGCGCGCTACGAAGACGAACGCAAACAGAAGCAAGCCGAGTACAATGAAAAGCAAGCCAAGCGCGATGAACAGCGAAAGAAGGGTCGCAAGCCCCGGGGCAAGGAACCGAAGCCGCCGTCCGAAACACCGCCGGACAACAGGCAGTACAACTTTACCGACCCGGAAAGCCGCATCATGAAAACCGGCGGGAATAATTTCGAACAGGCGTTCAACGCACAAGCCGCCGTCGATGCGGAAACCCTCCTGATTGTCGGCCAGTATGTCACCGACGCACCCACCGACAAGCAGCAACTCGTCCCCGCCCTCGAAAGCATTCCCAAAGAGGTCGGCACTCCCGAAAACATCCTGGCCGACACCGGATACTATGGAGACGATTTCATCATCGAGGTCGAATCCAGCAACGGTCCAACCGTCTACTGCGCCATGGCGAAAAGCGGACACCGCCTTACCGTGGCCGATCTCGAAAAACGACCGCTTCCCGAGCCCCCGTCTCCAAACGCACCGATGAAGGAACGGATGGGCCACCGCCTTAAAACACCCGAAGGCAAGGCGCTCTACAAGCTTCGGAAACAAACCGTCGAACCCGTCTTCGGGGTCATCAAAGAAGTGCTGGGCTTCCGCCGGTTCTCCATGAGAGGAAAAGAGAAGGCCGAAACCGAATGGAGCCTCGTCTGCCTGAGCTACAATCTGAAGAAAATGTTCAAGCTAGCGGGGCGGTGCGCCCCGAAACATCCTGAAGCGGTCGCGAAACAGCACGTCTGCGCGTTTTTAGCGCCAATCCGCGCTTTTTGGGGATGGTTGACTGGTTTTCGCGGGCTATTTGGTCCGGTCACTGAAAAATGGGCATGGGTCGGAGTTTTAACTCCGACAGGCTGCTAGAGCAATTACCGGATGAAATGCCGTCACAAATTGTAGGGCGCGAATGATCCAAAACCTTCGCGCCACGGCTGGAAGGGCGTTGCCCGTTTGTAAACGCCGGTTGAAAAGTGCGGCGGGCGGCGGCCCAAAAGTGCAACACTCTCCCGTTAATTACCCCGCATCCTTGCGGGTGTCAATTTCCTCTACGATTTCTTCTCTGCCTGATGCCGCTTTTGGCGGCGCATGGAGTCCTTGAGCCGGAAGCTTTCCCCGTTGGCCTCGAGGATATGGACCCGGTGGGTCAGCCGATCCAATAAAGCGCCGGTGAGCCGCTGCGAACCCATCACCTCCGTCCACGACTCGAAGGGCAGGGTTGGTGGTCACCACGAGGCTGGTGCGCTCGTAGGCCCGGCTGACGACCTCGAAGAGCAGTTCGGCCCCCATCTTGGAGAATGGGACGTAGCCGAGTTCGTCGAGCACGAGCAGGTCCACCCGTTCGAGCTGCTTGAAGAAGCGTTCAAGCTGCCGCTCATCCCGTCGTTCGAGCAGCTGGGTGACGAGTCCGGTGACGCCGAAGAACCGGACCCTGAAGCCCATCTGGCAGGCGGCGAACGCCAAGGCCGTGGCCAGATGGGTCTTGCCGGTCCCGCTGTTGCCGATGAGCAGGACGTTCTCCCGTTCCTTGATGAACTCGCCGTGGGCAAGCTCCCGCACCAGCGGCTGGTTGATCGAGGGCTGGGCCTCGAAGCGGAAGCTGTCGAGCGTTTTGACGACGGGGAAGCAGGCGGACTTGAGCCGGCGTTCGGCGGCCCGTTGTTCCCGGTCGTGGATCTCCTGTTCGACCAAGCGCAGCAGGTAGGTCGAATAGTCCGCCCCTTCGGCCTGGCAGACTGCCGCCATCTTGCGGTGTTCCCGCAGGATGCTTGGCAGCTTCAGCGTCTTCAGATAGTGCTCCAGCAGCACCTTGGTGGATTCAACGCTCATGCGCCCACCTCCTGTCCGAGCAGCTGGCTGTAGCCGGAGTGCGCACCCTCAAACCCTAGTCCCCCGCAAAGCCTGTCATTTTGCTCCAATGGAATCCGTGCCCACGGTTAGAGCCGCAAGTTCTCGCCATAAGACACACCGAAGGATTCCCACCCAAGGTCATTTCAAAGCTGATTTCTGTTTGGCCTATCTTGATGCTATTTGTGATTTCCATATGACTGATTCCTCATTGGTGCCTACTTTGCCTCACCTCATGGTGTTGCCATGGGTGGGAGTAGAGGGAAACTTCATCGACCATACAAGCATTATATCTTATATATACTTTGTTACATGTTGGACACGTGTAACGGTAGGAACCCAAACAGAAAAACCCCCACAGCATCAAGCCATGAGGGTCTATTGCCCTGCCTACTGTTTGGTGGCATCAATCCCAGTTAATCTTCGAGAGTTCTCTATGCAATCGTTCAAGCTTCAGCCGACCTTGGTAGGTTTTACCTGCCGCAGCTACCCCGGCATGTGCGTGACCGATCAACTCATCAAGCTCCCTTTGAGGGATCTCTAAGTCCTGCGCTCGGCTTGCAAATGAGTGACGGACGCAATGCGCTCCCATCCGCAGAAGGTTGACATCTCGGCCATCATCAAGAGCGGCCATCTTGACAGCGTTATTGAAGTATCGGCTGGCATTCCGAGTCCACTTCCCTTTGCGCTGATCAATGGTGATTGCGCGACCCCATAGGTGAGAGTGGTTCTCAGGGAGGCTCAGGAACCACGTAATGAACCTGAATCGATTAGCAATGGAACCGATCTTCAGGGATTCGCAACCGGAAATGGTAGGTTTGACCGCGCTTGATTATGTTCTTCATTCGTATTTTTTCCACCATGTGACTAATCCCCATGTGTAACAAATGTGGTACATATGCGGCAGTTATAAGTGGTTTATAATACCTAAGTAGTGTCATTACCAGAGACTTACAGAAGAGGTGGTGCCGGAGGTGGGACTCGAACCCACATGGATTTCTCCGCGGGATTTTGAATCCCGTGCGTATACCATTTCGCCACTCCGGCCGGGGTGGAAAGATTCGGAAGATACCAAACTTCCGAGGTTTGGCAACTGCTTTTACAAGGTTTGGAAAATTTGACCACGGGTGTTTCCGCTCCCTCGTTTTATTTTGCTTTTTCGGGGTGGGGCGCGTAGCTTCCCGGTTCCGAATCCAACTGCATGGGAACGAGGGGCATGGAAGACCAGTACAAGACCAGAGCGACGTTGATCCAGCGGGTGCAAAACCAGCACGACGAGAAGTCGTGGGAGGAATTTGTGCGTGTTTACCGACGTTATATCTATGCGATCATTCGGAGCATGAATATTTCGGAACACGATACAGAGGATATTCTCCAGCAGGTATTGCTCAATCTTTGGAACAGCCTGCCGAAGATGGACTACGAGAAGATAAACCGTTTCCGCAGTTGGCTGAGCACGGTGACAAAAAACTGCGTGACCGACTTTATCCGCAAGCGCACCCGCGATGCCAACCGGCTGGAAAAGGCCGGCAAGGACGACACGTTGACCTACTTGAAGACCATCCGTTTGCCGGAAATCGATTTGATTGCCGAACGGGAGTGGGAGATCCATTTGACCAATCTAGCCTTGGATAATATCGAGCCTCTCTTTTCGGGCAAGGCGGTGGAGGCGTTCCGGCTGACGCTGCAAGGCAAGACCGTCGAGCAGATCGCCGCGGAGCTGGATCTAAAGGAGAATTCGGTCTACCGCCTGAAGAACCGGGTGAAGGATCGGCTGATCCAGGAAATCATTCATTTGCGTGCGGAACTCGAGTAGGGGAATTCCTACTTCCTGGCATCCACGACCGTCATGGTTTTCCGTAGTTCGGTGATGGCCGCCTTGGGAAAGTCGTCCACTTTGAGGATCAGCCGCTTAAGTCCCACTGGCTCCAATTGTTTGGCCAGTCCCTTTTTATTGGAAAACACGACGCCCACCATTCGTAGCTCGTCTAGGGATAATCCGCGGAGTTCGGCTGGATCGTCGAACTTGGAGTTGCTGACATCCAACGAGGTTAGCTCCAGCGGGGCGAGTACATTCTTGCGGTAGACGCCGATGATGCTGAGCGAGTAGACTGTGTAGTTCGAGTTGGACAGATCCAGATGGTAGCCCTTCCCTTGTTTAGTCAATTTGAGTGGACGAACCATGGGTCGCCGCACGTTGTTGAGCTTGTCGAGCACGGCGCTGGCGAGAGGCAGGTACTGCTCGGGTGTAGCCGAAGCCGGACGGCGGCGCATATGGTGGTAGTACATGTAGTAGAGCGTTGGTTTGGCCGCCGTCTTGGCGGCGTAGAACAGGTCGGCGAGCTGGCTGTCGGTCAGGCGCTTGCTGTCGACTGGTTTTATTTTTGCGTACTGATTGCTCAATGAGCGGAGTTGGCCCGCCCGCTTGGCGTCGCCTGCCGCATCGAAGCATTCGCTTGCCGCGTTGAACTCCTGCAGCACGAAGTGGAGGGTTCCCTTCTGGATGAGCAGGTTTTCTCTTGAGATGGGATCGATGTTTTTCGCTTTGAGACCAGTTTCCAGCACATGGATCATCGATGGGGCGTTCACAAAGTCGCGGCTCTTTACGGTATAGAGCACCGCCTCGTCGAGGTTTTCACCGAGTTCTTTGGCCACCTGTTGCTGCTTGAGATAAAGGAGGAAATTATTTTCGGCCTCTTCCCGCGCGGCAACGGCTTCGGATTTTTCGCGATTGATCGCAACGAGGTTGGAGCTGATGACCGCTGCGAGCAGCAGCAGGAACGACATCAGCAAGAGCGCGACCCGGCTATGCCGTTGCATGAGCAGCGACAGATGGGTCACGAATCCGGCGTTCTCCGCCTCGGTCGGGTAACCGGTCAGGAACCGGTTGATTTCCTTGCTCAGTGCAAGCACGCTTTCGTAGCGGTTTGCTGGATCGCGGGCGAGTGCCTTCATCGTTACCGCGACCAGGCCGGTCGGGATATGCTGATCGGTTTTACGGCGGCGGAGCGGCACCAGATTGCCTTCGCGTGTGTTCTTGATCACTTCGTTCGCCGAATTCCCATCGACGGGCAGTTCATGCGTTAGCATCATGTACAGCACGGCACCAAGTGCATAGATATCGGTTTGCGGGGTTTTCTCGCCATAGGCATGCGTTTGTTCGGGAGCCATGAAACCCGGCGTACCCTTCATCGTTCCGGACATGGTCATGTCGTTGAGCACATCCCCGTCGAGTATTTCGGATCCATCGCTGCGCGTGGTTTCCGGTGTGTTGACGACGCGCGCCAAGCCCCAGTCGCAGACGAGCACTTCTCCGAATTCCCCGACCCGGATGTTGTCGGGCTTGATATCGAGGTGCAGCACGTTGTGCGAATGGGCAAAGGCGATGGCGTCGCAGATTTTAATGAAGATGTTCAGCAGGGTGGTCAGCGGGTAGTCGCGCTTGTAGTCGCTGTCGCCGGCACGCAATTTGTTGATGATCGCCTTGAGGCTATCGCCCGGCACGAGTTCCATCGAAAAGAACGGCACGTCGTGTTCATCCACGCCCATGTTGTAGACCGGCATGATGTTCGGGTGGGCCAGGTTGGCCGTGAGCCGCGCCTCGCGAAGGAACTGCTCCTGGTCCTGCGCGGTTTTTGCATGTGCCGCGCGAGCCATCGCCACGCGCCGGTCAAGCCGGCGATCATGCACGAGGGTAATCTTCTTTTCGCCGCCTTCGGCGATTTTATCCAACTCCTGGTAGCGGGTGTCGTTGTCCTTTAGCGAGTTGAGGATGGGGGTGAGCGATGCAATCTCCTCGTCCGACAGGCTCTGCGTATCGGCGTGGTAGAAACCCCGCAACGTTTCATTGCGTTCCCGGAAACTTTTTTCCAGATCGTTGGTCACATCGTCTTCCATGCGCATGCTCTTTCCATAGCTGGGGCAGAAGATACACCGGTTTTCACGGCATTGGAAACGCAGATTGCAGGATTTCCATGGCTGGAACTAGTCCGTGGGGAAGATGTCGAGCAGTTGGCGGGGGTGGTCGACCAGATAGTCGGGACGGGAGCGCGCCAGGGCTTCCGCCGTATTAAGCCCCCACGTGACGGCCACGACCTTGGCACCAGCCAGCCGCGCGCTCTCTACGTCCACCGAGGTGTCGCCCACATAGTATAGCGTCTGCGGATCGATCCCTTTTTCGCGGATATATTTTTTTACGCGGCGCTTCTTGCTGAGGATGCTGCGCGTGGTATGCACTTCGTCGAACCAGCCCATCGAATGCTCTTCGAGGAACTTGAGGACGTTCTTGCGGCGGTTGGAACTCAGGATATCCATATGGTAGCGGCCGCTGTCATGGATTTGGGTCAGCACATCGACCAGCCCTTTCGGCGGATGCGTTTCGTGGATGTCGCCGTGCATGAGGCGGCGTGCATGGATGGCAATCAACGGGACTTTCCAAACGGGGATGCCGAAATGCGCGACAAATTCGTGGATGCCCATGTGCCGCAACTCGCCGATTTCCTCCTCATGCATTTGACGATAGCCGTACACACCGGAGAGCCGGTTGAAGACATCGTGGATCAGCATCATCGTTTCGGCCAGCGTGCCGTCGAAATCAAACAGGATGGTAGGTTTATTCGTATTCATCAAGGCACCGACTCTATGGCCTAGCGGTAGCCTAAACCAGTAGAAAGCATCCGGTTTTTGCGCGGGTTCCAATCCTTGGAAAGGGCTGTACATCGAACGGCGATTACCGTATTAATCACCCATTATGAAATTGACTTCCTTACCTCCCTTTTTGATCTCGCTTGTTGCTTTTTCGGCGTTTTCCGCCAGCGCGATCGACTTCACCGCCCAAGGCGAATACGTTGGCTCGTCCGACTGCCTCTCGTGCCACGAACGCTTCTACGAACTCTGGAGCACTTCCCACCACGGCAAGGCCATGCAGGCGTTCAGCGGGGCGTTTGCCCGCACGCTTGTCCCGATGGAGAACCCCATAGAGGTCGTTGGCTCGAAATTCATCATCGAACTCAACGCCAGCGGTGGCGTAATGCGTGAAACGTGCTCCGACGGCACAACGAAAACCTACCCGGTTCTCCATGCGCTCGGCGGCAAGAACGTCTACTTCTTCCTGGTCCCGCTCGACAAGGGAAAGCTGCAGGTCGCACCGATCGCCTACAACGTCCACACGAAGATCTGGTACGACTCCACCGGCAGCATGGTGCGCCATTTCGGCAACAACATCGTCGACCAAGCACTCGAATGGACCGACCGCCAACTCACGTTCAACACCGCCTGCCACGACTGCCATATCAGCCAGATGCGCAAGAACTACGACCCCAATACCGACAGCTACAGCACCACATGGAAGGAGGCCGGCATCAACTGCGAGGTCTGCCATGGCCCCGCCGAGGCGCATGTCAAGGCCGCCGAAGTCGCCGCGGCCAAGGGCGAAAAGTTGACGGATATAAAACTACTCACCTTCCATGGCGATCTCAACGCCGCGCAGCGCGACGCCACCTGTGCGCCCTGCCACGCCAAAATGACGCCACTTTCGCGCGACTTCACCCCCGGCGAACTGTTCCTCGACCACTACGACCTGCTTTCCTACGAAGACCACGATTTCTATCCCGACGGGCGCGACCTAGGCGAAAACTATACCCAGACCGGCTGGATGGCCAACCCCTGCGCCAATTCCGGCCAGCTCGAATGCATCCACTGCCACACCTCCAGCGGCCGTTTCCGCTTCAAGGACGAACCGAACAAGGCCTGCTTGCCGTGCCACGAAAAACGCGTCGACAACATTCTCGCGCACTCGCACCACAAGGCCGAAGACAACGTGACTTGCGTCGACTGCCACATGCCCAAGACCGCACAGGCGCACATGCATCGCTCCGACCACACC
>JAIPJC010000035.1 GCA_021734345.1 Kiritimatiellales bacterium | reverse complement strand
ATGTATGTGGTCGATCCAGACGACCTGCGCCGGGAAATCAAGGACGGCATGGAGCGCCGCCTGCTGGAGTTGCTACGATGAAAATGCTCAAAATTGTAGAATGCAGCTCCAGCTGCGTTCCGCATCCGCAGAGGGTCGAAGCTGGAGCTTCAACCTACGGAGGCCATCATGGTTGAGTTCATTTGTCCCATCGTCATGTTGATGCTCATCGTCGCCTTTGGCGCGTCGTGCGTGCGCGTGGTGATTGGCCCGACGCTGCCGGACCGGGTCATCGCGCTCGACATGGCCGCCACCATCGTCGTCGCCATCATCCTGACGCATTGCGTCCAGTCCGGCTCGGCGTACTACATCCCGGCGGCGATCAGCATCGCGCTGCTCTCGTTTATCGGAACCGTATCGCTGGCGCTCTACATCAGCAAGGGAGGCCCGTCGTGATCCGCGAAATCCTCACCTGCGTCTTCCTGCTGCTGGGCGGCGTGCTCACGCTCGTGGCCGCGGTCGGCGTATTGCGCATGCCCGACCTCTTCATCCGCATGCATGCCGCCACCAAGGCCGGAACCGTCGGCGTCAGCTCCATCACGATTGGGCTGATGCTGCACTTCGATACCCTCACCGTCACCTCCCGCGGAGTGCTTGTGATCACCTTCTTCCTGCTCACCGCCCCCGTCGCGGCGCACATGATCGCCCGCGCGGCCTACCGCTCCGGCGTCTCCCTCTGGCTCCTCACCCGCGTCGACGAATGGAAAGCCCACGGCGACAACGAGGACTAGCACCCGGAAAACATCCTCGGAAGCATGGCGCGTCCATGTTTTGCACCCAATCATTTTGCTTCATAAACAGTCCGGCTCGGTTTAGGTTCTGTGCATGAAGTGGATGCCCATCCTGTTCCTGCTGGTCGTAGCCGTTGCGCTGGGGTTGCGCCTGCCGCACTTGGCTGATCGCCCGATGCACCACGACGAGGCGAACCAGGCGGTGCGCTTCGGCGCCTTGCTGGAAGAGGGGACGTATGCCTACGATGCCGGCGACCATCACGGCCCGACGCTCTACTATCTCACGCTACCGATTGCCTGGTTGACGGGAGCGAAAACCTTCGCCGAAACCACCGAAACCACCTATCGCATCCTTCCCGCAATCTGCGGCATGCTGCTGATCCTCTGCACGCCGCTGCTGCGCAGCGGCATCGGTTGCATCGCGGTGCTGTCCGCGTCGCTCTTCACCGCCATCTCGCCGGCGATGGCCTACTACAGCCGCTTCTACATCCAGGAAATGTCGCTCGTCTTCTTTAGCTTCCTCACGATTGCCGCAGGGTGGCACGCTTGGCAAAACGGCTCGCGCAGCTGGGCTGTGGTCTGCGGCCTGTCGGCCGGGTTGATGTTCGCCACCAAAGAAACCGCCATCATCGCCTATGCCGCCATGCTTGGCTCCGGCGTTCTCTGCGTTTTGCTTCGTAGAAGCGATGCCCTCATCGCTTTCTCGTCCGCAGGGCAACGCGACGAGGGCGTCGCGTCTACGATCCGCGCGACGAGGGCGTCGCGTCTACGATTGCTGTTGATGGCCGCCGGGTGCACCGTGTTGGTTTCCTATGTCCTGTTCTCGTCGTTCTTCACCAATCCAAGCGGTCCGCTGGAATCGCTCCTGGCGTTCAAAGGCTATGTTTCGCGCGGCACCGGTGTGGAAACCGACCACGTCCATCCGTGGAATTTCTATTTGAAGATGCTCACCTTCTACCGCTTCGACGGGGGACCGGTATGGAGCGAGGGACTGGTGTTCGGACTGGGTCTTCTCGGCTGCGTTTGCATCCTGTTGAAAAAAATTCCGGCCAACTGCAACCTCGGTCTTGCGCGCTTCCTGATGTTCTACACGCTGCTGCTGACGGTTGCGTATTCGGCCATCGCCTACAAAACCCCGTGGTGCATCCTCTCGTTCCTGCACGGCTGGATCCTGCTCGCCGGAATTGGCGTGGCGGCGCTGGCCGATCTGGCGCAACGCGGCTGGAAGCCGCGTCTACAATCTGGAATTCTTTTTGTCCTACTGCTCGTTCCCGTCATCGGAACAGCGCGCTTGGCGCAGCGCACCGTGTTCCGCTACGCGGCGGATGAACGCAATCCGTATGTCTATGCCCACACCGCGCCCGACTTCATGCATCTGGTCCGGCGCATCGGCGAAATCGAAGCCGTCGCCCCGGCGGGGAAGGGGATGTACATCCAAGTCGTGGCCGATCCGAAACAGACCTGGCCGCTGCCGTTCTACCTGCGCGCATTTCCCAACACCGGATACTGGATCGATCCGGACAACGTGCCGGTCGACCCCAAGCCGGACATCATCATATCGGCACCCAGTTTTGAAACCGCGCCGGACGATTATCTAACCGAATACTACGGACTGCGCCCCGACACCCTGCTAGCCATCCACATCCGTTCCATCCTCTGGAACACCTTCCTCGAAACGCGAAAGTAGGGCGTCGTTCGTAGACGGAGCATCCTGCTCCGTTGGGGAGGGCTTGTGCGTTGACCTAACCGTTGCAATCGAAAGTCAACACCCTGTGCTCGTCCGGAACGGAGCTGGAAGCTCCGTCTACGAAAACGGGGAAGGCCGATGGCCTGCTCCACAAGGGGATCCCATGCGTGCATAGCCGCACCGCAAAAGGTAGGCGCGCCGCAGATCGCCGGGCAAATTAGGCGCAAGCAACGCACAACCAAAACCTTTCCTGAACTTCGCCTTTCCTTTCCAGCCCATGCGGCTATGCTGTCCGCATTGAGTGATCGGACAGAACGAAAATTTAGGACATACCTCTGCGATACAAAAGAGAACCAAGGACAGACAAATGAGAATTGACGGGAGTACTTATTCCATCGGAGAGCTTCACGAGATGCTCGAACGCAAAGATCTATTAGTCAACCGTGAGTACCAGCGGGGGCCGCGTTTGTGGCCAACGGGGGCTAGGAGTTATTTCATAGATACCATCCTCACAGGATTCCCGTTCCCAAAGCTATATTTCTACGAGTATCTCGATCGTGAGGGTAGAAAGACGAAACGCGAAATTGTTGATGGCCAACAGCGAATCAGCGCAATGATGGATTTTCGCCAAGACAAGTATGCATTGACATCTGTTTCGCGTCAGTTTTCTGGCATGCGATTCTCAGATCTTGCCATTGATGTGCAGGACTCATTCCTTACGTACTCTGTGCCCGTAGACGTTATTAGGAATGCGGAAAAGGGAGAAATCCTAGAGATGTTCCGGCGGATGAACGCGTATACTCTTCCATTAAATGAAGCAGAGAAGCGACACTCAACCTACCAAGGTGCGTTCAAATGGTTCATCAATGAAACAGCTACTGAGTGGACTCCATTTTTGGTCGAGTTCGGAGTGTTTACCAATCGCCAAGTTGTACGCATGGCTGATGCTGAACTCTTGGCCGAGATGATTCTCGCATTGGAAAATGGAATAGTAAGCAGCAGCAACAAAGCACTGTCCGATCTGTATAAGAAATATGATGACGAGTTCGCACAGGAGAACCGATATCGCAGTAAGCTGACAGAGTTTATGAGCTTTATTACCGAACATTGTGGAGAGCTTCGCGGAAGCTATCTGATGAAACCGTATGTAGTGCATTCTCTTTTTTGTGCCGCTATGCACAACAAGTACGGTGTGCCGGGCGTAGAGGAAAAAATTGGATTGGCTCCGATTCAGGCCATCGTTGGGAACACGGAGCAGGCACGCCTCTCTCTACAGGCACTCGCACTCGCACATGAGGGCAAGGATTTGGAGGGAGAGTTTGGGGAATATGTGTGGGGCTGCACCGGAGGAACGAACAGGGAGCCGCGACGCGTTGCGCGAGTGAAGCATCTTTGTCTCGCCTTGCGTGGCGAGTTAATGAAGGGATAGGTTTGTGACGAACCTCGAACCGATGTTTCAAAGATTCGATCGGAGGCTTACGGCTCTGGAGGACATCTTCACCAACTGGGTGTCTAATGCACCCCAGTACTCGAGCGATTCAGACCTTATGTTTCTGGAGGGACTGGTGTCATCCCTATGGCAGACTTGGTCGCTCTTCTGTCGGAGAGTCGTATTCTCATCCGCAATCGGCTGTATCACGCGTTCTGGGAGCGTGATTGAGGGATGTGTCGCGCCACCGTTATGGGAACGAGTATCGTATATCGCATGGCGAGTCCACAGCGGCGGCACGATTAAGCCCCTTAGTGTGAACGCCGATCTCAAGAGGGAGCCTACCTGGGGCGATGTTCAGAAAGTTCAAAACGTTATAAATATCCTGTCCACCGGAAATGCCGCTCACCTCGTGTCGTGCCTGGGCTCAGTCTCGAGGGGGCCTGTACATGTGCAACTTATTCGCAATGCTTCGGCACATCGAAACTTTCAGACTCTAGCTGGCATTAAGGGGTTACGTCCCTATTACAACGCTAGGCCCATTCGCCACCCCGTGGAAATTGTCACTTGGACAGAACCGTTGTCTAGAGATTTTGCCTTCATTGCATGGGTGGATGAGATGCGACTGGTTGCCGGCTTGATGACAAGCTAAATCAAAAGGAAGCAACGGCGGCAGCGAATGTCCGTTGCGGCAGTACCCGTGCGAAGCTATTCATTCAGCTGATGAGGGAAGAATCATTGGCGTTTTTCGAGTTGCTCGCGAGTCCAAGCCGGGTTGCTGCGCATGTCCAGCACCGCGACGACTTCAGCGCGGTTGTTTTGCAGGTTGTAGTAGATCGCGAACGGGAAACGCCTTGAGAGCATTCGGTGCAACCCCAAGCGGATGGCATGAACGCCTGCGGATATTTCAAGCGATTCTATGTCGGCGATCAACGAGTCGAAGAAATATGCGCCCAGCCCGGCTTTTTGCGTTTCATAAAAATCGATACCTTGGGCGAGGTCGTTTGCTGCGGCTTCTAGAATCACCACCTGATTGGCCATCATGGGCGAAGCCTTTTTTTCACCTCGTCGATGGTGAGATATTCGGCGTGACCCTCGGCGATCTTGGTTTGCCGTGCATCGAGCACATCCTTGTGCCAGGCAGGGGACTCCGGCTCCTGGACTTGATGGCACAGCTCGTCCCAAAGCATTTCCATGGCAAGAAGTTGCTCGGAGCGGGACATCGCTTTTATTTCAGTAATGCTCATGCACTCTGCATACCAAAAGGAAGTCCTCCTCTCAAGGGCTATGTTTGTTTCCCGTTCCAACGCAAAGCGGAAATCGCCGTCGTTCGTAGACGGAGCTTCCAGCTCCGTTGGGGTGGGCTTGTGCGTTGACCTAACCGTTGCAATCGAAAGTCAACGCCCTGTGCTCGTCCGGGACGGAGCAAGATGCTCCGTCTACGTAGAACGGGGCTGGCCATCGGCCTGCCCCGTGGCTCCACGGACTGGAAGTCCCGATTAGAGGTGTTGGTTGATGATGGACTCGTAGAGTTCCTGCTTGCCGCTGAGCTGGGCGGGTTCACCGAGCTTCTCGCCGAGGGCGGCGAGCTTCTTGAGCGTGAGCTTTCCGGCTTCGAAGTCGGCGCCCTTGCCTTTGTCGAACGAGGCGTAGCGGGCAGTGCGCATCGCCTTGTAGGGCGACTCGGTGAGGATCTTGCCGGCGATGACGAGCGCGCGGGCGAAGGTGTCCATTCCGGCGATGTGCGCGATGAAGATGTCCTCGAGGTCGGTGGAGTTGCGGCGCGTCTTGGCGTCGAAGTTGGTTCCGCCGCCCTGCAGGCCGCCGGCTTCGAGGATGACAATCATCGCTTCGACGGTTTCCTGGAGGTTGATGGGGAACTGGTCGGTGTCCCAGCCGTTCTGGGCGTCGCCGCGGTTGGCGTCGATGCTGCCGAGCATGCCGGCGTCGGCGGCGACCTGCAGCTCGTGCTGGAAGGTGTGCTGCGCGAGTGTGGCGTGGTTGACTTCGATGTTCAATTTGAAGTCCTTGTCGAGGCCGTGCGCCTGGAGGAAACCGATGACAGTGGCGGCGTCGAAATCATACTGGTGCTTGCTTGGTTCGGCGGGCTTGGGCTCGATGAAGAAGTTGCCCTTGAAGCCCTGGGCGCGGGCGTAGTCGCGCGCCATGGCGAGGAACGTGGCGAAGTGCTCCAGCTCGCGCTTCATGTCGGTGTTGAGCAGGCTCATGTAGCCTTCGCGCCCGCCCCAGAAGACATAGTTTTCACCGCCGAGGGCGATGGTGGCGTCGAGCGCGTTCTTGAGCTGCGCGCCGGCGTAGGCGACGATGCCGAAGTCGGGGTTGGTGCCTGCGCCGTTCATGTAGCGCGGGTGGCTGAAGAGGTTGGCGGTGCCCCAGAGCAGTTTGACTCCGGAAGCCTTTTGCTTCTGCTTGGCGTACGCGACCATCGCTTCGAGTCGCTTGGTCGATTCGGCGAAGGTTGCGCCTTCCTCGACGAGGTCGAAGTCGTGGAAGCAGTAGTAGGGCGCGCCCATCTTGGTGATGAACTCGAAGGCGGCATCCATCTTGTTCTTGCCGCGGGTGACGGCGTCCTTGCCTGCGAACCATGGGAACGACTTGGTGCCGGGGCCGAACGGATCGCCGCCGGTTCCGCAGAACGTATGCCAGTAGCAGATGGCGAAGCGCAGGTGTTCCTTCATGGTCTTTCCCGCCACGACGGCGTTTTCGTCGTACCATTTGAACGCCAGCGGATTGTCGCTTTCACGGCCTTCGAATCCGATCTGTCCGATACCGGGGAAATATTCCTTTTTGCCTTTCACTACACCCATTGCGTGTCTCCTTTTAGTTCAATGCTGTTTCCAGATGTTTCTTCCATGCGTCGTAGGCTTCCGTGTAGCGGCCTTCGCCAGGTTCGATCGCTTTTCGTTTTACCAAGGTTCGGAAAGCCTCGTCGAACGAACCGTAGAGTCCGGCGCCAATACCCGCACCGCGCGCCGCTCCGAGCGCGCCATCGGTGTCGTACAGTTCGATCATCGCTCCGCTGACCCCGGCCAGCGTTGCGCAGAATACATCGCTCATGAACATGTTGGCAAATCCGGCGTGAATTGTTTTCAGCTCCAGACCGGTCTCTTTCATCGCCTCCATGCCGTACATGAAGGAAAAGACAACCCCCTCCTGAACGGCGCGGCAGAGGTGCGCCCGCGAATGGCGGTTGAAATCGAGCCCGGCGATCTGCGCACCGATGCTGCGGTTGCCGAGTACCCGTTCCGCGCCGTTACCGAACGGAAGAATCGTCAGGCCGTCGCTTCCGACCGGAACCGTTTCGGCCAGTTCATTCATCTCCCGGTAGGAAATGTCGCCGAGCAGCCGTTTGGTCCACGCATTCAGACTCCCGGCACCGTTAATGCAGAGCAGTATGCCGAGGCGCGGGTTTCCTTCCGAATGGTTAACGTGCGCGAAGGTGTTGACGCGCGACTGCGGATCGTACTGCTTTTTATCGGTCACGCCGTACACCACGCCGGAGGTTCCGGCGGTGGCGGCAATCTCGCCGGGGTTGAGCACATTCAACGAAAGCGCATTGTTGGGCTGGTCGCCGCCGCGGTATGAAACCGGTGTGCCGGCTTTCAGCCCGAAATCGGTGGCGGCGGCCTCGGTAAGCGTTCCTTGAATTCCAAAGGTTGGAACGATCTCCGGAAGGATGCTTTGGGCGAAGCCGAAGTGGTTGAGCAGAAAGCCGCAGGGTTCCGCATTTTTGAAATCCCAGAACATTCCTTCCGAAAGTCCGGATACCGTGGTGCGAACCTCGCCCGTCAGTTTCATAGCCAGCCAGTCGCCGGGAAGCATGATTTTATCAATTTTGGCGTACAGCTCCGGCTCGTGTTCCTTCACCCACGCCAGCTTGGAAGCGGTGAAGTTGCCGGGCGAGTTCATCAGATGTGAAAGACATTTTTCAGTACCAATGGCTTCGAACGCGGCCTGTCCGTACGGCACGGCGCGGCTGTCGCACCAGATGATGGCCGGACGCAGAACGCTTTGTTTTTTGTCCACACAAACAAGGCCGTGCATTTGATAGGCAATGCCGATGGCTTTCACATCCGCAGGTTTCGCGTCCGCTTTGCGCATGGCGGCGCGTACAGCGTCTTTCGCACACTCGTACCAGCACTGAGGATCCTGCTCGGCAAAGCCCGGCTGCGGCGAATCGATCCGCTGTTCAGCCTTAGGATAAAAGGCGCTGCCGACGCAACAGCCGCTCGCCGCATCCAGCAGCGCGGTCTTCACCGACGAGCTGCCGATATCTATTCCCAGTAAATAGCTCATAACGGCCCTCGTTTCAGTTGGCGATTGTTCATAGAAGCACCCGCCTGGTGCCTGGTAGATTTCATGTGTGTTTCTATTTTGGCGTGACCAGGAACGAGCCGCTCTGACCATCCAGTATGAGCCGGCCGTTCTCAACTTTCGCTCCGGCGGACAGCCGGGGTTGAGTGAAGCGCCCGGCGCGGTCTTTTGCGGCGGCATCGTCAAACGGCCACCACGCCCACGGCTTGATCGAGCCCTCGACGTCCGGCTGCAAGGCGGCGACCTCCGCCGCCGTCAGCGCGCGGTCGTAGATGCGCGCGTCGTCAATCGCCCCGGTGAAATACCTATCGTTCCCAACATGCCGCGGGCCGATGAGTATGGCGCTATCGTCACCAAACGGCTGCGGTGCCTTGATTGTGTGGCGGGAATACTCAGCACCGTTGCGATAGATCGTTATTTCATTGCCGCGATAGGCGATGGCCATCTGCACGAATGTATCCGCATCGGCGGTCTCGGTGGGCCGGACATCCTGCTGTTTTTCCGTGCGGCGGTAAGAATCGCTGCCGGCCATCCATTTGGCCGCCGCACATTCTCCGAACACGATGCCGTCAAAATGTTTCTTGCCGTCATCGATCGTCAGTACGCTACCGCCGCGCTGGGTCAAGTTGGCGGGCGCGACCCACACAACCAGCGTTTTGTCCTGTAAGGCCGGTTCCGCGAAGGCCGTGCCGGCGGCGAGTGCGATCATTATGAGGCAATTGGCTTTTCGTTTCATTGGGTGATTACTTTTATTCCATTCCGAGTTTTTTCTGGAGAGCTTCGAGTGAGACGCCTTTGGTTTCTGGAAGCACCTTCCAGACGAAGACGGCCTGCACGACCATGCAGACGGCGAAGAACAGGAAGCTCCGACCGGGGCCGATGGATTTGGCCGCGGCGGCGATGGGGAACGATTGCGAGACGACGGCGGCCATGAACCAGTGCGAGAAGCTGCCGAGCGACTGCCCTTTGGCGCGGATGCGGTTGGGGAATATTTCGGAAATATAGACCCAGATGACCGTGCCGGTGGAAGGGCCGAAGAAGAAGAGGTAGCCGATGAAGAGCCACATGATGGAGCCGGAAACCTGTTCGCCGTCTTGCATGCCGAGAAATTTGAAACCGACCAGCGCAAGGAAAACGGCCATGCCGAGCGAGCCGATGATGAGCAGTTTTTTGCGTCCGAGTTTGTCGATCAGCGCCAGCCCGATGGCCGTTCCGATGACGAGCATGATGCCAATGGGAATGGATTGCAGCAGCGCCATCTTCCCATCGCTGCCGCCCATGCTGAACACCTTGGGCGCATAGTAGAGCAGTGCATTAATGCCGGAAAGCTGGTTGAAGACGGCCAATGCGATGGCCGCAGTGATGGGAAGCCAGTATACCTTGGTCCAGAACTTCGTATGCACGACATCATAGTGCTGGTGCATGGACTCGACGATTTCGTTGTAGACGACATCCGCATTCGGCATGCCCAGCGATTCGAGCACGGCGCGGGCTTCGCCATGGCGTTTCTTTTCCACCAGCCAGCGCGGGCTGAACGGGATGCGGAAGAGCAGGAGAAAGAAAATCGCGGAAGGAATCGCCTCCATCATGAACATCCAGCGCCACTGCGCCGACAGGCCGGAAACGGAGTTGCTGAAGCACGGAAGACCTGCCACGAAATAGTTGGAAATGTAGGCAAGGCAAATGCCGAAGCAGACATTGAACTGCTGCCAGCCGACCAGCCGTCCGCGCTTTTCCGCCGGGGAAATTTCGGCAATGTACATTGGAGAAACCACCGACGCGCCGCCGACGGCCAGCCCGCCGATGAAGCGGAAGATCCAGAACGACCAGAGGTTCCAGACCAGTCCACTGCCGAGCGCGGAAACGGTATAGAGCACGGCGAGCACAATCAGCACCCGCTTGCGGCCCCAGATGTCGGACGGGCGGTTGACGGCCATTGAGCCGATGATGGTTCCGATCAGCGCGGTGACGACGGTGAAGCCGAGCATCGCTTCGCTCAATCCGAAGTAGGATTGCAACGCTCCGGTTGTTCCGGAAATCACCGCCGTATCGAATCCGAACAGTAGCCCGCCCAGCGCGGCAATAACGGTGCTGGCATATATCGGTGATTTATTTTTCATTTTTCCTCCCTAAGTTCCAGCGGTCAAAGGAAACAACCTGCGCATCTCCGCCAGCGGCAAAAACGGCAATCCCGGTATCTCCAAGCGGTATGTGTTCCACTGGCCGCTCAAATGTTTTTTGATCGTCGACAAAAAGCTCCACCAATCCGCGGTCGACAAACAGATGGAATTTGACCTGTTTTGAACCGCTCTTGTTTTCCGGAACGATAGGAAGGGGATTTATCCACCACGCGGTAATTTCCGGCGGCTCGGGAGCGATCGATTGGCAATATGCCTTTTGGCCGTCCCACGTAATGCGATATCCCCGTGTTCCATCATCGGATCGCCGGATTTCCAGGCCGCACTTGGATGCAGTGCCCAAATCCATTTCAACGAGCAGTTCATATTCTGTATCAACCTTGTCAATCGGCTGCACTCCGGAAAGTACCGTTCCGGCATGGCTGAAGTGTTCTTTTCGGAGGCCCTGGAGTTCCCGGGCCGGCTTCTGAATAAGCGTATTGCCATCGAATGACCATTCGCGGGGAAAGGCATAGGTTCCCACCCATTTTTTTGCGGTTCCGCCACCGTCTGTCAAGCGACCCATAACCAGATGTCGTCTGTCGGGCACCGTTATGGAGTGGTAGGCGTAGAACTCACCGATGGAAATCTTTTCCTGCGGCCGGACGGGCTCAAACGTTGCGTTGTCCAAATCAAACCGACCGATATGGTATTCCTTTCCGCCTGGGGAAAAAAGCCATAGCCCATCTTTGCGTTTGATAAAATCGGAAACCTCCCAAAGCGGCTTGTTCTCCGACTTGCATGCAATGCCCTCGAACTTCCAGTCATATAGATTTTCGGAACGGAAAAGAAAGACCGCGCCTTGGATGGCACTATCCGGCCATTTGATCTTTTGATCGGCGAGCGCCTCGTTTCCATCCTTCAGAACCGACCCAGTCAGCGTCAGATACCATGTCTTTCCATCCCGGAACACAAAGGGATCCCTCACGCTCTGGGCCGGCACCGGGATATCGTCCATGGTGATCATGGATGCATTCACTTTTTCGAACTGGTCAAAGGACGAATCCGTACTCACCAAATGCCCTTGCCGATGGCTGAATATCGAAGAACGATCCGGCCCAATCCCCGAGTAAAAGATATGGCAGCGTCCGTCGTCGCCAATCGCTGCGGATCCGGACCAGACGCCCTCTTCCCCCGCTTCAACGCTGGGCCAGGCGGCAATCGGCCGCTCCTCCCACGCAACGAGATCGGTGGAAACCTTATGTCCCTGAACCGGCGGCGCGCCGTTCGGCGCGATCAAGTAAAAGAAATGATAGAGCCCGTCCTTGCAGACTAGTCCATTGGCATCCCAGGTCTTTCCGGAAGCCGCCTGTGCATGCAAAACCGGACGGAATGGATCCGCATCCGCCGTTGCCTTGTCCCGGTCAAGAACCTGCTGGGTTGCTTCGATGTAGACTTTGCCCGAAAAGTCGCCGCGCGGCTCGTTGCCAAACAGTATTTGTTTCAAGTTAACCTGGGAAAGGGAACGGCAGTCGCTCAATTGGAAATAGGCCTTTTCACCGAGATAATCCCGAACATCGAATGTAAACCACCCGCCTTTCAGCCAGCCATTGATTTGTAGGTTGGAAGCCAGCGATTTCCGGATAACCTGGCGGTTCCCATCCAATACGCGAATTAATGACAACCGGCCTTTAAGCGTTCCTCCATCAACCTGGATGTTCAGGTACGGCGTGGTGATCGTAAATTCCGCGGAAACGATAATCCCCGCTGCCGGCTCTGCTTTTGCATAATAAAGGGAAAGGTCGGAAATTTGCTTTACGGCTTTATCGCCGGATCCGAACGCGTCCCCTTTTGCAATCCAACCGGGCGGGAGCCCTGCAGAAAAATCAAAATCCGCAGCTTCAATACCTGGCGAAAAAAGCATTACCCCCATCCCCAGAATGGCCATTGTCATCTTATAGGCCATAAACCGCTTCCTTTTACTGTTATCCAGCTCAACAAAACTATTGGCGCCGTCATCTCTTTCGCCTTCACCGACAAATTTCAAAACATCAATACCCAATAGATATTTCATATCACTCATCGCTTAAAATCGCGGATCTACTTTTTCATGGTTCAACCACTAGCGCCTTGAATATTGTCTCAAAGTTTAGCATTATATTCTCACTGGTATGAAATCAACAATTGCGGATGGAATACACTATTTTGGACGGTCAGGCTTCCCTTTGGGGGTATGCCGCGTGCGCACCGATGCCACGCATACGTCATCGCATCCACACGATTTGACCGAAGTGGAACATAGCCACGACTTTTGTGAGCTGGTGATTGTGACCTGCGGCATCGCAATGCATATGCTCGAAGGCAATGCGTTTCCCGTAACGGCCGGCGATGTGTTTTTGCTGCAGGGGCGACAGAGGCATTTTTTTTCCCAACGCGAAGACCTCGATCTCATTAACATCATGTACGACCCGGAAAAGATCGGCCTGCCGGAAAACGAGCTGCGCAAGCTGCCGGGCTATTGCGCAATGTTCATGCTGGAGCCGGCCTATCGGTACCGGCACCGCTTTGCCAGCCGCCTGCATCTCTCGCGCGTGCCGCTCGCGCAGGTCGAGCTTCTGGCCGAGGCGATGGAGCGGGAGTGCGAAGGTGCGGCGCCGGGCCACGAAGTCGCGTTGCGGGCGAAGCTGCTGGAGCTGATGGTTTTCCTGTCGCGCGCCTACACGGCGACCGATACGACCGAGGCCCATGCCCTGTTGCGCGTCGGCAACGTGATTGGGGCGTTGGAAAACGATTTTGCGCGGGACTGGAAGGTGGAGGAGCTGCTGGCGATTGCGCATATGTCGCGGAGCAACCTGATGCGCGTTTTCCGCAAGGCGACGGGTCAGACGCCGATCGACTATCTGGTTCGGCTGCGCATCCAAAAGGCGATGGGAATGCTGCGCAGCACCGATTTTCCGATTACCGAAATCGCGTTGGAAGTGGGCTTCAACGACAGCAACTACTTCACCCGCCAGTTTCGTCGCATGGTCGGAATGCCGCCAAGAAGGTTCCGTTTGCTGAAGGGTTGAGTGGCCGGCAGGTGCTTGATTTTGGCAAAAAAATGAGCGGCGCAAGGAAAGAGGGAGGAGAACCTTGCGCCACCCAAGTGAAACCCAAACCACGAGCTTCTATGGCAATGTACGTTCCTCGCGGCGGATATGGGACACCATTTTTTTAAAAACCCGGATTATTTTTCACACCTGCCCGGTTTTTTTGTGGAAACATCTGCCAGTCAATATGTTGACAGCCCAATAGGCGGGGGTAGAATACGAGCGAAGGAGGTGGTGGCCATGTCATTCAACCAAACCAGGGATATATTGGACCATGCGCGGGATTTCCACCGCAGGCTCGGCGAATTCTATGCGGAATTGCTGGATCGCGCCCCGGATGAGGAAACGCGGGAGCTGCTCGACAACCTGATGGACCACGAGCACGTTCTGGAAAGGCGGCTGAAGGAGTACGAGGAGGAGGTGTCGAAAAACGTGCTGGATACCTTCTTCAAGTACATGGTCGGCGAGCGGGAGGATTGCTTCGGTGAATACGCGGTTCCATCGCTGGTCGGCACGGAGTATGTGATCGAGGCGACGCGGCATTTCGACCGGTGCCTGTGCGACTTCTACAAGGAGATGGCGCGCAAGGCGCTGGCGGAGCAGGTCCGTGAAGTATTGCTCAACCTGCTGGAGATGGAGTTGCGGGAGCAGATGACGCTGAGCAAGAAGGTGCTGGAGCTGGTGGTGGTCGCCTAGTCCTGCCGGAGCAGCTTGCGAAAGTGGATTCCGACGATGCAGACGTCGTCGGAGAAGGTGCCGTCGGCGGTAAAGTTGCGGGTATCGTTTTCCAGGCCTTGGAAGATTCCGTCCAGCGGCTTCCCGTTCAGGCTGCGGGCGGAGCCGAGCAGCCGTTTTTCCCCGTAGGATTTTCCTGCCGTGTTCGTGCCGGTGTAGAGTCCGTCGCTGAACAACACGATCCTATCTCCGGGGTTGGTTTTGCATTCGATGGCGGGATAGATGGTGCCGGGTTGGCTGGCTAGCGCCGGGCCGCGGAGCGACAGGTTTTCGAACAACCATTTGGTTTCGCCATCGTGCCGGAAGTGGAGGGGTTGCGGGTAGCCTGCGCTGGCCATGCGGATGTGTCCGTCGGCGGTGTCGAGCACGAGATAGCAGGCGGTCACATCCAGGAGGAGATCGCGGGGATGGATCAGCGGGAGCAATAATTCACTCAGGCGCGAGAGATAGCGCCCGGGATCGCGTTCGAGCGAACCGAGCTCGTGGATGTTGCCGCGGATGAGGGCGGTGCCGAGCGCGGCGCGTACGCCGCCGCCTTGCACATCGCACAGGAAAATACCCACCTCGGTATCGGAAATCCGCTGAATGGAGCAGTAGTCGCTGCTGACATCGCGGGTCGCCGTGAAGCGGTGCAGGAAATCCACGCAACCCTCTTCGGCGGACGCTCCTTCGGGGAACATGGGATAGCCGCTTGGAAAGAAGGTTTTCTGCAACTCTCCCGCCATGCGGACATCGTCCTCCATCGCCTCCGTGATCTGGCGGATTTCTTCGGTGTATTGCTGGGTGCGCAGCTCGGCCAGCTTGTGTTCGGTGATGTCGCGCGAGATGCCAAAGGTTCCGATGATTTCGCCGGTGGCGTTGAGGAGCGGCATTTTGGTGGTGGAAACCCAGGTGATGCTGCCGTCGGGCCAGGTTTCCTTCTCCTCGATGCCGTAGAGCGATTCGCCGGTGGCGATGATCTTCTGTTCGTCGGCAAAGGCCATCTTGGCGTGTTCCTCGGAAAAGATGTCGAAGTCGGTTTTGCCGGGGATCTCTTCGATCGATTTCCACCCGTGCTTTTTGGCGCAGGCCTTGTTCACGGTGATGAATTGCGATTGGAGGTTCTTGAAGTAGATGGCATCCGACAGGGTGTCCATCAGGGCGGTCAACAGGAATGCGTTGCTGGGAAGGGTGTACGGCATGGGTTATTTCCAAATGGGCGCGCGGAAGGTAAATCCAACCAGGCAGACATCGTCGTCAAGGGTGCCCGTGGCGGAATAGCGGCGGGTATCGTCGATCAGCGCCGGGAACAGGTCGGCCAAGGGAAGCCCGGCATGCTGTCGGGCATGCTGGAGCAACCGTTCTTCGCCCAGCTCTTCGCCATCCGCGCCGGCCACTTCATAGAGTCCGTCGGTGAACATGACCACCGAGTCGCCGGGCTGTATCGTTTTTTCGGTCGTCGGATAGAGTGGATCCGGGTCGATGGCCAGGGCGGGGCCGCGCACGCCAGCGCAATCGGCCAGCCATTCGACCCGGCTTCCTTCGCACTGGAAGTGCATCGGGAGCGGGTGGCCGGCGTTGGCGGAGCGTATGTGCCCGGTGGCGGCATCCAACACCATGTAGCAGGCGGTGGCATAGAGGAACATGTCCTCCTGCCGCAGGATCGGCAGCAGGAGCGCGTTCATCCGGGTTAGGAATCGGCCCGGATCCTTTTCCTCCATCGAGAGGTCTTCGACCATCGCGCAGATGAGCGCCGTCACGAGCGCGGCACGCACCCCGTGCCCCATGACGTCGCAGAGGAAAATGCCGGACTCGGTGGGCGAGAGTCGCCGAATGGCGCAAAAGTCGCCGCTGACCATTCCGCTGGGATGGTAGTGGTGGTGGAAGCCGACGCAGCCGGCGCCGGGCGGGGCATCGGACGGGAAGACGGGATAGGCGTGCGGGAAGAAGGTTTTCTGCAGCTCGCCCGCCATGCGGACATCGTCCTCCATCGCCTGCTGGATGCGGCGGACTTTCTCGGCATAGTAGGCGGCACGGAGTTCGGCCTCCTTGTGTTCGGTGATGTCGCGCGAAACCCCGAACGTGCCGATGATCTGGCCGGTTTCATTTCGCAGCGGCATCTTGGTGGTTGAAACCCAGGTGACGCGTCCGTCTGGCCAGACCTCCTTTTCCTCGACGCCGATGAGCGGTTCGCCGGTCCGGATGATGCGCTGTTCATCATTGTAGGCCTGCTGGGCGTGCGCTTCGGCAAAAAGATCGAAGTCCGACTTGCCAACGATTTGATCGGCAGCCATCCCGAACCAGTTGCAGAAAGCCTTGTTGACCATGATGAAGTGCGATTCGGCATCTTTGAAATAGATGTTGTCCGACATGCGCTCCATGAGGTTCTGCAGCAGGAAACTATTATGATTTACCGGATCAGGGATCATGATTGATTTGGCACGAACCCATCGTAGAGACAACCCCTGTCCGCTTCAAAGCAAAATCCAAATGAAACCACTCCCCATTGCCGGTCAATCTGCTACCTTCCGCACATGGAAGAACGCATCATCAAACTCGAGTCCCTCTCCGCCATGCAGGACGAAACGATTGCAAAACTCAACGAAGAGATCTACCGCCAGCAACAGGACGCGACCCGGTTGCTGCGCCGCATCGAGGCGCTCGAAAAGCGCCTCGCCCAGCTTGGAGGACCCGAAGAACTTGGCGGCAACGAAAAACCGCCGCACTATTGATTTCCCGGTTTAGGATTAGCACGCCCGGCGCAAGACGTAGGAGGATCGACACCCCATGCCCATATCAGACGAATTTATCGCCTATGTCTTGGACCAATTCTCCGGATGGGGCGGAGTCTCCGCCTGCAAAATGTTCGGTGGAGCCGGATTGTATCGCGGCGAGAAAATGTTTGGACTCGTTGCGGATGACACCGCCTATTTAAAAGTGGACGACACCAACCGCGCGCAGTTCATCCAAGCCGGTTCCCTTCCTTTCAAGCCGTATCCAGGCAAGGCCATGACCATGTCTTATTACGAAATCCCTCCCGAAGTGCTGGAAGATCCCGAACAACTGGCGGCATGGGCAAAACAGTCCTTGGACATCCAGAACAAGGGAAAATAATAGGACTGACACGAATGGCACTAGGTTAAGGATTTTTTAATACAGTCGCACACGGGACTTGATGCTCTCAAATGGCTGTTGTTGTCAAAGTAGGACAGCGCTTCCAGCCTGTCTGCGGTGGTTCGATCCTTTGCGTGTGCCGACAGGCTGGAAGCGCTGTCCTACTTTACTTTGCATCTGCGAAAACCGCTTAACTTGGTGCTATTCAGGACTGACACTTTCTTTGGAAATGTAGATGGAGCATCCTGCTCCATTGCGGTTGGGGAAGGGGCGTCAAAAAAATGAAACTCGTGAATGGGATTTGAGGAGATCTCGTGCTGGGAGGAGGAAGCTTAGGAGCTGAAGGGCGAAATGACGAATTAGGCGGACTGACCCCTTTTTTTGTACCGCAGGCGTCTCGCCTGCTTGCAGGTGATGTGGAATTAAGGCTTAACTTAGTGCCATTCTGGACTGATCCCTTTCTCCCCCTTTCTCATTTTTACATCCAGCACAAATGATGAAATAATAGGACTGACACGTTTCCCATTTCGACCCCCTTTTCTTCATCCCGGCTCTGAAGCTTTTTTACTCAGAAACCGCGTTGAGCAAAGAACTCGCAATCTCTTTGGCCAACACCGTTGTGCTAAAATTCTCAATTAAGCCACTAGCCCGTCTCGCATACCATTCATCACCCGCACCAAGCTTAGTAGTGATTTCAACAGCAAAGGGGGAACTATCATTCAGAGAATTCCACATAGGATAACCTGTAGGGTTCTTGACTGACCAATATATTGAAGGACCGCCTTCGTTCCCTAGTTCATGGAACATCCAAGGGGTTCTATAGCCTATATATGCTAAGCGCGTGCTTTTTGGCAGGCTGGGGATTTCGATGTTAAGAATAAATGCCCATGATTTTTGAGCGGAACGCCGGTCACATACAGAAACAAAATCATCGAGATCCAAGGGAGATTCAAATATTTTCACATATACTTTACCCCCTACTGCTTCAATCTCAGTCTGTAGGTAGTGCTCAATTGTTTTGGCTAACAATTCGACGCTGGTGGTCCAAATGTTCAACATTCGTTTTTGGCTTTGGCGGATTCTCTCTTGAATAATGCTATAATTCTGGTGCTTCCGAGCAGACTGTTCGAGTCCAATGATGGAGCCATCTATCCTGTCGAGGATTAGCTCCATAAAGGATCTAATGTCACCTCCTAAGTCAGAGTCAGAAAGAGATTCAATGTAACGATCTCGTTCTCTTTTTTTTATAATGATTGGCGGATATCCTGCACGAATAAGTTCCAAATTACTGATGGCTCTAGCTGTTCGTCCATTGCCATCAATAAAAGGATGGATATGAGCTAGCCACGCATGCAGCACTACGGAGCGGATTGGCGCAGGGAGCGCAGCATTGTCTATGGACCATTTTTCCCACGCCTCCATGTTGTCCATGATCTGTTTCCATGTTTTAGGAGGTGAGTGTGGAGAACCCTTTATTCTTACAGGTTCGTGGCGAAATACTCCGGCACCTGTGACGCCTCCTAAGATCAGGCGATGCAATTCGTGAAGTTGTGATATATCTGTTGGTCTGTCATATTCATGAGCCATTTCAATAAGGCGTTTTAATGCTTCATCTAAGGCTCGAGCATCCCGTGTGAACGCCGGGTCATGTCCTGTGATGGTTATGCCTTTGAGCACTGCAAGCTCTGTTTCACCCGCTGTTAGAGTACTTCCTTCAAGTGCATTTGATTCGGCAATTTGTTCAAATCGCTTTTCTCCATAATAATCTTTAATGGTTTGTGGGGTTAATGTCCCCGCCGCTCTCAACAACTTGATTCTTTCTTCAAGAGTTTTTACTTGTGCCAATATTTCTCGTTCAACTGCTGCGTCGACAAGGTAAGGTGACTTTTCAAGGTTAAGCATAATTAACACTCCAATATGCTGATCGGCCAAGAGACGGGGCTGTGAAATAATATTTTCAGGATCATTGACTGGCCTTCTCTTTTGCTTCCTTCACTACCCCAGCTTCTTCAAACTACCCATGTAGGGCTGGAAAAGGGGTCAGTCCTTTGATCTTTGTATTCAGCATTTTCAAATAAAACTTTCCAATCACCCCAGCTTCTTCAACCCGCCCATGTAGGGCTGGATGGCTTCGGGGAGGTCGATGGTGCCGTCGGCGTTCTGGTTGTTTTCCATGATGGCGATGACGAGGCGGGGGAGGGCGACGCCGGAGCCGTTGATGGTGTGCACGAAGGCGGGTTTGCCGTCTTCGTTGCGGTAGCGGATGTTGGCGCGGCGGGCCTGGTAGTCGTGGAAGTTGGAGCAGGAGGAAACTTCGAGCCATTTGTCCTGCGCGGGCGCCCAGAGTTCGATGTCGTAGCACTTGGCGGCGCTGAAGCCGAGGTCGCCGGTGCAGAGTTCGATGACGCGGTAGTGCAGGCCGAGCTTTTGCAGGACGCGTTCGGCGTCGAGCGTCAGCTTTTCATGTTCTTCGGCCGAGGTTTCGGGCGTGGTGAATTTAACCAGCTCGACCTTGTCGAACTGGTGGACGCGCAACAGGCCGCGGGTGTCCTTGCCGGCCGAGCCGGCTTCGCGGCGGAAGCAGGGCGTGTAGGCGGTGTGGCAGATCGGCAGTTCCTGGGTGAGGATTTCGTTGCCGTACATGTTGGTGACAGGGACTTCGGCGGTGGGAATGGGATAGAGGCCGTCGAGCGGGACGGCATACATGTCCTCGGCAAACTTGGGCAGCTGGCCGGTGCCGGTCATGGCGGTTTCGTTGCACATGAAGGGCGGGGCGATTTCGGTATAGCCATGCTCTTCGGTATGCAGGTCGAGCATGAACTGGATCAGCGCGCGTTCGAGCTTGGCGCCTTTGCCGGTGAAGAGCGGGAAGCCGGAGCCGGCGATTTTTGCACCGCGTTCGAGATCGAACAAACCGAGCGCTGCGCCCAGATCCCAGTGCGCAACCGGCGCGAAATCAAAGGTCTTCTTTTCGCCCCACGAGCGGACGACGGGATTGTCCTTTTCGTCCTTTCCGACCGGCGTGGTGGCGGAGGGCATGTTGGGAATGTAGAGCAAGGCGTCGCGCAGCTTGGCATCGATGTCGCGCAGCTCGTCGTCGAACGCCGCGATCTTGTCGCCCATGTCGCGCACCTGCGCCTTGATGGTTTCGGCGTTCTGGCCTTCCTTGATCATCTGTCCGATGCTTTTGGAAATACGGTTGCGTTCGGCCTTCAGCTCCTCGGCCTCGGCGACGATCACGCGGCGGCGGCTGTCGAGTTCCAGCACGGCATCCACATCCACCTTGGCGTTGCGGTTGGCCATGGCGGCCTTCACGGCGTCGGCGTTTTCACGAACAAATCGAATATCAAGCATAGTCTTACCCCTATTTGGTTTTAAAAAAAGTGTCGCTATTATTCCCCCAATCCGAAAAATTTCACGAGTTCAAAATGGAGGGTAATTCGTATTGCGTACTGCGTATTGCTATCGGAACAGAAACTCCATGAAGGGCAATACGAAGTACGCAATAAGCAGTAAGCAACCTACAGGGAGCAAAGATGAATTCAGCACAATGGTTCGAGCGGGCAAAGCAGGTGATTCCCGGCGGCGTAAACAGCCCCGTCCGCGCATTCAATGGTGTCGGCGGAACGCCTGTCTATTTTAAATCCGGCAAGGGCGCGAAGGTACAGACCGAGGACGGCACCGAGCTGGTCGACTTCTGTGGATCGTGGGGCCCGCTCATCCTCGGCCACGCCCGCGATGAAGTGGTCGAAGCCGTCGCCAAGGCGGCCGCCGATGGACTTAGCTTTGGCGCCAACACCGCCAAGGAAGCGGAGTTTGCCGAACTCATCTGCACACTTGTTCCCGAGATCGAAATGGTACGCCTCGTCAGCTCGGGCACCGAGGCCGTCATGACCGCGATCCGGCTGGCGCGCGGCTACACCGGTCGGAACAAGATCCTGAAGTTCGACGGCTGCTACCACGGCCACACCGACTACATGCTCGTCGCCTCCGGTAGCGGACTGCTCACCGGCGGCATCTCCTCCTCCGCCGGCGTATCGCCCGCCGCCACCGCCGAAGTATTCGTGGCTCCGTACAACGACCTCGCGGCCGTGCAGGAAATCCTGAAGACCAGCGGTCATGAAATCGCCGCCGTCATCGTCGAGCCGATCGCCGGCAACATGGGATTGGTCGAACCCGCCGCCGGCTTTCTCGAAGGCCTCCGCGCCGCCACCGCCGAATGCGGCGCACTGCTGATCTTCGACGAAGTCATCAACGGCTTCCGCCTCGGCCCGACCACCTTCGGGCACATGTGCGGCATCAAGGCCGATATCACCACGCTCGGCAAAATCATCGGCGGCGGCATGCCCATCGGCGCGATTGGCGGCAGCACAAAAATCATGTCCTGCCTCTCGCCGCTCGGCCCGGTCTACCAGGCCGGCACGCTCAGCGGCAACCCCGTCGCCGTCGCCGCCGGCATGAAAACCATCGAACTGCTGCGCGACGAAAATCCCTACCCCTGCATGGCCGAACTGGGCAAGCAACTTGCCGAAGGCATCAACCGCATCGCGGCGGAAAAGGGATTGGATCTGCACTGCGCGCGACGCGACGGCATGTTCACGCCGTTCTTCCGCAAAGCGCCCGTCCGCAACCTCGCCGACGCCAAGGCGTGCGACACGAAGGCGCACGCGCGCTACTTTCACCACATGCTCGATGCCGGGTTCTATACCCCGCCGAGCGCGTTCGAAGTCGCCTTCATCTCCGCCGCCCACACCGAGGAGCACATCGACGCCTTTCTCGAAGCGTTCGGAAAAATGTAGATCACGACTCACGTTTCACTCGTCACGCATGCAACAAGATCTTGTCGACGCGGGCGATTTCGAAGGTGCGGCGCGGCTTGGGGGCGAGGTTGGCGATGGACATGGATACGCCTTCGTCCTGCGTCGCTTTTTTGAGGGCGATGAGGAAACCGAGGCCGGAACTGTCGATAAAGTCGAGCTGGGCGGCATCGACCGCTACGGTTTTGAGCACCCCCCGGGCCTTGAGTTCGTGGTGGATGAATTCCGCCTGCTTTTGGAATTCGATCAAGGTGGCGGCCGTGAGTTCCATCGGAAGATCGAGCGTCAGCAGTCCTTCATCGTAGGCCGTTCCGCCCGCGACGTGCTCGGCGAGATTCTTCAAGATGGCCTCCAGCTCGTCGGGCCGGGTGGCGGTGTTGAAATAGTCGGTTAGGCGGCAGGTTTCGAGCAGGCGGCGCACTTTCGGCCGGGGCGCGTAGAGGATCAGGCGGCGGCCATCCGCGCGGCACTGCTTGTTGATTTCGAGCAGGGCGCCGAGTTCGAGGCTGTCGAGCCAGGGAATCGGATGGAGGTCGAGCACGACGCTTTTCCCGGTGGCGGTTTCGGCCATGCGCTGGATGAAGGCGCGGGCTTCCGCGGCGGATTTCAGGGGCTGGAAGAGTTCCATCATGGCGCCGAGTTCGGCGAAGCGTGTGGCGCTGGCGGCTTCCAGGGGCTGGAAACCGCCGGGCTTGTCGGGCATGCGGTGGATCGCAAACATCTGGTGGGTGGCGGAAAAGAGAAAGCGCAGGTTGGCCACGTAGCGGCCGAAGAGCCGCCGGGGATTGCAGCAGACGCGCCACAGCCATTCGAGATGCAGGTTTTGCAACCCAACCGGCGCGCGTTTTTGCGCGCCCGTGATGAAGTCGAGCGAGGCCCCGACGCCGATCGAAACCGGTACGTTCCAGCCGCGCACATGCATGTGGATGAACTTGTCCTGCTTGGGCGAGCCGAAGGCGACGAACAGGAGGTCGGGCCGGGCGGCTTCGAGGCGGCGGAGGATTTCGCGGTGGTCCATTTCGAGCAGCGGGGCGAAGGGCGGGGAATAGGTGCCGGACACCTTCAGGCCGGGGTTGCGCTCCTTCAGGATTTGCATGGCTTTTTTCGCGACGCCTTCGGCGGCACCGAGGGCATAGATGCCGAACCCTTCCCGCGCGGCGCGTTCGGCGAGCAGGGGGGTGATGTCGCTGCCGGTGACGCGGGCCTTGAGCGCGGGGCCGAAGAAGGGCGAGAGCTTCACGACCGGGAAGCCGTCGGCAATGACGAGGTCGGCGTCGATCAGCAGGCGCTGCACCTCGGGGTCGTGCCAGGCCCTCGTCACAAAGTCGAGGTTGGCCGTGGCGATATTGGCCGGGCGGCCGGAGCGGATGCGCGCTTCCACCCAGTCGACGGCCTCCGCAAAGGTCACGTTATGGAAGGGCACGCCGTAGATCACCAGCGGAACCGGCAATGAATCGTCTCTGCTCATGGTGCCGAATGCTATCGGCTGGCGCGGCGATACTCAAGCGATTCCACCGACGTAAACGACGGCCAATCCCTGCTTGAGGGTGGGGGGCAAATGCAGTACCTTTCCTGCTCATTTTACAACCCCGGAAATTTCTATGAACTGGATTCTGAAAAAGATCATCGGCTCCAAGAACGAGCGCGACCTGAAAAAAATGCGGCCGCTGGTGGTGCGCATCAATGCATTTGACGAGGAATACAAGGCCCTGACCGACGAGCAGCTGCGGGCCAAAACGGCTGAGTTCCGCGAGCGGCTAAAGAACGGTGAAACACTCGAGGACATTGAATGCGAAGCCTTTGCGGTGGTCAAGAACGCCTCGCGCCGCCTGTGCGGCACGCAGGTGGAGGTTTGCGGCCACATGCTCGGGTGGGAAATGGTGCATTTCGATGTGCAGCTCATCGGCGGTCTGGCCATTCATAAAGGCATGATTGCCGAAATGGCCACGGGCGAAGGCAAAACGCTGGTCGCCACGCTGCCGGTCTACCTCAATGCGCTTTCCGGTAAAGGCGCTCACGTCGTCACCACGTCCGACTACCACGCGCAGCGCGACTCCGAATGGATGGGGCACATCTACAAGTGGCTCGGCCTCACCGTCGGCTGCCTGAAAAACATGATGCCGCCGCCGCAGCGCCGCGACATGTACCTGTGCGACATCACCTACGGCACCAACTCCGAGTTCGGCTTCGACTACCTGCGCGACAACATGGCCTACCGCTCCGAGCACATGGTGCAGCAGAAGGGACACAACTTCGCCATCGTCGACGAAATCGACTCGATCCTGATCGACGAGGCGCGCACGCCGCTGATCATTTCCGGCCCCGCGCCGTATTCCTCCTCCCAGTACAGCGAGCTCCAGCCCGCCGTCGCCCGCCTGGTCCGCCGCCAGCGCGACTTCTGCACGCGCCTGCTGCAGGAGGCCAAGGAGCATCTCGACGCCGGCGAGGAAGACGACGCCGCGCTCAAGATGTACCAGGTGTTCGAGGGCATGCCCAAGAACAAGCAGCTCATGCACATGATCGAGGACGTCGCGATCCGCAAGCTGCTCGAAAAGACCCGGATGTCGATGCTCGGCGACATGCGCAAGGAACAGGCGCGCGAACTGCGCCAGGAGCTTTTCTTCACCATCGATGAAAAGGGCCACGACGCCGGCCTGACCGAAAAGGGCTGCGAAGAACTCAACCCCAACGATCCGGAAATGTATGTCCTGCCGGACATGGTTTCCGCCATGGCCGAGCTTGACGGCGATACCAGCCTCACGCCCGAGGAAAGCATGGCAAAGCGCCGCGCGATCCAGGAGGAGTTTGCCCTGCGCAACGAACGCGTCCACGCCGTCGACCAGCTGATCCGCGCCTACTGCGTCTACGAAAAGGACATCGACTATGTGGTGCAGGACAACCAGGTCGTTATCGTCGACGAGCATACCGGCCGCCTGATGGCCGGCCGCCGCTGGAGCGTCGGCCCCCACCAGTCCGTCGAGGCCAAGGAAGGCGTGAAGATCGAGCGCGAAACGCAGACGCTTGCCACCATCAC
>JAIPJC010000034.1 GCA_021734345.1 Kiritimatiellales bacterium | reverse complement strand
CCCTGATCCCAAAATTGATCGACTCCTGGCAGGCTGGCAACCAAGTGGTCTTTGCCCGGCGCACCGACCGCGCCGAAACCGGATTGCGGCGCATCGGCTTCGAGGTGTTCCACAAACTCTTCCGCTACGCCATCGACTTCCCGATCCCGCCCGATGTAGGTGTTTTTTCCCTGCTCGACCGCGCCGCGGTGGACGAGATCAAAAAGCTGCCCGAGCGCAACCGCTTTCTCCCCGGCCTCTACAGCTGGGTCGGCTTCCAGCAAGGTTTTGTGGAATACGCACGCGACGACCGCGCGGCCGGCACCCCGAAGCAGACGTTCAAGCGCCTATTGAAGTATGCGTTCGACGGCGTGTTGAGCTTTTCCTACAAACCGATCCGGTTGCTGGGCATGCTGGGGCTGGTCTCCGCAGTGGGTGCGTTTTCCATCGCCTTGTATTTCACCGCCAAGCGACTGATGGGCTATGAGATTGCCTTCACCGGATTCACCACGCTCGTCATCCTTATCAGCGGACTCGGCGGCCTGATTCTTTTGGCCATCGCACTGGTCGGCGAATACGTCGCCCGCATCTACGACGAAGTCAAAAACCGCCCCGCCTATATTGTACGAGAAAAATCAACGAGCAGTGAACTGCATCCTTAAAATTTGGTCTCACTTGCTCGTTACCATGTTATACGAACAATGATATTTTACGCATAGCGTACATTTGGCACTATAAACGAATTAATGCAAAATACTCTAATAGGAGAGCAGAGATGAAAGAGATCTCGGAACACACGCCGACAATTGGTTTTATGGAAAGAATTTTTGTTTGTTACTATCTGGTATTCGGTCGTCACAAAACAGTGCGTCGCAAACGCCGTAAAGTTGCAAAAATACAATTCGACAATGCTATTAGCAATGCTCCCAGCAACGCTATTGCCATTGATTGTGGTGCAAATATGGGCGTATTCACATCCCTATTTCTGGACAAGGGATTTCGTGTCCATGCGTTCGAACCCGATCCTATTGCCGCCGAAATCCTATTAAGAAACGCCAACAACAACCCCAGACTAACCTTCATGCCTGTCGCGGTAGGAGCAGAAAATAGTCGCGCAAGATTGTTTCGCACCATTGGTTTTGAAGCTGCCCCTGAAAACAAAACAGTCTCTTCGTCCCTACTTACCCGCAAAGACGGTGACACGAATAATTATGTCGAAGTGGATGTCATCAACCTCTTGGAGTATATCGAAAATATCCCTGAAAGAATTGCCGTTCTGAAAGTCGACATTGAAGGAGCCGAAGTGGCGTTGCTAGAAGAATTAATCAGCACAGGAATTCACAGGCATATTGATTTCATCTTTGTTGAAACCCATGAACGCATCAGCTTCGATGTTGCATGGAGAACAGCTCGACTACGAGCCAAGATTCGCTCGCAAAAACTATCCAATTTCAACTTAGACCACAATTAAGAGTGCTCCCACAATAAGAGCAATATGAATCAACCAGCCAACATACCTTTAAGTTGCTACATCCGTACCCTCAACGAAGCCAGCCGCATTGGGCCGGTGGTGGAAAAAGTCGTCGAAATCGGTGCCGAAGTCATCATCGTCGATTCCGGTTCCACCGACAATACGCGGGAAATCGCGCAGGCGGCGGGGGCCACGGTGATCGACAAGAAATGGGAAGGCAACGGCTTCCAGAAGCGCAACGGCGAGGATGCGGCGTCCAACGACTGGCTGCTTGATCTCGATGCCGATGAAGTGCTCAGTCCGGAGTTGCAGGACGAAATCCGCGCCCTGTTCACCAACGGCGCGCCCGAACCGGGAATATTCAGTCTCAGGCTCGTCACTGTTCCACCCGTTCCGAAAGGCGTGGTCTGGAACACATGCAACTTGGCATGGCGCAACAAACTCTACCACAAATCGATCGTCCGCATGCCCGCCCATGCCGCATGGGATCAGCTCGAAATCCCGCCGGAAACAAAACCGAAACGATTGAACGGAGCACTTCTCCACTATTCATTCCAGAATGTTGCCCAGCAAATGGCCAAGGCCAACCATGGAAGCACCGTCCGGGCGAACGAAACCAAGCTCAAGTCGAAGGGCTTCCTTGCCCTGCGCATTCTCTTCGGATTCCCCTTCTATTTTTCCAAGAAATACATCAAGCAAAAGATGTATCGCGCGGGAGTATACGGCTTCGCTTGCGCAGCCGTCATCGCCTCCAACCGCTGGCTGAAGGATGTGAAAATGTACGAGCTGCACCTCGCAAAGAAGGGTCGAAACGAAATCTAGGAACAAGCCGCCCATGAAAATCGAGACCTATGTTATCAACCTAAAGAATGCCCCTGAACGCATGGCGTACATCAGTGGGCAGCTGGATCTGCTGGGCATGGCCTACAACCGGATCGATGCCGTTTTCGGAGACCTGCTCGAAGAGCCGATCAAAGACTACGACGAAAAAAAGTTTCATCGGCTCTTCGGTAAAATCACCAATAAGCGAGCCATCGGCTGCTATTTCAGCCACATTAACGCCTTCCGTGCATTCCTTGAAACCGACAGCGACTACGCCCTGATTCTGGAAGACGATGCTACCTTGCCCAAGAATCTGGATGAATTGATCCAGGCATCGCTTCGTTATAGCGCCCACTGGGACTTGCTGCGCATGTCCTCCTTCCGGGAAGGAACGTTTCTGGCGATTGGCCAACTGACCGCCGAACACCAGATCGCATACAACACCGGCATCGTTAAAAACACGGCTGCATACCTCATCAACCGCAAAGCGGCCGCGCTTTGCGTTGAAAAAATGCTGCCCATGTTTCTTCCCTACGACATCGCGCTGGATCGGGAATGGCTGTACGGCTTCAAAGCCGCCTGCATTACCCCGTTCCCGGTGGTGCAGCGCAAGGAGATTGAAAGCCAAATCCCCCGCGGTTCCAAAATCAAAAAATACCGGGCTTTGGCAAAGGCATACAATATCTACACCCGCACAACGCGGAAAAGGGCGAGATTGCGCTATTTCAGGCAACTTCAGTCAAACCGGAAAACGGCATGAAAAAATGAAGGGGAAAGGAAGAATGGGACTTGAGCAGACAAACTTGTATTGGTATCTGAAACGAAAACGACGGAAACACAACATCCGCAAAGACGGACACAGCCAATACGGGCAGGACACGACGGTTTTCGATCTGCTTGGCCAACCCGCAAATGGCGTGTTCTTGGATATCGGAGCAAACGACGGAGTCTCTCTTTCCAACACGCTGCTGTTCGAGGAAAAAGGATGGTCAGGCGTGTGCGTGGAACCCCATCCTGTCATGTTTGAGCAACTCAAGGAAAACCGTAATTGCCACTTGCTCAACGCGTGTATTTCAGGCTCGGATGGCATGGTAGGCTTCCTCGTAGTGGAGGGCTATGCCAACATGCTTTCAGGGATTGCCGAATTCATTGATGAGCACCATATAAAACGAATCGACAACGACATCGCTGAACATGGCGGCAGCAAGAGAACGGTCGAAATTGAAGCGCTTGCACCGCACAGCCTGCTCAAGCGCTTTGGCATCGACCGGGTGGACTATCTTTCCATCGACACCGAAGGATGCGAGCTGGCCATTTTGAAAAACTTCGATTTCAAACAAATACCAGTCCAAATCATCGGGGTCGAAAATGGAACCCGGTCGCCGGAGCTGTTCCGCTATATGTGTTCCATCGGCTATGAATTGGTAAAATGTGTCGGGTGCGATGAAATCTATCGGCGGAAATAATCGTATGACCGGTCAGCCCACCAAGAAAGTTGCCTTCGTAGATGCCGGCCGCCACCCGGAAATCATCGAAATGGTTTTGCCGCTCATTGCCGCCCGCTACCATTTGGAACGAACCGACGATTACGATGCGGACTATGTCTTCCACTCCTGCCGGGGATACGACGTATTGAAATATTCTGGCGTACGCATATTCGTAACCGGCGAAAACGTATCCCCCAATTTCAACATCAGCGACTATGCCTTGGCGTTCGATAAAATGGACTTTGGCGACCGCTACTGCTGGTTGCCGCTCATCAAGCTCTACCGCGAATCCTACGCCCGGCTGCTGCTCCCGCGCAAACCGGTCGATGAAGTCGTTGCCGGGAAGGAAGGCTTCTGCGCCTATGTGATGTCGAACCTCAAGGACAGTGCCGAGGAACGCACCAAGATATTTGACCTCCTGTCCGCCTATAAACCCGTCCACTCCGGCGGAAAGTGGCGCAACAATGTCGGCGGACCGGTGGCCGACAAACTGGCATTCCAATCGAAATACAAGTTTGTGATCGCCTTCGAAAACAGCTCTACCCCCGGCTACCTGACTGAAAAATTTGCGCATGCTGCGGAATCGAACGCGATCCCGATCTACTGGGGCGACCCCACCATTGGAAGCATCTTCAACCCAAAAGCATTTGTGAACTGCCACGACTTCCCATCCTTGGAAGACGTCGTGGAACGGGCAAAGGAAATCGACGCCAACGATACCCTTTACCGGGAAATGCTCGCCGAGCCGTGGTTTCCCGGCGGCGTGGAACCCGAATGCCTACGCAATGAAACCTTCGTGCGGTTTTTCTCCAACATTTTCGATACACCGCACGAACAGGCCTTCCGGCGCAACCGCAGCCGCTGGGGAATCAAGCAGGAGCGACTCCTTTTCCGCATGTACAAAAAACCACATGAACACGGCATCCGCATGCTTCATAAATACCTGTTGGAACTATGCCGACGGAAATCCCAACGAGGGAATCCATGATTGTTGTCCGTATAACCGGCGGCCTCGGGAACCAGATGTTCCAGTACGCCTTCGCGCGCGCCTTGCAGTCGCGAGGCAAGAACGTGATCGTCCAGTGGCATGGCCACCGCACAAAATCACGTCACAACGGGTGGGAACTCGACACGGTTTTTAAGAATCCGCTCTCGGATAAAATCAAGATGGCAAACCGTTCGTCAATCCTGAACGCCGCCGCGTGGTTCATGCGGAAGACTGATCGTCGCCGCGAGCCGAAGAATATCGGCTTCAGCCCTGAATGTCTCGATGCCACCTGCGGCTACCTCGACGGCTACTGGCAGACGGAAAAGTACTTCGCAGACATCGACCATACCATTCGCGAGGACTTTCAGTTCAAGTCGTTGGAGGGAGAAAAAAATATTCAACTCCAGGAACGTATCGCATCCGAGCCATGCGTCTCCGTGCATGTCCGCCGCGGCGACTACCTCAACCATTCCGATCTGTCGGGCGTCTGCGGCACCGACTACTACAACAAGGCCTTCTTGCGGTTGGATGAAGAGCATCCAGGCTGCACACCCATCGTATTTTCCGACGACATCCCTTTCTGCCGCGAGCTTTTCGGTGCTCGAAAGCCGGTATTCGTCGGCTGGAACCAGCACGAAAACAGCTGGATGGATATGGCCTTGATGGGTTTATGCAAACACCATATCATCGCCAACAGTAGCTTTAGTTGGTGGGGGGCGTGGCTTGCACCCTCCCAAAAAGGAGTCGTTGTTGCACCGAGCCGATGGTATGCCGATGCAGGGGAAACAGCGAATCCGCACATTTGTCCAGACAACTGGATCAAGTTGTGAGATCCGCGATATTATTTTCAACAATGGAGTTAAAAAATGAAAAAAATAATTCACAAGCTGGTTAACCGCCGCGCCAGAAAAGAGCACAGTCGAATAGTCAGGAAATGGTATGCCGACGGAGGCGAACGCAGTTTGCGCTTCAAATATGATCTCGACAAGGATTCCATAATTCTCGACCTGGGAGGCTACGAAGGACAATGGGCAAGCGACCTGTTTTCACGCTACCAGTGCCGCATACACGTCTTTGAACCCGTTGTGGGTTTTGCGCAAAAGATCCAAGAACGTTTCCGGTTGAATGAAAAGATAGAGGTGCATCCGTTTGGCCTGGGAGGCTCGTCGCGGACGGAAACCATCCACCTTTCCGCCGATGGCAGCTCGGTATGGGGCGATTCCGCCAACATGGAAAACATAAAAATCGTCGACGCACATGACTGGCTGGTCGAAAACGGAATCGGCCATATCGCCCTCGCAAAAATCAACATCGAGGGCGGAGAATACGAACTGCTTGACCGACTCATTGAGAAAGGTTTCCTTTCATCCGTTGACAACATTCAGGTTCAGTTCCACAACATCGACAGCAACTCGCGCGCTAGGATGGAACGGATACAGCATGAACTTGCAAAAACACACCAACCCACCTATCAATATGATTTCGTCTGGGAAAATTGGGAATTGAAAAAGCCATAGGCGTTCCATGGCAAAACGCCCCAACCCTTGAATGACCGCCATTTAACAGGATAAACGATATGGGATTAATATATAGAGGACTACCTCTCGATCTTGTTCAAGATATTGCCACTCGGCACAAGCCGGATGTATTCGTGGAAACAGGAACTTTCATGGGAGATTCGCTGGCCGAAGCGAAACAGCTGTTCCCAACCTGCTACTCCATTGAGATCGCTGAAAAATATTACAAACTGGCGAAAGAGCGATTCAAAAGCGAGCCTTCTATCCACCTACTCCATGGGAACAGTGCGGAAAAACTGAGGGAAATCGACTTCTCAAAGGCTCGATCCGCATTCTTCTGGCTGGATGCACATTATTCAGGTGGCGGCACCGGGGGAGAAGGCAACTGTCCCTTGATCAAGGAAGTTGGATATATCGCATCGCTACCGATCGAAAAATACATCCTCATCGACGATGCACGTTTTATTCTCAGTCCATATCAGGGCGAGCGATATTGCGACATCGAACAATTATTCGCCATACTTCCACCCGAAAACTATAATGTGATCATTCAGGACATCGTTATTTCCGTGCCCGCCAATGCCCGGAAAATTGTCGAAGAATACTGCCTGAAGCATACGAGCTCCTCCCGCCGGAAAATAAAATCAAAACGGGTCCGAGTCATTGTGAAAAAGATCGTCGGGGATTTGTAGCTAACATTCTCACGACCCAACACTCCAAGCGTTTAGTGCCTGAACGCATTCGCGGACTGGGTCAAAAAGCGGGAGGGCATTCGTCGAATAATACCAACTTCATCTTGAAATTGTCCTAATCAATAGGGTAGCCGAGCCGGCTGCGATACGTACCGCAGGCCGCTGGCCTGCCCTTCCTATAGATCAATTTTAAACTGAAGATGGTATAATGCGCTTCTGACATAATGGACGAAGCAAGGAAATGGTCATGAAACATGTCATGGTTACAGGTGGAGCGGGTTTTATTGGATCGGCCGTGTGCCGATATTTGATCAAGGAGAAGCAGTATCGAGTGCTAAACCTCGACAAGCTAACCTACGCCGGCGTTCCGGAATCCTTGCGGGAGATCGAGAACAGCCCGCTCTATCGCTTTGCCCAAGTGGACATCTGCGATCACGCGAAGGTTTCCGCGTTGCTTGACGACTTCCGGCCCGATGCGGTCATGCATCTGGCGGCCGAGTCGCATGTGGATCGGTCTATCGATGGTCCGGCGGCATTCATCGAAACCAACATTGTCGGAACCTACACCATGCTGGAGTGCGCGCGGGAATACTGGAGCACCCTGCCGAAAACGGCGAAAGAAAGGTCCCCGGCCTCTGACCGCCGTCCTCTGACCTCTGAATTCCGCTTCCACCACATATCCACCGACGAAGTCTATGGTTCATTGGGTGCCAAGGGACTCTTTGACGAAACCACCCCCTATGACCCTCGCTCCCCCTATTCGGCCAGCAAGGCTTCCAGCGACCACTTGGTCATGGCATGGCATCATACCTATGGACTTCCCGTGGTGATCACAAACTGCTCGAACAACTACGGGCCTTATCATTTCCCGGAAAAACTGATTCCGCTGGTCATTCTGAATGCAATGGACGAAAAGCCGTTGCCGATCTACGGAAAGGGCGACAATATCCGCGACTGGCTCTACGTGGAAGACCATGCCCGCGCGCTCGTCACCGTCGTTGAACATGGGCGCTGTGGCGAAACCTACAACGTGGGGGGCCGAAACGAGCGGACCAATCTTGAGGTGGTGGAAACCATTTGCCGGATCCTCGACGAAATAAAGCCCCGTACATCCGGCACCAAATATCGCGACTTGATCACCTATGTGGCAGACCGGCCGGGACACGACAAACGGTATGCAATCGATGCCACCAAACTGGAAACGGAACTCGGATGGAAAGCATTGGAGGATTTTGATTCCGGCATCCGAAAGACCGTGCAATGGTATATCGACAACGAATGGTGGTGGATGCCAATCCGCCAAAAAACATATTCGGGGGAACGGCTGGGGAAAACGCCAAAAACAGGGAGCTCGGTATGAAAGGAATAATATTGGCGGGCGGTTCCGGCTCCCGGCTGTATCCATTGACCAAGGTGGTCAGCAAACAGATGCTTCCCATCTACGACAAGCCGTTGATCTACTATCCACTTTCCGTGCTCATGCTAGCGGGCATCCGCGATATTCTGGTGATCAGCACACCGCACGACTTGCCGCTATTCAAACAATTACTGGGTGATGGTTCGCAGATCGGCGTACGTTTTTCGTATGCGGAACAACCGAAGCCGGAAGGTTTGGCGCAGGCGTTCATTATCGGCAGGGAATTCATCGGATCCGATTCCGTGGCGATGGTGCTCGGCGACAATATCTTCTACGGACAAGGCTTCCGGCAAATGCTCGGGGAAGCCACCTCCCGCGAACGGGGTGCGACGATTTTCGCCTACCAGGTGAAGGATCCCGGACGCTATGGGATTGTCGAATTTGATGCGAAGGGCAATGCATTATCGCTCGAAGAAAAACCAAAGAAGCCGAAGTCCAACTTTGCGATCCCCGGATTGTATTTCTACGACAACCGGGTCGTGGCCATCGCGGAATCCATGAAGCCTTCCGTCCGCGGCGAACTGGAGATTACCGACCTCACCCGGCAATACCTTGAATGGGGCGAGCTTCGTGTGCAAAACCTTGGCCGGGGATTCGCCTGGCTCGATACGGGCACACACGATTCAATGCACGAAGCGGCCAACTATGTCGAGACCATCGAAAAACGGCAGGGGCTTAAAATCGCATGCATCGAAGAGATTGCATACCGCCTGGGCTACATCGACCGTGATCAACTGATTGCCATCGGCAAGGAAATGGAGAAAAACGAGTACGGCCAATATTTGCTGCGCCTATCGGATGAGCACGTTTAATGGATGTCGTTGACCTACCCCTTTCCAAAAGCAACTTAAGCCGGCTCAAACTTCCTCTAATTAAGCCCTATAATCTTTATACCACCGGACGAAGTGCTCCAGCCCTTCCCGAAGCGACACGGAAGGCTGGTAGCCTAACTTGGCTTTCGCCTTGTCGATATCCGCGTAGGTGATGTGTACGTCTCCGTCCTGCATGGGCAGCATTTCAAGTTCGGGTTCCACGCCCAGCGCATCGCTTAAATACTGTATCATGTCCATCAGCTGTTCCGGCTGGTTGTTCCCCAGATTGAAGATTTCGTATGGATCGAGACCCTCGGCAAACAGCGCGGCCTTGATGCCCAAGACAATGTCGTCGATATAGGTGAAATCCCGTTGCATGTCGCCATGGTTGAACACCTTGATCGGTCGCTTCCGGAGTATGGCGTCGGTAAACAGCCAGTACGCCATGTCAGGCCGGCCCCACGGGCCATAAACGGTGAAGAACCGCAAGCCGACCGCTTGGAATCCATACAGATGCGAATAGGCGTGCGCCATGAGCTCGTTGGCTTTTTTGGTGGCGGCATAGAGACTCACCGGATGGTCCACGACATCGGTTTCGCAAAACGGAACCTTCGTGTTGCCTCCATAAACGCTGGAACTCGAAGCATAGACCAATCGGGAAATGTCGTGGTTCCGGCAGATCTCAAGGATGTTCAGAAATCCCTTGAGGTTCGATTCCTGATAGGCAAACGGATTTTGAATGGAATAACGGACGCCGGCCTGTGCCGCCAGATGGCAGATGCGGTCAATCCGATGCGACTGGATCAACTGATGGAGCAATTCATAGTCGTACAGATCGCCGCGAACGCCCGCATAGCCCGGCATCGCTTCAAGCTGGGCATGGCGGGCTTCCTTCAACCCGACGTCATAGTAGTCGTTGAAATTATCCAATCCAACGACTTCATGCCCGTCCGCCAACAAGGCCTTTGCCGTATGGAACCCAATGAAACCCGCCGAACCTGTAACCAATATTTTCATATGAACCACTCCAGCGCCTTAATGGTGACCAATCCCTTGCAAATCCACGCGAAGGTATCAGATTCGCCCCAATACAAAATACGTAAAATGTGCCGAATAACAAAAGGCCATCCCCGTTCCGATGATTGACCGGGGTTTTGCGATTCGGTAGATTCCGGCGCATGAGTGACAAAGCGAAAGCGAAGCAACGGATCGAGGAGCTGCGGACGGAGATCGAGGCGCACAACCGCCTCTACTACATCGACGCCAAACCAGACATCACCGACCGCGAATACGACCAGCTTCTCCAATCCTTGGAAGAACTTGAACGCAAGTTTCCCGAATTCGAAAGCCCGACCTCCCCCACGCAGCGCGTTGGCGGCGCACCGCTCGAAAATTTCGAAAGCGCAAGACATGCCGTACCGATGATGAGCCTTTCGAACACCTACTCGAAGGAAGAACTAGTTGAATTCGACCACCGCATCCGAAAGCTGATCCCGGAAGAAAGCTTCGCCTATATTCTCGAACCGAAGATTGATGGTGTGGCGATTTCGTTGCGCTATGAAAACGGCGAACTGGTGCGCGCCGTCACGCGCGGAGACGGCACTACCGGCGACGATGTGACAGCCAATATCCGAACCATCCATTCCATTCCCCTGCGCCTCTCCGACCTGATGCCGCCAGCCGTATTGGAAGTGCGCGGCGAGATCTACATGGACACCGCCGGCTTCGCCAAGCTAAACCAGCAACGTCAGGACGCCGGGCAGGAACCCTTCGCCAATCCGCGCAACGCCTGCGCCGGATCGCTCAAGCAGCTCGACCCGCGCGAGGTCGCCAAACGCCCGCTTGATGCCATCTTCTACGCCACCGGCAAACTCGACGGCATTTCCTTCGAAACCCACGAACAGATGCTCCAGACGCTGAAAGGCTACGGACTGCGGATCACGCCCAACTACTGGCTCTGCCAAACCATCGAGGAAATCCTTGACCAGCTCGACGTCCTCGAAAACATGCGCCACGAATTCCCGTTCGAGATGGACGGCGGCGTCATCAAAGTAAACGAGCGGCGGCTGTACGAACCACTCGGCTACACCGCCAAAAGCCCGCGCTGGGCCGTCGCCTACAAATACGAGCCGGAGCAGGCCGAAACCACGTTGCGCGCCATCTCGATCCAGGTCGGACGAACCGGCGTGCTTACACCCGTCGCGGAACTTGTGCCCGTGCTGTTGGCAGGCTCCACCGTCAGGCGCGCAACGCTCCACAACGAAGACGAAATCCGCCGCAAGGACATCAAGATCGGCGATAAAGTGATTATCGAAAAGGCCGGCGAAATCATCCCGGCCGTCGTGCGCGTCGGTACCGAAAAGCGCACGGGCGAAGAAGTCGATTTTACTATGCCGACCACCTGCCCCGTCTGTGGAAGCGATGTGGAAAAACGCGAAGGCGAAGTCGCCTTGCGCTGCATCAACCTCCAGTGCCCGGCGCAGGTGAAGAACTGGATCGCCCACTATGCCTCGCGCGGCGCGATGGATATCAACGGCCTGGGTGAAGCGCTGGTGGAGCAATTGGTCGATAGCGGACTGGTCAAGAACCCGGCGGAGCTCTACTCGCTCAAGAAAGTGGAAGTGCTCGGACTCGAACGCATGGGCGAAAAGTCGGCCGACAACCTCATCAAAGGCATTGCGGAAAGCAAGCAGCGCCCGTTCGACCGGGTTCTTTTCGGGCTCGGCATCCGGCATGTCGGAAAAGGCGCGGCCACGATTCTGGCCAATGAATTCAAAACCATCGACGCGCTGATGAAGGCCGACCTCCAACGGCTGGAAACCATCCGCGACATCGGTTCCATCGTCGGCAAATCGGTCGTCGATTATTTCCAAGCTCCGGACGCCCTCGCGGTGATTGCGCAACTTCGGGAAGCGGGCGTGAACTTCAAGCAGGCGGATACCGGCGGCAGCGACGAATTGGAAGGCCTTACGTTCGTGCTGACCGGTTCACTTGAAACCATGACCCGCGAAGAAGGCGGCGACAAGATCCGCACGCGCGGCGGCAAGGTCAGCTCGAGCGTTTCGAAAAACACCAGCTATCTGGTGGCTGGCGAAAACGCAGGTTCGAAACTGGAAAAGGCCGAGGAACTCGGCGTGACGGTGCTGAACGAAGAGCAGTTCATCGCGCTGCTCGGCTCGGACGAAAAGCGCAAGGACCAGAAGGCTGGCCAAATGGGCTTTGGTTTCTAGCGCATTTCCCGTTTGAAATGTCCAATCTGCTTTGCCCTGCAGCGTTGTTTGTCGCCGACTTGTTCAATTTTGAGCAGTCAAGGGCAACCCAAAGGAGTCGTTTCCATGAAAACAGGTCTTCTATGCTCAACGATGCTATGCGGAGGGTTGCTTATCACCAGCTCCCTCACAGCCACTCCGGCAGCCCAACCCAACATTCTGGTTTTCTACGCCGACGATCTGGGCTACGGCGAACTCGGATGCTATGGCAACCAGCATTTCCGCTCGCCCAACATTGATGCAATCGCAAAGAATGGCATCCGCTTCACGCAGGGCTACGTTTCGGCACCGCTTTGCTCGCCGTCGCGCGCAGGCATCATGACCGGGCGCTACCCAACGCGTTTCGGCCACGAAAACAACACCATGGGCCCCGACCATTGCCTGCCGCTGACGGAAACCACCATCGCCAACCGGCTCAAGGCGCTCGGCTACGCCACTGGCATATGCGGCAAGTGGCATCTGGGCGGCACGCCCGAAACCCTTCCCCTGAAACGCGGGTTCGACGACTACTACGGCGTGGCCGGCAATCCCGGATCGTACTACAAGCCGAATGGCTTCGTTGATTCGCGCCTTTCGGCCGATGTGCGCGATGCCCCTGCGAATCCGGACTTCTACACGACGGACGCCTTCGGCGACTGGGCGACGGAATGGATCGGGCAGCACAAGGACGGGCCGTGGTTTCTCTACCTTCCGTTCAACGCCGTCCATGGCCCGCATCAGGTGCCAGAAAAATACATGCAGCGCTTTCCCAACCTGGACGACCGGGAACAACGCACGCTTGCCGCCATGATTTCCGCCATGGACGATGCCGTCGGGCGGGTGATGGCCAAAGTGAAGGAGCTGGGCATGGAGAACAACACGCTGGTCTACTTCATCTCCGACAACGGTGCGCCGGGCGGGGATACGCGCAACGGCAACGTTCCGCTACGCGGCTTCAAGCACACCACCTGGGAAGGCGGGATGCGCGTACCCTTCATGATGCAGTGGCCCGGAAAACTGCCCGCAGGCGTTGTTTCCGACACGCCCGTGATTCAACTTGATGTCCTACCTACCAGCGTCGTGGCGGCGGGCGGAAAAACCGAACCCGCCTGGGCGCTCGACGGAACGGATCTGATGCCGTTCCTGACCGGCACGGTGAAAGGGCTCCCGCATAAAACGTTCTACTGGCGCATCGACGGCATGTGGGCCGTGCGCGACGGCGACTGGAAACTGGTCCACGGGAAAGCGGGCAGCGAGCCGCCTGAGCTGTTCAACCTCGCAAACGATATAGGCGAGACGAACGACCTCGCCGCCGTCCAGCCCGAGAAAATGCAGGAACTCAAAACGCTTTGGGACGCATGGAACGTCCACCAAGCTCCGCCGGTCGCCCCGAAGGATAAAGTGACCAAACGCGCAAAAGCCAAAAAGAAAACCGCCGGGGAACCTCCCAAAAAACGCAAACAAACCGCAAAGGAGCAGTAACCATGGAAATTTTCCGCGCTATCCTCCCGTTGTTCATTGCGATAGCTGCGCTATGGCCGGCGGCGTCGCCGGCAAAGGCCGAACCCGCCGCAAGACCCAACATCCTCTTCATCATGGTCGACGAAATGAAGTGGAACGTGATGGGTTGCGCGGGGAATCCGATCGTTAGGACGCCGAATCTCGACCGGCTCGCGAGTGAAGGCACGCGGTTCGCCACCGCCTATACGGTCGCTCCCATTTGCACGCCCTCGCGCTACAGCTTTTTCACCAGCCGCTACGCCCATGTCCACGGTGCCGTCGATAACAGCACGCCACCGCGCGAACCGCAGATTTTGCTGCCAGGCATTCTCCGGCACCAGGGCTATCAAACCGCCATCACTGGCAAACTCCACTTTATTCCGAACAACTTGGACTACGGGTTTGGATCGTTCTGGTCGTTCGCCAACGAAGGCCCCGGAACGCTTCCGTCCTGGCCGAAATACATGGAGCAAAAGTATGGCCGCAACGCCGAGCGCAAACTGGTGATCCAGCCGTTCCCCGACGACCCGCTCGGCCGCGACCTCGGCAAGCTCGGCTACCCCAAGGAGGATGCCCAGCCGTTTTGGATAACCGACCGCGCGATCGACTTTTTCGACCAGCACGACAAATCCAAACCTTTCTTCCTGTTCGTGAGCTATCTCGACCCGCACAGCCCGTCGCACCTCTGCGAGCCGTATTGGAACATGTACGACGCCGAAAAAATACCGTTGCCGCCGACCTTCAAGCACGACCCGTCCAAGCCGTCGCAGTCGGCGGACAACAGGCACGAGGTCAACAATCCGGAGATTGTGAAGGCCATGACCGCGGCCTACTACGCGAAGGTGACCATGGTCGACGACAACGTCGGCCGGCTGCTGGCCAAGCTGCGCGAAACAGGTCTGGCCGACAACACGCTGATCATTTTCACGGCCGACCACGGCAACATGCTCGGCGACCTCAACCGCTGGTTCAAGGGCGCGATGTACGAAGGTTCGGCGCGCATACCGCTGCTCATGAAGGCCCCGCCCTCCAGCCCGTTCGCGGCGCAGTTCAACTCCGGCAAGGTGATCACCAACATCGTCGAAAATATCGACGTGATGCCGACGCTGTGCGAGATCGCCGGTGTCGCCCTTCCCGCGCAGGGCATCCAAGGGACAAGCCTGGTGCCGCTCGCCGCCGGACGGACAGACGGATGGCAGGAGCGGGCCTACGCGGAACGCATCACCACCATGGTTCGCACGCCGCGATTCAAGCTGGTCCGGGATGCGCGCAAAGCCCGCGCAGCCGGTGGCGAATACGAACTGTACGACCTGGTCAGCGACCCGTTCGAAACCAACAATATCGTAGCCAACCCCGCCTATTCCAAAACATTCAAGGATCTCGCCGCCCAAATGGAGTCATGGCAAGCCGACCAGCCGCCAGTGCCGGTCATCGCAGGGGTTTCCCCCGAGCCGGCAAACGGAACGCCCGTCCAACCGAATGAAACCCGGAGCGCGAAGCGCAAACAAAAGAAAAACGCGGCCGTGAAAGAATGAACCTGGGACTGGTCATCGCGGCTGTAGTGTCGGCCGCAGGCTGCTGCGCATCCACCGCCCACGGCGCTACCGCGTTGGCCGAAAAGGATGCCTTCACCGGCGGCTTCCCTAAATACGTCTGGTTCCGGGGCGGGGAACGTAACGTGGATCCCGTCGACGTCTGGGAGAAAAGGCTGGATGGAACGGTGGGCATAATCCGCAAGTTCATGCCCGAAGAGCTGCGGGAACTCGGCCCCGCCCAGATGGAATGGGTTGAGCCGTATGCACGCAAGCATCCGGAAAAACTCCTACTCCTGCATCTCAACGGCGAGGGCCGGCAAGTGATGGACTTCCCGGAGGTGCAGCAGCGCTATTTCCCCGGTCATTGGGTGTACGAACCCGGCACGACGCTGCTGGACGACGTCGACTCCAAACAATCCCGGCTGCATGTCCGCGACACGTCCGTATTCAACCCAAAGGGCTATCTCGACCACATCAAAAACAAATACCACCCACAGCATATCGCCTTGATCCCCCTGGATGAACAAGGCCACCACGTTTGGGACGCGACGGAGTTCACCATCCTGAAAAGCGTCAACACGGAGGACGGAACCATCGAGGTGGAACGCGGCGCGATCTATTCCAAGGCCCATGCGTTCAAACGCGGCAAGACCTATGTTGCGCCACTCGCCGCCGGGGTGTGGGGCAACCGCCCGATGTGGTACTACAACCTCTCCGCAGATTGTCCCAGAAATGGTGCCGGACGGAGCGCGGCGGAGGTTTATACCGACGAAATAGCCAGCTGGTTCGGTCCGACCGGGCCGCTGCATGCGCTCGACGGCATTGCCTTCGATGTCAACTATTTCACTGCACGCAAGTCATTCGACACCAACAACGACGGCCAAAGCGACGGCGGCATCATCAACGGAACCAACCGGTGGAGCGAAGGCGACTGGATGTTCCTGAAGGGGCTGCGCCAGGCGCTGGGAGAAGGACGCCTCATGACGGCGGATGGCCAGATGCCGATCAACCAGCGGGCGGCCGGTGTGCTGGACGGGGTCGAATCCGAAGGGCTGGTGCAGCCCCACGACGGCTTCCGCGGAATTTCCCGGACGATCAATACGCATCTCTACTGGAAAGAAAACAATCCGCGTCCACTGGATTTCCGCTACATCGTGCTGAAGCTCATGACCCCTGCCGATGAAGAGCGGGGGGAACAGCTGCGGCGTTTTGCCACCGCGCTGGCCTGCTGCCTGGAAGCGGCGGTGACCGTAGGCCCGACTGGCGATCCCGCGCTGCCCGAACCGTTCACCGCTCCCGGATCGCTGGGCCATCCCAAGGGTCCCATGCTGCGCTTGGCGCAAGACACGCCCGACCTGCTCCATGGTGCCTCCGTTAAGATCATAAAACCGGTGGATGGCTGCGTGGCGAAGAAGACGCCGGAAGGTTTGGTATTGTCGCCCTCCCCCGGCCAGACGGGCGACGGGTTCGGATTCGAGGTCAAGGCGCTGGAGGTTCCCGCCGGCGACCTGACCGTGTTTGTCGAAATGCAGGCGCTCGATCCATTGGAGGGGTTTTCGCGCGACGATTATGTGCCACGTTTGGTGCATGGCGACCTGTCCCCACTGCCTGATTATGGCGAATCGCGCCGGCTGAACGGCTTCTACCACGATCTGTATGGCTATGCCGGTACGCATCGGCCCTCGCTGCTGTCATTCTATTTCCGCCGTCCCGGCCGACCTGCGGAACCGGTCGATCTCACCTTCCGGGTCGAAGGCATGGGGAGGGTCGTTGTGCGCTCCATCACGGCGCACGCATCGCCCGACCTGATCCTCCGCCGGTTCGACAACGGCACGGTGGTCGTTAATCCATCGCTTGAGCCGGCAACAATCCCGATCGAAGGCATGGCCGTACCGGTGACGGCGCCCGCCCTCGATGCGTTGTTGCTCCCCGTCCGGTGAATATGGGAGGGCGAATCGGAAAGAAATGCTAGGCACGAACCATTCAAAGCAATAGAAAGAACAAGGTGGTAACAAGATGAAACCAAGCTATACACCTATTGCCATGTCGCTCACGACAATATGGCTGCTTTCCGCGGCGATGCCCACGGTGGCGGAAACCCGGCCGAACGTACTGTTCATTGCGGTGGATGACCTGAATGTCTGGGTGACGCACCTCGGACGGAATCCACAGGCCCGGACGCCGAACATCGATGCCCTCGCGGCGCGCGGCGTGACATTCGACCACGCCTACTGCGCCGTACCGGCTTGCGAACCATCGCGCGCGGCGCTCATGGGCGGAAGACGGCCATGGACGACGGGGTGCTACTACAACGGGGACCATTGGAAGAACTATGTGCCCGAAGGCAGCGGCCTGACCGCCCAGTTCCTCAAGGCGGGCTACTATGTGGGCGGCGCGGGAAAGATCTACCATAGTGAACAATACTATCCCTCCGAATGGACCGAATACATGGACACTTCGGGTTTTTCGGAAGCCGGCAAGGGTATCTCCAAGAACGAGGGTTTCCATGACCCGCTGACACACGATCTCAAGGACGAAGACCTGAGCGACTGGCATATCACCAACTGGTGCATCGAGCAGCTCGGCAAAAAACACGATCAGCCGTTCTTCATCGCCTGCGGGCTGCACAAGCCGCATTTACCGTTCGCCGTGCCGCGCAAGTACTACGACCTGTTCCCGCTCGATACCATCCAACTCCCGCCCTACCGCGAGGACGATCTCGACGACATCCCGCCCGCCGGTGTCAAGATGGCCAGACCAGATAGCGACCATGCCCAGTTCCTGAAGGACGGTAACTGGAAGAACGCCATCCAATCCTATCTCGCCGCCTGCGCCTACACCGACATGAACGTCGGGCGGCTACTCGCCGCGCTGGACAAAAGCCCGGCGCGCGACAACACGATCATCGTGTTGTGGGGCGACCATGGCTGGTCCCTCGGCGAAAAGCACCATTGGCGTAAATTCGCGCTTTGGGAAGAACCAACGCGCGCACCGCTGATTTGGGTCGCGCCCGGCGTTACCCATCCCAATGGTGTCTGCGAGCGCACCGTGGATTTCATGTCGATCTATCCGACCCTGTGCAAACTGGCCAACGTCCCCATGCCGAAATTCGTCGAGGGCTCCAGCATCATCCCGCTACTGCGCGATCCTGCAGCCGAATGGAAACAGCCTGCGGTCACCACGTATGGCTACCGGAACCATGCCGTCCGCACCGAAGCGTGGCGCTACATCAGCTATGCCGACGGTTCGGAAGAGCTGTACGACGAAGCCAAGGATCCCTTCGAGTGGACCAACCTTGCCGAAAGTCCCGAACGTGCAACGGTCAAGGCCGATCTTTCCAAATGGCTGCCTACGACCAATGTTCCGGAAAGGGACAAGGCGGATAAATCGACGAAGAAGAGTCAAAAGAGCGAACGCAAGCAAACGAAGGCCGCCAAGCGCAAAGGAACAGAACCATGATACTCGACACGTTGAACAATGCCGCGAAGTATGCCGGACTGAAGATCGGAATATCGGAAGCGTTCGGCTTCCTCAACCAGCCGGGACTGGCGGAATTGCCGGACGGGAAATACGAAATCGCCGGAAGCCGGGTCTACGCGACCATTGCGCATGAAAACGGCCGGCGGACCGAGGATGGCGAACTGGAAGCGCACCGCAAATACCTCGATGTCCAGTATGTGATCAGCGGCAATGAATCCATGGGGTGGAAAAACCGCGAGGGACTGGTCAACTCCATGGACTACGACGAAGGACGTGATCTTGAATTTTTCAAGGGCGAACCAGAAAGCATCGTCCGCGTTCCGCCCGGATCATTCACCGTTTTCCTGCCGACCGACGCCCATCTTCCGCTCATCGGCAACGGCCCGATCCACAAGGTGGTCGTCAAAGTCGCCGTTGGTTAGAAGCTGTGGCCTATGAGGAAATTGAAGCGGCCATTTCCATTCTGCCACTGGTCGTCGTAGGTGATCGGCCAGGCATAGTCGAGCTGCAACGGGAAGCCGGGAAGATCGAGCCGGATACCGATACCCCAGTCGTCGTTGTAGCTCGAAGAATTAAAATCCCACGACTTGGAATTCACAAAACCCCAATCGTAGAAGACTGCGCCGCGCACCTTGCTCCAAATTGGTACCGTGTATTCAAGCGTGGCGTAGGCCGAACTATCGCCGCCAACGCTATCGCCGGTTGCCGGATCTTTCGGGCCGACGTCGCGGTATTCGAAACCGCGCAGGGTGTAGGAGCCGCCAAGGAAGAGGCGGTCGAAGATCGGAACCCCGTCCCCGTAGGAAAGCGGATTGGCCAAAGCCTGCGTCCTGCTGTCGCCATAGGCTTTTACCCCCTCGATTTGTCCGCGAAGGTTCAGCACCGTGTCGCCGATCAAATGCCAGAAGTGCGTTGAACGTATGCGGGCTCCATAGATATCCGTGTCGCCGCCGAGCGGGCCGCCGGCGAAGTAGGGCGAAACCGTGGTCTTGTTTCCGCGGGTTGGATTGAAAAAGTGGTCGCGCGAATCGAATGACCAAGTATATTCCAACCCGCTCTTGCTGCGCTTGCCTTCCTCATCCTTGATGTCTTGCGCCGCAGTGGCAGATACATTGTACACGTCGTACTGTTCGAGGGTGTAGGCCAGGCTTCCGCGCGTGAAGCGAGACAGCGGTTTGCCGAGCGACAGGCGGAAGCCATCGTTCTTCTGGTCGTACGAGTCCGAAAAGTAGCGGGCTTCGCGGTGGAAGAGATCGATTCCAAGGGAGAGTTGGCGGTCGAGGAACCACGGCTCCACAAACGAGATGTCGAGGTCGTTGCGCTGCGTACCCAGCTGCGCACGGATCTTGAATTTTTGACCTGCCCCGATGGGCGGCCAGGTCTTGTAGTCGAAGTTGCCCTGCGAGAGCTCGACATAGCCTACGAGCGAATCGACGCTGGAGAACCCGACGCCCGCCGTGAATTGCCCGGTCGGCTTTTCCTTCACCTGCACATTGAGGTCGTACTTGTCGCCCTCGCCGGTCGGTTCCGGATTGGTGGTGACGACTTCGAAATAGTTGAGGTTGCGCAAGCGGTTTTCGGAAGTCATCACGCGGCTGCGGTTGTATTTATCGCCGGGATAGATGACCAGTTCGCGGCGGATGACCTTGTCCTTCGTCCGCTCGTTGCCCATGATGTTGACCTTGTCGATATAGCCAATGGAGCCTTCGACAATGTCGTAGCGGATGTCGACGGTGCCCTTCTCGGCGTCCGCATCGAACACCGGGCGGGCGCTGACACGGACGTAGCCGCGGTTGCCGTAGAAGGCCCGGATGCTTTCACTGCCACTTTCAACGTCGCGGTAGGCGGCAATGTCGCCCGAATGCAATGGAATGCCGCGTTGCAATTCCTGTTCGGAGAACGTTGTCATGCCGGACAGGGATATTTTCCCGACCACATACCGCTTGCCCTCCTTGATCGTTAGGATCAGGCGGGCTTTCTTGGGTTTGGAGTCGTCGAGCACCGGGTCGGATACCACGACGTCCAGGAAACCCTCGTTCATGTAGAGCGACTTGATCGCGAAAACGTCCATATCGACGTTTTCGGGCTTGTACTTCCCGGCTCCAGTGATGAACGAGAGGAACCATTTCTGTTTTTGCTGCATAACCTTCCGCAGCTTCTTGTCGTCGATGAATTCGTTGCCCTCGAACACGATTTTATTGATGCCAAGCTTCTTGCCTTCCTCGATGCGGAAAGAGACATCCACCGTACCGAGAGCATCGTCGGTCTCGGACGTCCAGGTAATCTTGGTATCTGGATACCAGAAGTCGCGGTAGGCCTCCTTGATTTTGGCGGAGGCTTGCGCAAAGGTCGAGTCGTCGGCAAACTGGCCGATCTCCAGTTCCGATTTCTTGCGCACCTTGCGGTTGCTCATCTTGTCCGCGCCGACGATTTCGATGCGGCGCAACTTATTCTTGGTCACCACGGTGTAGACCAGCACCACCCCATCGGACTCGACATCCATCCGGGAATTGACATAGGAGTAGCGTCCCGACTCCCGCATGCGGTTGACGTCGATTGCGATCGAAGAAAGGATGGTTTCGCGGTCGGTCACCTGCTCGCCCACCTTGAAAGAGGTAAAGGCGGACACCGAACTGATGTCATAGGACTCGCCCGCCTGGTTGACGATCTTGATGTCCTTGATGGTCTCGGCGGAAGCGGCGATGCAACCGAGGATGGAGAAAAGAATGAGGGCTGTTTTTTTCATGCAAGCTTCCGGTAGTTGGGAAATTAATAATCGGCGTCGGAAGGAACCCGGTCGTCGTCGCGGGAATCGCGGCTCTCGAAACGGGTATACTCCTTGATGAAGCTCATGGGCACTTCGCCCGTTTCGCCGTGGCGGAACTTGGCCACATCGACAATGGCCAGGTTGTCCTGGTTGCGGTCGTCGCCATGCTTGTAGTAGCTCGGGCGGTAGAGCAGCAGCACGACATCGGCATCCTGCTCGATCGCGCCGGAGTCGCGCAGGTCGGACAGTTTCGGGATATTGTCGCCGCGCCCTTCCGTGGCGCGGCTGAGCTGGCTCAACACGATCACCGGAAGATCCAGCTCCTTGGCCATGGCCTTGATGGCTCCGGAAATGGCCATGGTTTCGCGCTGGCGGCCATCCTTGGAAAACTTGGAGTAGTTCATGAGCTGGAGATAGTCGATCACGATCAGCTCGATGCCATAGCGGCTCTTCATGCGGCGTGCACGCGAACGCAGCTCGACGGCTTCGAGGCCGGGCGTGTCGTCGATGTAGATTTTGGCTTTCGACAAGCGGTCGACCGCTTCGGTCAACCGCATGTGGTTTTGCTTGGTGAGGTTTTTCTGGACGGCCTGCATCGAAACCCGCGCATTGGAAAAGAGCATGCGGCGAACCAGCTGCTCGCGCGACATTTCCAGACTGAAGATCCCGACCGGAACGCCCTTGTGATCCTTGCCCAACAGGCCAAGGGCGGCGTTTTCGGCAATGTTCATCGCCAGCGAGGTTTTGCCCATGGCCGGGCGGGCGGCCAGTACGACCATGTCGGTCTTGGCCAAGCCGCGCAGGCGTTCGTTCAGCCCCTGGTAGCCCGTGGTCACACCATGATCGATGTCGTTTGGATCCTTGTTGATCTCGGTGAAGACGTGTTTAACCGATTCCTTCCAGTCGGGAATCCTGTCGCCGCCGTTGCTACCGAGCTCGAACAGCGATTCCTCGGCCTGGCTGACGAGCAGCGAGGCGTCGTCTTCGCCCTTGTAGGCCGCGTCGGTGACCATATTCGAATGTTCGATCAGGCGGCGGTAGAGGTATTTTTCCTGGACGATGTCGCAGTAGAATTCGACGTGCGCCGGAACCAGCGTGCTTTCCTGAAGCTGGACGAGATAGTCGTAGCCGCCGGATTTTTCGAGGGCGTTTTTGTTTTTCAGCCATTCGGCAATTGTAATGGCATCCATGGCCATGTTGGCCTGGCTCATATCCACCATTTGCTCGAAAAGCGCCTGATGGCGGCGATCGTAGAACGATTCGCTACCTAGGCGCTTTGCGAGGCATTTATCGATGGCATTGGCCGGGTCAAGTAGAATGGAACCCAGAACCCCGCGCTCGGCTTCCTCGCTGTGCGGGGGTATCCGAAGTCCCGACCCTAGACCCTCTGGAGTCATTTCTCTTCTACAATCCAGACCTTGAGGGTTCCGGTTACTTCCTGATGCAGCTTGACGCCGACATCAAAGACGCCAAGTTCATGCAACGGAGAGGCCAGATCGATTTTCGAACGATCCAGATCCAATCCTTGCGCCTTGATTTTTTCCAGAATCTGGGGAATGCCGACCGAACCGAACATCTGCCCGTTTTCGCCAATCTTGACGGCGATGGTGCATTCGAACCCTTCGATCTTCTTGGCGAGCTCTTCCGCCACTTTTTTATCCTTTTCGAGCTGGGCAAGGCGCGCAAGGCGCTTCTTCTCGATCTGGCGTTTTTTCCCTTCGGTGACCTGGGTGGCCATTCCGCGCGGGAACAGGAAGTTGCGGGCGTAACCGTCGGCAACCTTCACGATATCGCCTTCGATACCCAAACCTTCAACTTGATCCATCAACAAAACTTCAATAGACATAATTCGTTCCTTCCAGCTTAGCGGATAAGGCCCACAACCCGCGCACGGCGGATGGCACGTTTGATTTGGCGCTGCTGCTGGGCGTTGGTTCCCGTCAGGCGGCGGGCCAAAATCTTGCCGCGGTCGGTCATGAACTTCTTGAGAAGCTCTGCGTCTTTGTAATCGACGTTCTCGACTCCCTTAAGGAGTTCGGGATCGCGTTTGTATTCGTCTCTATCTCTATCCCTGTCTCTGCTATTGCTACGCATAATCATATCCTTTCATTAAAACGGCACGTCATCATCGTCGGCCACACCTGAAGGCGGCGCACTTTCGGCATGGGGTTCGGATGCCGCAGGAGCAGCGCCATATTCGGCGCCCTTGCCTGGAGTTCCGAGAAACTGAATCCGGTCCGCACGGACACGCAGCTTGCTGCGCTTTTCCCCCTGCGGGCTTTCCCATTGATCGAGCTGCAAGCGTCCTTCCACAAAAACCGGGGAACCCTTGTGCAGGTATTCGGAAGCCGTCTCGGCTTGCCGGCCCCACACCACCACATCCACAAAGCAGGTTTGCTCAACCATTTCGCCTGCCTTGTTTTTGAAGCTCTCGTTAATGGCCAATCCCAGATCGGCAACGGCCGTTCCGGACGGCGTATACCGGATATCCGGATTACGCGTCAGATTGCCCATCAACAAAACCCGGTTGAAGCTGGCCATGCTACGCCCTCTGTGCGGCTTCCGCTTCCGTGGCGACAACAAACTGGGAACGGAACACATTGGAGGCGAGTTTCAGGCGCAGTTTCAAAGCGTCGATCTTCGTTCCTTCCAGCTTGAACATCATCACGACATACAGCCCGGCCTTCTGTTTTTGCAGCGGGCGGGCAAAAGTCTTCTTGCCCATGCGGGTGGTGCTTTCGAGCGTGCCGCCCAGTTTTTCGAGTTCTTCCTTCACACGGACGATCGCCTGATCGAGGTTTTCCTCGTCCAGCGTCTCCGGGAAGATGAACAGTCCTTCATACAATGTCTTCAATTTTGTTCTCCTTGCTTATCCTATCTTCGACTGATTGAACTCGTTCATTGTTCGCTCAGTTCCGATGGAAAAGATGGTTTCTACCGCATCGGCGGCACGTTCGACAACCTTTTCCAACCCTAAACTCTCTTCGGCGGCGAAGTTGCCCAGCACGAACCCGATCATGTCCGCCCCGGCCGGCTTCGGCCCAATTCCTACCCGCACCCGCGGAAAATCCTTGGTTTGCAGCCATTCCAGCACCGATTTCATGCCGTTGTGGCTTCCTCCTGTGCCTTTTGCCCGCACCCGGATGCCGCCAAATCCAAGTTCGACATCGTCGTAGACCACCACGGTATCGGCCGCAGCTATGCGCCATTTCCGCATCGCACCCCAGACCGCCTTGCCGCTCCGGTTCATGAACGTAGTCGGCTCGAGCAACCTGACGTCGTGTTCCCCGATCCGGCACTTGGCCTGCCGCGCGGGGAACCAGAACATCTTCTTCAATTCGACCCCGTGCCTGCGAGCCAGCGTCTCCAGCACCATAAACCCTATATTGTGGCGCGAGAGCTCGTATTCCTTGCCGGGATTCCCCAGGCCAACGACCAGCTTCAAGAGATCTCCTCCCGCAAAAGAACAGCGACTAGGCTTCTTCGGTCTTCTTCTTCGAGACGACTTCCGGCTCGGCAGCTACTGCACCTTCCGCAACCTCTTCTTCCGTTTCTACACGCGGTTCGGATACACCGACGATGATCGCATCATCATCCGCCAGCAACTTGAATTTCGGACCGAGGTTCAGGTCGGCAACATGCAGCGAGTCGCCGATTTGCAGATTGGTCACATCGATCTCGAACGATTCGACCAAATTTCCAGGCAAGCATTCCACCATAATGGAGTGCATCACATGTTCCAGGGATCCGCCAATCTTCGCGCCAGCCGATTCGCCGACGAGTTCCAGCGCGATTTCGACATGGATCGGCCGGTTGGCATCCACTTTCAGCAGGTCAACGTGGATCAGCTCGCTGGTCACCGGGTGGTGTTGCACGTCCTTCACCAGCACGGATACATCGCCCTCTCCCTCTACTGCGATTTCCAGAATCACGTTTTCGCTCGTGTGGTGATGCAACAGCTGCTCAAAGGCGTGCGTGTTGAGTTGAATGGCCGTAGCTTCTTTTCCTTCGCCATAAATCACGCCCGGAATGTTTCCGGTTCTACGCAGGCGGCGGGAATTGGACGACCCTTGCAGGTCTCTTTTCTTTGCAATCAGTTTAGTGTCTTCCATGGTTTTCTCCTAATTTTCAAATCCTGAACAGCGAACTGACCGATTGGTCGTTGTGAATGCGGCAGATCGCCTCCGCCAATGTATCGGCCACCGACAATACCGTAACTTCAAACCCATCCCACTTGCGCTGGGGAACGCTATCGGTCGTCACCAGCTCGTCGATTGGCGACTGCTTGAGCCGCTCGATCCCTTTTTCCGTCAGCAGCGAATGGGTAACCGCCGCGCGAATCGATTTTGCGCCGGCCCTTTTCAGCAGTCCGGCGGCAGCCGTTAATGTTCCGGCCGTCGAAGTCAAATCGTCAACCAGCAACGTGTTGCATCCTTCGACATCCCCTACGAGATGGTTGGCCACCACATCCGACGCGTTCTTGCGTTGCTTGCCCACCACCGCGATTCCGGCATTGAGCAGCTTGGAGTAGGCATCAGCCATTTTCAAACCACCGGCATCCGGAGACACCACAACGAGATTATCGAGATCCTGGCTGCGCAGGTACTTCACAATGACGGGCGCGGCATAGAGGTGGTCCACCGGAATAT
>JAIPJC010000033.1 GCA_021734345.1 Kiritimatiellales bacterium | reverse complement strand
CCTTCAGGTAGTCGTTGGCTGGCATGGGTGTGCCGGCAACGCCGAGCAGGATCGACTGGTAAAGCCGCTCGTCGGTTACTTCCGGCTGGTTCATGAACTCCTTGTTAAGCAGGTTGCGCGGCAGCGGGTGTACCAGGAAGTAGGCATTGGGACCCTTGCCGTTTGCCAGTTTTCCATGACAGGCCGTGCAATACTTCTGGAAGGCTTCATTGCCTTTTGCAGGATCGCCGGCGATCAGTTTGATGCCCAGGTTCTTATGGTCAAGGCGTTCCAAATCGCCGGGCACTGGCAGCTTCACATTCAACCGCTCAAACTGCTCCGAGTTCTTCAGGCTGGTCGTCTTGATATAGTTGATCAAGGTATCGATTTCCTGGTCCGAAAGAACATTTTTCCACGTCGGCATGGCGGTTCCCTTGACACCTTCCCGGATCGATTCCTTGAAACGGGTTGCATAGGAGCCCACAAAGTGGGGAGTGAAGGCGCGCGGCAACGGATCCAGCATGCGGGCGACGCGTCCGTTTCCATCCAGTTTATCGCCATGGCAGGCAACGCAGTAGGTGTCGAAGAGTTGCTTCCCATCGGTGCTATCCAGTTTGTAGGTGAACGTGGATAAATATTCGACAAGGCTTTCGACTTCGATATCGGTAAAGTCCTTGAAGATCGGCATGACCGAGTCGGCCACGTGCATGCGCGAGTTGCGGATGTGGTCGTGGACATACTGGGTTCCACGGGCCCGGGCCGACCACGTCAGGTCAGGACCGATGCTGCCGCCCGCCAGCACGCCATCGCTGTTCCGGAAGGAGTGGCAATTGATGCAGCCGCCCTTGGCGAGTCCGCCATTCACCGGAATGCCGGCAAACAGGCTTCGTCCAACTTCGGCGCTGGCTTCGGTGATGACAACTTCCTCGGACTTGGGTGGGAGATAACCAATGGGTGTGCTTTCGGCCGAGCGCAGGCGTTCCGTTTGCTGCCCCTTCAAATAGGTGGCTAGCGCGGCCACGGTTTCCTTGTCATTGATCCATCCGAATGTGGGCATCTTCGAGTTGGGAATGTTGGCCGAGGGTACGAGGATGGATTCCTCGAGATATGCATACGGGAACTTGCCGCCTGCATTGGTCAGCTCCGGAGCCTGGCTGGTGGAGGAAATCCCCGCAATCGTGTGGCAACCCCAGCATGCCTTTTCGAGGAAAAGTTCGCGTCCTTTTTCGTAGAGCTCCGCTCCCGCCAGCGTGCCGGACTCCATGGCGTGGCAGCGGTTGCAGTTGGCCTGCGCAGTTTGCCCAGCCAACAGCGGAGCCGTCCAGCCATGATATTCGCCATGTGCATCATGCTCCTTGAGTGCCCGTCCGTTGCCGTCGTGGCAGACGACGCAGCCAATTTTTCCGAAGTCGTGTGGATCCTTGGCGGTGCCTTGCACGATCCTCGGATGGATCGCCAAGGGTTGTTCGAACTTCGCGGCGTCCGGATTGGAGGCGCCGACGTGGCACGATTGGCAGCGGTCAACCATGATGCCGTTCGGGGTCTTTACGTTCACCTGTTTGATCTCGACCGAAAAATCGTCGATGCCGAGCTGCTTGTAGTAGGCCTTCTGGTACGAAGCAAATTCGGGGTTCGCCTCCTTGATCAGCGATATCGCAAATACCACGAAGCCGACGAAGGCCAAGACCAGCAACAATCTATAGTCCTTAAACATATTAGTGTCCTCCCCCGGCCACGTGTTCCCACGGATAGACGATCGCCCAGTTTTGTCCGCGGAAATAAACTCCAATAATAATCAGCACCAACATGAAGATGTACATCCCGATAAAGATGGCGTTCTCCAGATTGCGTTCCTTGGCAAACCATACGCCGGGGATGTTCTTGCGGTAGGATTTATTGAACGTCTCTAGAAACAGTTCAATGTATGGTGCCACCATCACGCCACCAGCCAGAATGCCGGGAATCACGATGCCGCCGATGAAGCCGTTGTAGCTGACGAGCTCCTGCAATCCCAGAAAGTACCACGGTGCCTTGGAAGGGTTGGTCGGGTGGTTCGGATCCGCCGGCCCTTCCAGCGGGGCATCGAACAGAACGGAGATCAGGCTAAGGACGCCCAAGACGCCAACCAGCACGATCAGTTCGCGGATAATCAACTTCGGCCAGGCAAACATCATCTGGTCGACTTCTTCATTCACCTTGGGCTCCTTGCCCTTGACGATTTCGACGAGCTTGTAGCTACGCGCCGATTTGAACACGGAGTTGTTTTTCACTTCGCCGAATTCCTCGGAAGGGATCTGTTTTTCATTCGAGGTGTCGGCCGGATGCGCCAGTCCGCCATCCTTGCGGATACGGAAGAAGTGGACGGCAATCAACAGCCCCATGACCGCGGGTAGTACGGCAACGTGCAACACATAGAATCGGATGAGCGCTTCGCCACCCACGTCGGTGTCGCCGAGCAGGATGCCGCGGATGATGGCACCGCCCGGAGCGATCTTCGCGATTTCGGTGCCCACTTTGACGCCCCAAAACGCCAGCTGGTCCCATGGCAGCAAATAGCCGGTGTAGGAAAGGAACACGGTAAGCAGTCCGAGGATGCAGCCGATCACCCAGTTGAATTCGCGGCCGCCGCGGTGTGCGCCCGCCAGATAGACGCGCAGCATGTGCAGTGCGACAAACGCGACCATGGCGTGCGCTGCCCATCGGTGCATGTTGCGGAGGAAGCCGCCCCAGAACACGTTGCTGCGCAGGTTGAGCATGCGGCTGTAGGCGTCCGGCAGCCCGTCAGAGCCAAGAGCGGTCGATGGGACATAGTAGAACATCAACATGATGCCGGTCACCGTTAGGATCAGGAACAGGTAGAACGTCACCAGTCCAAGCCCCATCGAGGTCTTGAACTTCAAGGAACGCTTATGGACCTTCACCGGCTGGATGTGCAGCAGCACGTTGCTGAACATGATCTTGGACTTGGTCAGCCCCGTGTTGTCGAAATTATGCCGGAAGATCGAGTAGTAGATCTTGTTCCCGAGCTCCTTGGCCTTCGCTATCAATTCATTCATGTATACTCCCCTTAAACAAAGACGTGGTCGCCACTACACGGCAAAGAAACTGTTTTCCGGCAACGAGGTGCTCGAATCGATTTCAATTTGATTGCCCGGAACCTTCTTGATCGACAGCCAATGCAGGGTATGGGGGGCGGGACCGCCGACTACGAGACCATCGGAATCGTACTGCGATCCATGGCACGGACATTGGAAGCCGGTTTCAACCCGGTTGACCGTGCAGCCGAGGTGGGTACAGACGAGGGAAATCGCGGCGATTTCCGTTTTGGTCTGGCGCCGCAGGATCACCTTTTGGTTTTCGAAGATCAATTCGTCGCCAACATCCGGTAGATCCACGATCGGCACCAGGAATTTTTGAGGCGTTCCATAGGACACCACTGGAAACATATATTTGAACAACGCCCCACCTGTTCCGGCGGCAGCCAAGCCCATCAATCCAAACGCAGAGCCTAGAGCAATCATCTCGCGGCGGCTCGCCCCTTGCTTTTCCTTATTCGACATTATTTTTTACCTCCATGAACTACAGTGGGCAGATGATCGTCATCCTCCCTGAAAATTACATACTTCGCCTCTTCCGGATCCTCGAACTGGCCATCCTTAACCGCCCAGCGAAATAGTGCGAAAAAGACAAACCCCAGTAGCGTGGTTGCGATCAAAAGGATAATCGTCAGAAACAACATTATTGGGCATCCTATGCGTAGCAATCTTCGAATGTGTTAACCGACATCTTGCAGGCACCCGTCGGACACTTCTGGGCACACATGCCGCACCGGATGCATTTGAGCGGATCGAACAGCATGGCCGAACCCGTGTCGCCAGCCACTTCCATGCTCCCAAACTCCATCTCTGCCAGCACCTTTACTTCTTCGCCACCATCGAGCCGGTCGATGGTCACCATGGACAGGCAGTAGGACGGGCAAACATCGACGCATCCGCCGCACAGGATGCAGATGTCGCCCTCAAAGGTTGGATGGATATGGCACTCCAGGCAGCGGGCGGACTGCTTCTTGGCTTCCGCATCGAGATATTCCAGTGTCGAATTACGTTCTGGTTCTGCTGCCAAATCGACGTGCAGTTCCTTGCGCTCCTCCCGCTCTTCATCAACATAGGCCGAGCCGCGTGAATAGGTTTCCATGTCGGTAAAGGTCAGTTTGCGCTTCAGGCTCTTTGGAGCCTCGCCCGAGAGATAGGAATGGATGCCCTGTGCCGCCTTGCTTCCCGCAGCGACGGCATCAATGAAAAGCTTGGGGCCATGGCCAATGTCGCCGCCGGCGAATACGCCGGGCTTGCTGGAAGCCAGCGTATCCTTGTCCACCACGATCCAGCCTTGCGGGGTCGTATCGACGCCGGAGCCTTCCAAGAAGGCGAGATCGGAACCTTGGCCAACCGCCATGAACACGGCATCGCCTTCGATCAACCGCGACTCTTCTTCAAGTTGCGGCGAGAACTTCCTATTTTCATCGAATACACGTTTAACCTTCTTAACCAGCAGTCCCTTGATTTTGCCGTTCTCAACGACAATCTCAACCGGGCCCCAGCCGTCATTGATAACCACGCCCTCGCGGCGACCTCCTTCCCGTTCATCGACCGAGCCGGTCATTTCCTTTAGGTGTTCGCGTTCAAGACAGGCCAACTGTACCTCGGGCGAACCGCAACGCAATGCGGAGCGCGCAACGTCGAACGCCACGTCGCCGCCGCCGATTACGATGGATCGCGTTTTGGAAAGATCCCATTTTTCACGCATGTTGAAATCAAACAGGAAGGCCAATCCAATGTGCACGTCCTTGTGGTCGGCGTTCGGCAGCGGAATGCTTTTACCCCGGCTAAGGCCCACCGCAATGAAAACCGCATCGTGCTTTTCCTCGAGTTCCTTGAAGGAGATGTCCTTACCGACATCCACATTGTTTTTCACTTCAATGTTTGGGAACTGCTCGATCGACGCGAGTTCGGATGCAACCACGTCGCGCGACAAGCGGTTGATCGGCACGCCTTGCACCAGCTGCCCGCCACTCTTTTCCCACCGTTCATAAATGGTCACGCCATAGCCTAGGCGGGCAAGGTCGTGCGCGCAGGTGTAGCCTGCACAGCCACCGCCGATGATCCCGACGGTTTTGCCGTTGAGCCCTGGTTCGGTTGATCCGGGAGCTATGGAATAGGTCAAGGGAGTTTTAAGATCGCCTTTTTCAGGACCCTGTTTGTCGGTGAGGTATCCCTTGATATTGCGGATCACAACGGCTTCGTCGACATCCGAGCGGCGGCATCCCTTTTCACAGGGCGCTCCGCAGACTTTTCCGCAAATCGATGCAAAAGGATTGGTTGCGCGGGCAATGGCGTACGCCTCTGTAAACTTTCCGGCAACCGTGGCCATCAAATAGCCACGGGCATCGGTTTTCACAGGGCAGGAGTTGCGGCACTTTACCTCTGCTTCATAATACTCGTCGGTAGGCAATTCGACTTTTATTTTCTGCTGTATCATGGTCCATGCATCCTTGTGTTTCCATCAGGATAAAAAACACGCGCGAATTAATCACGTCTTTAATTGGGGCACTTTATCGCACTGCCAAAAAACTATTTCAACCCTAAATTGGTATTTCAATACCGATTTGCTCGCCATTCACTTTTCCCCAACTATTTTCTCAGGACGGCATGCGCAGTCGCGAAAGGTTTCCTCCCCCGTCATACCTGTTTAAGCCGCAATATTTTACCCACAAAAAAAATAAAACAGTGCTCGCTATTGCTGTGCACGTATATCTACTATGCCTGCGGATTATGAAAATCCTCCCTTAGGGGATAATATAAATAAATGACCAGTTTGATCTAAGTCGGAATTGGTTATTGTGTTAAAAGGCCGGAAACGGCCCGTTTAGGAATAAAGGAAAGTTATGTCAGATAAAGAAACCGGTATCGTCAAGTGGTTCAACGAAGAAAAAGGCTTCGGCTTCATCGCCCGCCAAAGCGGAGATGATGTCTTCGTTCATTTCACAGCAATCAACATGGAAGGCCGCCGCACCCTGCTGGAAGGCCAGAATGTAAGCTTTGAAGTTGTCTCAGGCCAAAAAGGCCCGCAGGCTGAAAACGTCACTGTTGTAGGCTAAAGAAAACCTCTGCCGGCGACCGGCAACATTCCAAAGGTTGGAGATCCGCACGGGCTTCCAATCTTCGGAAAAACTAGAACCACTAAACTTCCGATGCGGAATGCTATGGGAGTTGGTGGTTTTTTTTGTACCCGTCAGATGCCGGTGCGCCAGGCACCACTACCATGCCTTGGAACTCTGCCCGATGATATGTTGTCGATCAAGAAATCACTAGGATCGTCATGGGACATGGAACCGCTGCGTGGTATGTATATGGAACGGTTTCATCGGATATTCAAAACGCGCGCCGCAGTGGTTGCTCCGCACCTTGGTGCTTTCATCCGCAACAACCATGATCTGGCGCAAGGCAACCACCATGCGCCGGCGAAGTCGGTCTTGCGCCCTCACCATATAAGGTGCATCGGGAGGAATCAATTGCACATGAAATTCAGCGGTGATGAAAGTGGCAATCTAGCAATTCCTACTAGACAAGGCTTGCGCCGCAACCCACGTCTACGTAGACTTCAATAGTTATATTGGATTTCGATACAAGAGGAAACAAACGTGGCTAGATTATCTGACAAGGACTGGAACGCGCTAAAGAAAAAACTGACGGCGGACGGGCGATTTGAAAAATTCGCCTTGGGCGAGCCCGAACAGGAATATGTCACCTCGCGCGGCATGGATATCCTGCGTCTGCACGCTACCGACTTCGTGAACAAGCGCCTTGCCCCTGCCAATCCCAAAAACGATGGACGGCAAACCCCCACCAAAGGACACCCCGTTTTCATTGCCCAGCACGCCACCGGCTGCAACGACCGAGATAGTCTGGAACAGTTTTTCGGCATCAAAAAAGGCAGGGAGCTGACCGAAGCCGAAGTCGAAAAAGTGGTCAATGCCATCCTGTCATGGATCGAGGAACACCTCGGCGTCTAGCTCCCCTCCCCCCTGTTTGTAAATTCTCCGGACAGTCGAAAGTTTTTCTTTTTTCGTTCCAACCAATGACCTATCCTCCGCCGCTTATGGAACCCGTAATCCTCAAAAGATCCGAACACAACGTCAGCCGCAAAAATATCAGCTCTGCCGCAATCAAGGTGCTGTATCGCCTGAAAGACGAAGGATATACCGCCTATATCGCCGGCGGCGGAGTACGCGACCTGCTCCTTGAACGCAATCCCAAGGATTTCGATATCGCCACCGATGCCACGCCTGAGCAGATCCGCGGCATCTTCCGAAACTGCCGTTTGATCGGGAGGCGCTTCCGGCTGGCCCATATCATCTACCACGGCGAAATCATCGAAACCTCCACGTTTCGCGCCCCCGTTCCCGAAGACGAATCCCTCTACTGCGACAACACTTTCCGCACCGGAACCGAGGGCATGGTCATGCGCGACAATGTCTTTGGTACCCCCGAAGAGGATGCCCGCCGGCGCGACTTCACCATCAACGCCCTCTTCTACAACATTGCCGACTTTTCCATCATCGACTACGCCGGCGGACTTGAAGACCTGAAAAAGAAAATCATCCGCGTCATCGGCGACCCCGATAAACGCTTCACCGAAGATCCCGTGCGCATGATCCGCGCCGCGCGCTTCGCCGGAACCCTCGGCTTCGACATCGAGCAGACCGCCTACGACTCCATTTGCCGCAACAAGGACAAGCTGGCCAGTGCCGCCTCATCGCGCATGTACGAAGAAGTCCAGAAACTCTTCTTCTGCGGCCATGCCACCGCCGTTTTCCAATGGCTGGAAAAAACCGACCTGCTCCACCCTATGTTCCACGACTTCTCGCACTGGATCGACGAAGACAAGGCGCGCCACGACTGGGTCATCCAGACTTTCGAGCAAATGGATCGCTGGCGCAAAGCCGGGCTAAACGTTCACCCTGCCCTGCTCTTTGCACTGATCTTCGGCGAATACCACGAGTTTCTTTCGCAGCAGCTCATCGATGCCGGCGCGGCACCGCACGATGCCGCGAACGAAGCCGTACACAGACATCTTCAAGGTATGTGCGAAAACGTCCGCGTGCCCAAGCAAGCCATCTTCCAAGTCGCCGACATCATGTGCAACCAGTTGCGTTTCCATAAAAACAAAGGCAAACAACCGCAGCGCTTCCTGCACCACAAGGGATTCCTCGACGCGTTCCTCTACTTCAAGTTTTCCGCCAAGGTCCACAAACGTAACGAAGATCTGCTGGCCTACTGGACTGACCTGCGCCAGCAAAAAGGATAGAGATCCTCTATGCTTCGGCGGCCAACCTGGACGCCGTACCGGCCCGCTTCAAAATCGTATCCCACTGCGCGTTGCGGATTTCCTCTGGGGAGGCGATCCATGACCCACCGATAGCCGCAATCAACGGATCGGACAGATAGCGTTGCAGATTGCCTTCGTTCAGCCCACCCAACGGAATAAAACGGAGTCCGAGGTAGCTGTAGGGAGCTGCCATGCTTTTTAGATAAGGCAGTCCGCCAGAGGTTTCCGCCGGGAAAAACTTCATGATGGAGCAATCGAATTCCAAGGCGGTTTCGATATCGCTTGGGGTGGCAATACCGGGCGCGAAGAACAATCCCGCCTGCCGGGCTTCCTCCAGCACCGTTCGGTTTGTCCCCGGCGAAACGGCGAAGGCGGCACCGTTGGCCTTGGCTGCACGGACCTGTTCCGGGCGGATAATCGTCCCGACGCCAGCGAGCATTTCTGGAACCTCGCTGACGATCCGAACCAGACATTCCATCGCCTGCGGCGTGCGCAGGGTGAGTTCCATCGCACGAATACCCCCTTCCAGCAAGGTTCGGGCAAGCGGGACGGCATTTTCCACGCTGTCGATCGTCAATACGGCAATTACTTTGGCATCGGCTATCTGTTCCTGAAGGGTCATACGGTTCCTTTTTTATAGTTGGAGTTGTGTCTCAATGAGTCGGGCCTGCTCGATAATATATTTCCCTGAAGCCATGGCGTCCTGTGGGGTATGCCGCAACGTGGGGAATTGAACAACCAATGAGGCGATCGGGCGGTGTTCAATCAGGATTGGTGCCGCCACCGCCATGACCTCTTCCTCGAATTCCCCCGGATTGAAGGCATATCCATTCTTGCGCGTGTCGTTCAGGATTTTTAAAAGGGCTTTTTCGTTCGCCACCGTTTTCCCGGTAAGCTTTTCATAGGAAGCTTTTTTAAGGTAGGCGCTGATTTCCTTTTCCGGCAGAAAGGCGAGAATGGCGCGGCCGGCCGCCGTAATGTGCAATGCAAAGTCGGGCTCCGGCTCGATTTTTACGCTCATGACATGGTTGGAGCTGATGTGCTTGATGAAGACTACCGTATTCTCCTTCTGAAATCCCAACAGCACATTTTCATTGAATTGCCGGTGCAGTTTTTTCATCGGTTCTTCGGCGCTGGGAATGAGGCGATGCACTAGGCTTTCGCCCGAGTTGCGGAACAACTCCACGGCCATCGGGGAAATAAAGAATTTACGGTTCAATGGATCTCGAATCACCATGCCGGATCCAAGCAGCGTATTCAGATAGAGCGTCACATTGGAAGATGGCAACCCTAATTCCTGCGAAATTTCCGATAGTTTCATGCCGTCCGGATGGTTGGCAATGTCCTGAAGAATGCGGATTCCCTTAAGGAACGACGGTAGAATTCTTGCTTGTTTCAAAATAGACCTCTCTTTTTTCTTGCCTCACTCCTATCACGTATGTAAAACATTGTATACATAAATATTATACAATGTATAGCTGTTAAGTCGCGCTTACATACTAGCGACTCGGATTAAACTTAGGCGAAAGGGATGAAGGTTAAAATGGCGGAAATTAAAAAAATGGGGAAAGTTGTGACCTTCGGCGAAATCATGTGCCGCTTTTCCCCGGAAGATCATCTCCGTTTCGAACAGGTTTCGCCAGGTCCATGGCAAATGACATTTGGCGGGGCAGAGAGCAGTGTCGCGGCGTCCGTCGCCCGGTTTGGCGGATGCTCCGAATTTGTAACGGCATTGCCGGATCATGCCATCGCCTCTTCTTGCATTCGGCAACTTAAATCCTTTGATGTCATCACCGACCACATTCTCCGGAGCGCGACCGGCCGGATGGGGATCTACTTCGTGGAACGCGGTGCCAATCAGCGGGCCAGCCAAGTGATTTATGACCGCGCCACGAGTGCCTTCGCAGAGATTTATCCCGACCAATTTGACTGGGTGGAAATTTTCAGAGGCGCGTCCTGGTTCCATACCACGGGCATTACCCCTTCGCTTTCGGAAGGCGCGGCCCTCTCGGCTATCCAAGCCGTCAAAGCAGCAAAAGAGGCTGGTCTGACGGTTTCGGTGGACTTGAACTTCCGTTCCAAACTCTGGAAATGGAAAACCGGACGTTCGGCGGAACAGCTGGCTCAGGAAATTATGCCGCAATTGATGGAATATACCGATGTCGTGATCGGCAACGAGGAAGACGCCCACAAAACACTGGCGATCCAAGCGGACGATACGAACGTTGACGCCGGCGATCTTAATCTGGTTGAGTTTGCTGCGGCGGCAGAAGCCATTATGCAACGCTTCCCCAATGTTGGAACCGTGGCCACCACCCTGCGCGAAAGCATTTCGGCCTCGCACAACAACTGGGGCGCCATTCTTTCCGAACGCAATAGGCCGCCGGTCATGGCTCCGCTTAAGGCGGGTGTTTATTCTCCGTACGAGATCCGCGACATTGTCGACCGGGTCGGCGGGGGCGATGCCTTTGCCGGGGCACTTGTCTACGCCCTGAACTCAGGAGAATTCCCCCAGACACAGGATGCGCTTAACTTTGCAACCGCCGCGTCCTGCCTCGCGCATTCCATTACTGGAGATTTTAATTTTTCAACCCGCGAAGACGTCGAACGGCTCGCCGCTGGAAACGGAAACGGGCGGGTGCGTAGATGAGGGGCCGAAGGGTGTCGGAACGATTCGCCGCCATGGTGGCGACGGACGCATAGCGCAACAGGAAACGGAGGAATAGGAATGAACGCAGGAAAATTAATTGCGGAAACAAGGAGAAACACAATGAGGAAAACAAAGATTATTGGATGCATGGTAGTCGGGCTGGCCATCGGGATTGGTGAGGCCCTCGCGGCAAGCGTATCAATCGATCCTTCTTCCGGCACGGATCAAGTCGTTGTACTGGAAGGGTTCGGCGGTACGAACGATCCATCGACCTCGCTTTCGCCGGGAGTTTCGTTCGATTCGATGGGCGGGGGCGCGGCAACGTACAGCTACGCGGCGAATCATTTGGGCGAAGGGTATATCTACTTCAGTCCGACCGCTAATGCGTTTGATCCGAATGTCTACAAGTATCTTCGAACCCGTCTGTCGGTCGAACGCGATACGGGAAGCGTAGCCGCCGTGCAGGTTTATCCAACACCGGTCGCCGGCGACAATCTTGCTGGTGCGACGGTGACGACCGGTGCATTGAGGGAGGTAACGTTTGATTTAAGTGCCTTGAACGTAAATGGAACAGGCCTCCGGCTGGATGTGTACAACTACGACAACGACGGAACCGCAGACGCGGCGGCGCTGGACTACATTATGGTCGACCGCTACCGCACGAAAGGCATCGAGTTCGGCCACGACGGCGACTTGAACGGTGTGGGAACTATCAATGTTTCATCGGCAACCGTCAGCAATGGTGTTTTACTGGGCACCGCCGCCAATACGGATCCCCAGCTTAACGTGACTTCGCTGAGTGTTGATGCGGACATCTATAAGTTTGCCGAAATCCGAATGAAGGCGGCTTCCGGAGGTGCGGGCATGTACTGGGACACCGCCGCCCAGGCCGGCGGGGCAATGTGGATTCCCTTTGGTGTAAACGACGGAACCTATCATACCTATCTGGTTGATTTTTCGGATGAGTCCGGATGGACTGGAGCGGCAAGCTTCCTCCGGCTCGACCCGACAAACCTAGACGGTGTCGATTTCGAGGTGGACTATATCCGCTTTGTCGCGCTCCCCGTCGTAAATTCAACCAATGTTTTCCACGAGACGTTTGACAATCCGGGAGCGACGGATGCCGGTATCGCTTCGGTTGGCTGGCACGCCAACTCCGGTTCGACCGGAACCGCACTGTCCGAATCCAACACATCGCTGGCCAATGGGCCGGTTGTATCAGGCGGCGACTATTTGATTTACGGTCTCACTACCCCCGCGAACCTTTTGACGTGGACGGAAACCACGGGGATCGGCTCGATCAGCGACGTGCTCAAAATCAGCGTTTCGGTTCGGAATGATCAGCCGACTGCCGACCTGAAGGTCGCGATTCAAGTCGATGGCGCCTGGTTTGTGACCCAGGATGTTGCGAATTCGCCGACTGTGTCCAATTGGGTGCCCGTCAATTTTGCTGTGCAGGATATTGCCTGGAACGCGCTTTCGTTTGTGTCCGGCAGTACGCTGGTCGAAGGCGGTTCCGCCAGTCTACCTTCGTCCGGAACCGTGAATGCCGTAGGGGTTTACGACGCCGTATCGAGCAAGGTGCGTTTCGATGATTTCAAGGTCTACGTCAACGCGGATACCAGCGAGTCGCTGTATCAGGCATGGAACGCCGCCAACAACCTTTCCGGGCCAGATGCCGACCTGTCGGCCGACCCCGATTCCGATACCCTCGACAACCTGGTTGAGTATGCATTGGGCGGCAACCCCACCAATGCAGATGCCTCCGCAGTTCTTCCCGTTTCCAGTTTGGTGAACGATGGAGGAACCAACTGGTTTGCATACGTCTATCACCGTCGCCTTGACGCTGCGACCCGCGGATTGACCTACGAAGTGGTGCGGGAAGATGGCCTGATTTTTGGTACGTGGACCAATAGCGGCATCACCGAGGCTGGAACCGTAGTGCTTGATGCCGAGTTCGAGGCCGTTACCAATCGCGTTCCAACGGACGCCAAGGCCGAGCAATTCATGAAGCTTAATATTGGGTTTGAATAGAAGTCGAAACGATCCGCCGCCACGGTGGCGGCGGACGTGTGAACAAAAGGAAAAGGAGAAAACAGGATGAAAGCAGGAAAATTAATTATAGGAACAATGGTCGGAAGCCTGCTGCTTTCGACGGCAGCGTCCTATGCGGATGTTGTTTATCTGGAAAAATTTGATAATCTAGGAGGTGATGCTGCGATTTCCACTGTAGGTTGGTTTGGCAACAAGACGGCAGTTGGTACTGCGTACGATGGCTCTAGCTATTCCTCCGGACTAATTGCTTCGTCTGGGGATTTTATGTTCTGTAGAGATCATGGTGTTGGAACACTTGCCAACCAACCTATTTTAGGATGGACGGACGAAGTAGTTTTCGGCGGAATTGGCATCGTCACTAATGTTAGTTTCTCTCTGCAAAATGAAAGTACAACTGAAAATATAAAATTGGCGCTCAAGGTAGATGGCTCTTGGTATACCTCTCAATCTGTATTCAATAATGCGGTTTCGCAGCAAATGAGCGTGTTTAATATTGATGTGCATTCCATTGCATGGAACGGCCTTGATTTCGTGTCGGGCAGCAGTTTATTCGAAGGGGGTGCCGTAACCCTTCCCGTATCTGGGGCTCTGCAGGCGGTTGGTATTTTCGACGCAAGCGTTACTCCGGGTATTTTTGGCTCTTACTCCATACGCGTGGATAACTTTATGGTTGAGGCGATTCCTGAGCCAGCCACGCTGGGGCTAATGGGTGTTGTTTCCGCCGGACTGTTGCTATTTCGCCGCCTGGCAATTTAGAACGAATCTATTCCTTGAAGAAAAGCATTATTTTTCTTACACTTCAATGTTCTTGTCTTGCCGGATCAATGGGATAGATAATTTGCTGTTGGCCTATGAAACTAAACGAAAACTAACCCCCGGACGGGGGTGTCCATTAAAATGGGGTTACTTCAGTGCGTTTCCGCTTTGAAGTCGAAAAATGCTCACTTTATTCGACTCTGCGTAGATTTTTTTTTGGTGAAAGAATTATGATTATTTGAACCATAGTCTTCGACTATTATCTTCGCACTGCGTTTCTCTGCGTATTTTACGCCTTTGCGGTGAATAAAAAAGAGCGCAAGGCGATAAAGATGGATTTAAAAGGAACGGTGATGATGAAAAAAAGCATAATGGGTCTTGTTTTTTTGCTGGCCGGACTGAGTTCGGTCAGCAGTGCGCTTCCTCCGGAGTCTCCGGCTGAGATCGAGTTCATTGGCAGTGCCCAGATTGATACGTTCAATCCCGGTGTAAAACTGTTTCTGGATCGTGATTTTGTATTGAAGGACTGCCCCCCGCTTTTAAAGGGGGCGTCTTTTGCCAGGGGCAGTATTGAGAGAACCGCTTTCCGTGTGGTTCGGGACGGAGTGGTTACGGTTCTGACTCCGGAATCGAATCAGTATGGCAGCGCGCAGCACGGTGCGCTTGAAGCTGAGGGATTTATCCGTAGCACAGAACTCGGACTTTTTCAGCTTTTTGGGGATATCCCAGCCAACCAGGTGAGGGTGTACCGGAAAAACGTAAAATCCGGCGAACAGTACAGTTTCAAGAAATGGATTGTCGTGCTGGGGGCTTCCGTTCCAGAAAGCCCCGGCGCAGCGACTGCGTTACCAAAAATCACTGGCAAAACGGAGGGCGCTTCGATTGAGTTTTCAGGGGCTCGGGAAACGGATCGTTTGACCGAAGGCTCGGTACTTTTCACTGATCGAAAATTTGTCGTTAAAGAAGTTCCGGCATCGCTATGGGGCCAGTCGTTTCTGCGCGGCAGTATTGAACAGCTCAGCTTTCGTGTGACTGCTCCCGGCATGCTGACGCTACTGACGCCCGATCCGGGCGACAAGCGTGCCGCGTCGCAGTTCCAATCGCTGGAAAATCTGGGCTTCACTCAAATCGACAAGCCGTTCACCTTTCAGCTTTTCGGTGCGGAACCGTTTGACCGGGTGCGGATTTACCAAAAGCAGGTTGCGGCAGGTGAAGTTTTCAAATTTGGAAAGTACGCCGTGGTTGTCGGGTTCAAAATATACGAATCAAAAGAGGCTCCTTCGTGGGCTGCGAATACCGGCGAACGGCTTTACAACGGAATTGTGCTTCCCGCAGAATGGCCGCCGAGAAATATCGACCCGGCCGATACCCGCCCGATGCCGGTGCCTTACCTTGATTTTCCACCGGCGGTCATTCCGATTGATGTCGGGCGCCAGCTCTTTGTGGATAATTTTCTGATTGAACGGACCGATCTGGAGCGCAGTTTCCATATGCCGGAAAAGTATGCGGGCAATCCGGTCTTGAAGCCGGAAACACCTATCGAACTGGGCCTCGTCGAACCTGAAGGACACGTTAAGCCGTACGGACACGGAAATGCCGGTGCCGGACCCAAGAGCGGCGGCTGCTGGTGGGATCCGGACGCACAGGTTTTCAAGCTCTGGTATGAAACATCCTGGTTCGGTCCGATCGCCATGGCTGTCAGTAAAGACGGACTCCACTGGGATCGTCCGGCACTGGATATCCGCCCGGGCAGCAATATCGTTTCGCCTGTGGACATGACGCCTGATTCGTGGACCGTGGTTCCCAACTGGAATGCGACCGATCCGCAGGAAAAATGGACACTCTATGTACAACCTCCCGGAACAAGCCAGCCCGGTGCAAGCCTGACGTCATCTGACGGCATTCACTGGAACCGGAAGGTAAAGACCGGATCGACCGCTGACCGAAGCACTCATTTTTACAATCCGTTCCGTAAAAAGTGGGTGTATAGCCTGCGAACTGCATTCCCCGGTCGCGGACGCGCCCGCTACTACTATGAGTGCGATGATTTTATGAAGGGAGCCGCATGGACAGAGGCCGATAAAGTTGTATGGGCCATGACCGACAAGATGGATCCACCCGATCCGTATATTGGAGCTGCCGCTCAGCTCTACAACCTCGATGCTGTCGCCTATGAAAGTCTCATGCTCGGCATGTTCGAAATTCATCGCGGACCGGATAATAATGTCTGTGCGGAGAGAGGAGTTCCCAAACTTACCGAATTGAATTTTGCTTTCAGCCGCGACGGGTTCCACTGGGATCGCCCGGATCGACGTGCCCACATTCCCGCCGAGCGCAAGGATGTCTGGGATCGCGGTTACATCCAGTCGCTGGGCAACGTCTGCGTGATTAGCGGCGACAAGTTGCTGTTCTACTACATCGGCTTTCGCGGCAATACCGCCAAAGCCGGTTCCGGCAACAGCATGTACGACCGCAGTGCAACAGGGGTGGCCATTCTGAGGCGCGACGGGTTTGCCTCGCTCGATGCCGGATCGGCTCCCGGCTTTGTGCTGACCCGTCCGGTGACGTTCACCGGAAAGCAACTTTTTGTAAATGCAGATTGCCCCGGCGGAGAATTAAGGGCGGAAGTTTTGGATGAGGACGGAAAGGTTATTGCCCCGTTTACTGCCGAAAATTGTGAACCCGTCCGCCTCGACTCCACAAAACAAATAATCCGTTGGAAGGGTGGACGGGATGTTTCTGCGCTGGCTGGACAGATTGTTCGATTCCGGTTCCTTCTCACCGGCGGGAAACTCTACTCCTTCTGGGTCAGTCCCGATGATTCGGGAGCCAGTAACGGGTATGTTGCCGGCGGCGGGCCCGGATACACCGGCCCGACCGATGCCGTCGGATCTGCCGCACTTACGGCAGGGGCCGGCGTTGGTGGAGGAATCTGATGATGAAAAATCCAGTATGGATGATTGGGGTGGCGGCGGCACTTGTGGGATGTCGATCCGTGAAGCCGGATCATCATCCGCGCTGGATGGTTTGTGCCAATGATCAACGTTATACGCAGGTGAATGGGGATGAACACGTTTATGAAAAACCAGGCATGGGTTCGCTGACGATCATGGATGTTTCGTCGGTTCCGCCCCGGCTCATCCAATGTTTCGAAAATGTTCCCGCCAGCCTGATCGGTCCGCCGGTATCCGTGGCCGTGGCGCCGAACCAGCAATACATGTTGGTAACCGGTGCCATGAAGGTGAATCCGGATAATCCGGCCGAACAGATTCCGGACACGGTTCTAAGTGTGGTTCGCTTAATGCCCGGAACTCCTGAAATTATACAGCAGATTCACGTGGGGAAGCAGCCGTCCGGTGTTGAAATCAGTCGCGACGGCAAACGGGCGTTGGTTGCCAATCGCGCGGACGGAACCGTTTCTCTTTTATCACTTGCAGAAGACGGGCACGTTGAGCCGATCAAAACATTTCCGGTTACATCGCCGGAAAGCAGCGTGTCGCACGCTGCATTTTCGCCGGATGGATCACGTGTGCTGATTACGTTGAACAAAGCAGAGAAAGTTCTTTTCTGTTCACTGGACAATGATCAGTTGAACGTCCTGCAGGAAGTTGTCTGCGGCGACGGTCCGTATTGCGCGGAGTTTGCGCCGGACGGACAAAGCGCAGTGATCGGCAATGTATATGGCGGAACGCTGACCGTACTTCAAATCAACGACCGTTTGGCGGAACCGGTGGATACGATCCCGGTCGGCGTTCTCGCCGAAGGGATCGACATCAGCCCGGACGGCCGGTGGCTGGTGGTGAACTGTCTGGAAAACACCAACATGAAACCGGACAATCCGGCGCATCGGAACACCGCCATGGTGGTGCTGCTACAGAAGCAGGAAAAGACATTTGTGGTGGTGGATTCAATTCGTGTTGCCGGAATTCCGCAGGCGGCTGTGTTTACACCGGATGGCCGCCATGTGGCGGTTGCGAGCAACGAGGAACAGAGCATTCGTTTCTATCGTGTCGTGGACGGTGAGTTGCGCGCCACAACGATCAACGTCAACTGTTCCGGCGGCCCGGCCGCCATGCGGATTTCGATGTGAACCGGAGCGCTTGTAAGAAGCGATAGTGGAGAGGGAGAATTATGAAACGACTGGTGTTAGAGATCGGATTGCTTATGAGTCTGTGCTTTGCCGCACAGGCGGCGAATATCAGCAAAGCGAACAATGCAACCGCGTTGAATGTGGGGACAAGCTGGACGGGAGGAGTGGTGCCTGGTTCGGGGGATACGGCAGTCTATTCAGCGCTTGGCGCATTAACCACTACGATGGGAGCAGATCTGTCCTGGCAGGGCCTTGTGGCAACGAATAATACAGGGCACTGGACAATCAGCGGGGCCAATACACTTACGCTGGGTACCGGCGGCATCAAATCGGTCGGCACCAATCCTGGCTATTTGGTGATTAACGCGGGCGTCAACCAAAGCAGCGCCGCTACCTATGACGCCCGGAAAATTATTTGGATTAATGGTGCGCTCAGCGGTTCGGGCCACATAACAAAAACAGGTGGTTCTTCGCTGATTCTTGTTGCCGACAATTCCGGGTTTTCCGGAGGGATTACCCATAGCGTCGGGGTGCTCTCCGTTGGAAACGCGAATGCACTGGGTACGGGTGTGTTGACCTTGAATGGCGGGATGTTGAATGCGTATTCAACCGACCAGACGCTCGCCAATGACATGGTGGTCACTGCGAGCAGCACATTGGAAGCCGTCAACACCAATCGCGATCTGACCTTGACTGGTGTGATCAGCGGGAGCGCCGGTCTAAGCACGGCTAATGCCGGCACGATAACCCTCTCTGGGAACAACACCTTCACAGGCGGAATAATTGCCAGCGGGGAGACCCTCGTTGTGGGTCATAGCAACGCGTTGGGGATCGGCGCGCTTACCGCAAATGGCAGCAAGTTGGGGACAACCGCCAATACTGTGCTGACAAACAACATTAACATTGCCACCGGTCTGGATGTGATTTCTTCCCATGTGTTGAGCTTGAATGGCGTGATGAGCGGCGGGGGAAACCTGACGAAGAGCGGCAACGGAAACCTGCTTGTGACCGGCAACAACGCTGGATTCTCCGGAACGATAACCCATAGCGCCGGCGTCATCTCCGCCGGACACAACCACGCCTTGGGCACGGGCGTGCTGACGCTGAACGGGGGCGTTTTGAATGCGTATACGCCGGGTCAAACGTTGGCGAACGACATCGTCCTTGTCGGCACAACCAGCAAATTGGAGGCCGTGAATACGAGCCGCGACCTGACGTTGGATGGAGTGATAAGCGGTGACGGCGCGGTGACGAAAATTGGAACAGGCGCGCTCATCCTCAACGGGGCAAACAGCTTCACGAACACCACGGCGGTCAGCGCCGGAAAACTGGTCGTCAACGGAAATCTCGCCAGCGGCTTGATCACCGTGGCTGGCGGGGCACGTTTGGGCGGAACTGGCGCGGTGCAGGCGGCGACGCTGCTTGCGGGCTCCACGTTGGAAGCGGGCGATAACGGCCCCGGCACCCTAACGTTCAACAACGCAGTGACACTTGACTCCGGCTCCACGGTGGTGATGGAGATCGCGGCAGACGATTCCTATGACATTCTCACCGGAAACGGCGCCAATCCACTGGCCGCCGGCGCGGAGTTTACTTTCGACTTTACCGGCAATACAACCGTGGGCGCGGGCGACACGTATACCGTTCTTCAGAACTGGGGAACAATGATGGATAATGGCACACTGTTTTCACTGGATGGATTGCCTGAAGGATTGTCGGTGGATACCTCCCGGATTTTCATTGATGGCTCGCTCGCTGTGATTGCTGCCAATACCAACAATGCAAGCCCGCCTGTGGGCTTGCTGTACGTCGGGGTGTATCGCGGCACCAACATGGCGCAAGGAATCTACAGGTTCACCGATCCGGCTCATCCGCTGGACACAGCGGAACGGATTGGTTCGTTGACCGATCTGTCGACGACCTATCGGCACATGGGCTTTGATGGATCAAGGTATCTCATGGTTAACCGCGATAACGGGAAGCTGTATGAAAATTCCGGTAGCGAATCCTTGTTCTCGTTAATCAGTGGTAGCTACAGTTATTCGGAGTGGCACGGGATTGAGCGATGCAATAACGTCTATTATGGAATTTATCACGGTGCGAGTTCGTCCATGAAAGGCGAGGGACTGTATCTTTTTGCCGATCCGACGGCTCCGGAAAACACCTGTGTGAAAATATGCACGAACCAGACTTTTGCTTCCAATATCTGGACGGATGTAGCGTTCGACGGCGAGCGCTATCTGTTTGTGCGGAGCGCTGACACCGGCGGCGGGATTTATCAATACAGTCCGGACACGGATCAGTTCACGCTGATCAGCGGTGCCGAAACGTATGCAGACTGGGAAGGGCTGGCGGTATATGATTCGAATATTGCGCCGCTTCTGAACCGGAAGGTTTACCTGCTTCTTTTCGGCGGACAATCCAATGCGCTGGGGTGGGGCTATCAGCAGTATCTGCTGGATAACAACGACCCGTTGCAGTTTCCGCAGGATGATGTGGATATGATGTATAAAAGTGCCGGTGCAACCGTAGGCGTGCTTCCTGAAAACACGCTGGTTCCGCTTCAGTCCGGCAACTCAAATAACAATGTAAAACAAACGCCGACGATCGACAGTGAATATCCGGCCTTGACCAATGCCCCGATCAGCCGTTTTGGCCCGGAATTGAGTTTTGCCCGGACGGTTCGGGATCTGATTCACATTCCCGACACAAAAGTGGCCGTCGTTAAATATGCTGTTGGAGGCAGCACGCTCTGGAATCCGTCGAACTGGCATCCGGACGGCACCGCTAATCGTGCGGCAGACGGCCCGCTATACCAGACATTTCAAGAGACGGCATGGCGCTGTGTCGCGGCATTGCGGAATAAATACCCCTACCATGAAGTGGAAATTCTTGGAATGGGCTGGGTGCAGGGAGAATCAGATGCCATAGAGGGGCACGGCGCTGAATATCAGTCCAATTTGACCAGTTTTGTTACCGATGTCAGAGCCACTTTCGGTACGAACATCACGTTTGCACTTTCTAAAGTTTCTCCGAATCAAGATTCCAACCCGGAATGGACGGTGGTGAGAAATGCCCAGCAGGCGGTAGCCGACACGATTCCCAAAGTGGCGGCGACTTCAACGGAAGGAACCAATTATCTGACCTCCGCCGGGCTGTCTGAAGGCATGTGGCATTTCAAAACGTCCTCGCTGCTTCAAATCGGCCGAGATCTTGGCAACGCCCTAATGGACACCTGCGGGCTGGATTCGGATTCCGATGGCATTCCCGATTCATGGGAAAACAGCTATCCGCCAGGAACCGGTGGCTTGGGCAATACGCCCGAAGCAGACTACGATCAGGATGGGCAGACGGACCGGGAAGAGTTCCTGATCGGAACCAGTCCTGTAGATCCGACCGACCGTTTAACTGTTCTCATGGATACATCGTTGACGGGTCGCTGGGCGGCAAAAAAAGACGTCAGTTATAAGGTTTTAAAATCCACCAATCTGGTTTCTTGGGTCGGAATCGGGAATCCGGTGCTGTTGCGGAATGATGATGGCGAGGCGGAATTTAATTTTTCACAGTACGTACAGATAGCAGATACAAAAGGGTTCTTTAAACTGCTCGTAGAATAAAAAGACGGAACCGGAGGATGAGTATGCTCAGCCGGGCCGCATCGCCTCCACGGCCATGGAGGAAAGCCTGTTTGGCATGAGGTTGATCTGGGCGATGCGACGAACTTATAACAAAAGAAAAGGAACAGATGAAAAGAACCATTGCATTGGCAGTATCCACAATCCTCCTGGCCGGCCTAGCCGGTGCAGATGTGGTTTACCGGGAAATATTCCCCAACGACAACGGGGCCGATGCACCTTTCGCCGAAACGGGCTGGCAGGTTCATGTAGGCGATCATGGCGCTCCGCTTTCGACTCAGACGGTGCGCTTGTCTGGAAATACGGGAGCCCCAAAGAATCTGGAGCCCGTTCAGTCCGCACCTGCCAACGCCGAGCTGGCCCGCGGTTTTTTGTTTGATCAAGACATCGGTCGGTCGCAACTGCTGTGGACGGATGAATGCGATGTGGGCATGTCGGCTGGTCAGGACATTGGAATCAGTTGGTATCAAAGTAGTGATGCGTCCGACCCCGTTCATCTTGCGGTGCGCATGGATGGGGTCTGGTATGCCTCGGTTCAGACGTTTTCCCAAGGTTCGGCATACAAGCAAATGGTGGCACATATCGCCACCGCCAATTGGCTGAAACTCGATTTCATAGAGAACGGCACCTTGGCTCGCGGCACGGCGGCGACGCCGATCGGCGTGAAGCTGGAAGCAGTCGGGTTTTTTATACCAAAGTTGACCGGAAAGATGCGGATCGATACGGTGGAAATCCAAACCGGGGCGGAAGCGGCGACTGCGACCGGGCCGGAAGCGCTGTTGAACGGGTTTGTCCATCCTCCGGTGATCTACAGCCCCGGCGAAAAGTACGGCTCCAACGCCCGGAACTATCAGGGCATTCCCGGAATAGAACGCGCGCCCGGCGGGCGACTCTGGGCAACCTGGTACGCGGGAACCGTATGGGAAGACCAGTATAACTATGTACTGGCTGCCACCAGCGCGGACGACGGAAAAACATGGAGTGATATCCAGTTCGTCATCGACCCGGACGGAGACGGCCCCAAGCGCGCCGCCGATCCCTGCCTCTGGCTCGATCCAAATGGCAAGCTCTGGCTCTTCTGGTGGATGAACGGGGACAACCTCTCTGTGACGATGGCCATGACCACTGAAAACCCTGATGCAGAACATCCGGTCTGGACAAAGCCTGCTCCCCTTTTCTCCGGTGTAATGCTTAACAAGCCGATTGTCACATCGCAGGGCGAATGGCTGATGCCATCGGCTATGTGGCACCGCGACGGCAGTTGCCGGGTCATGGCTTCGACCGATCATGGGGAAACGTGGGAACTGCGCGGCACGGCCAATATCCCCAAGGCGCGCCGCAACTGCGACGAAGAAATGATTGTGGAACGCAAGGACGGCTCGCTCTGGATGCTAGTGCGTACGGCGGATTATGGAATCGGCGAATCGGTCTCGACCGATGGCGGGAAAACATGGACCGAGATAAAGGATTACCAGAAACACGCGACCTCCCGTTTTACGCTACTGAAACTGAAGTCGGGCAACCTTCTTTTGATCCGCAACGGTCCCGTGGATGAGCGGATCGGCCGGGAAAAAATGAGCGCCTACCTTTCGGACGACGACGGGGCGACATGGAAAGGCGGCTTGCTGCTGGATGAACGCAACAGCGTCTCCTATCCGGATGCAACCCAGTCTCCCGACGGCACCATCTACGCCATCTACGATTGGGAGCGCGGGCGGGACAAAAATATCCTGATGAGTACGTTCAGGGAGAAGGATATCCTTGCCAAAGCTTTTGTCAGTCCGGCTGGTCGTTCGAAAGTGCTGATCAATAAGGCCTCCGGAATCAACCCCCGGATACAGGCTGCGGAGAAGGCGGCAACAGCGGCGGCTTCGCCGCGCAAAAACGAAAACAGAGTTCCGCTTCTGGTTGGTTCGCAGGCCGTGCTGGAACCGTTATCAGGAGAGTTGCGTTCTGTTGAACCCAGCAAACCGATTTTCAACAACCGGGCGTATGCTTTTTCCGATGAACTTCCGGAAAGCCTGATGGGTAAGCGATTCCTTTTCGGTGCCATGGAAAAAACCGAAGCCGTTTGCACAAGCGCCGGAGCGATCTATGTTCTCACACCCGATCCAGACCGGAACTCGGACAGCGTCGCCGGAACGCTGGAAAAGCAAGGTTTTGAGAAAACCTCCATTCCTGAATTCGCCCTGTTCCTGATGCCGGGCGGAAAAAGAAGCCTGTCCAATTCCTGCTGTGTGTACCAGAAGGAAGTCAAGGAAGGGGAAACGGTTGAATTCGGCAAGTGGGGCATACTGCTGTTCTAATTCGGCTCGGAGAGGAAATAGATGAACAACCTGTTAAAGAAAATCAGCGTGGGGCTACTGTCCGTTGGCCCGGGAATCTTCGCGATTGGCTATACGGTGGGAACCGGCAGCGTGACGGCAATGACGAAGGCGGGCAGCCAGTTCGGGATGCAGCTGCTATGGGTGCTGGCGCTGAGCTGCCTCTTTTCCTGGGTGCTCATGGAAGCCGCTGGCCGGTTTGCGCTGGTGACCGGCGACACGGCGGTTCATGGCTGCCGGAAGCATCTACCGGGGGGCAAGTGGCTGGCTCTGCTGATGGTAATCGGCGTAGTCACCGGACAATGGTGTTGCTTGTCCGGCCTGGTGGGTCTCTCCTCCACCGCAATGTATGAAGGGCTGCGGCTGTTTGTTCCCTCACTCGGAGAAAACACCTATTGGCCGGTGCTGGGCATCGCCACGGTGCTGATGGTGGTCATGTATGGATTGCTCTGGCACGGCGGATATTCGTTCTTTGAAAAAATACTCGTCTTTTTCGTAACCCTTCTCGGCGTCTCTTTCATCGTCTCCATGTTTGTGGTGATGCCCTCGGCCAGCGATGTGGCAAAGGGATTTATCCCGCGCATTCCCCACATGCCGGGTGCCACATTGATGGTGGCCGCGTTCGTCGGAACAACCATGGCCGCCCCTACTTTTGTGGTCCGGCCTCTCTTGCTGAAAGCAAAGGGCTGGGGAAAGGACGACCTGCGAAAACAATCCATCGATGCCGCAACCGGCGCATTGCTGATGTTCATTATCAGCGGCTCCATCATGGCCTGCGCGGCGGGAGCACTCTTCAGCCGGGGACTCGAAATCCACAACGTGCTGGACATGGTCCAGACCTTGGAACCCGTCGCCGGAAAATATGCCGTCGCGCTGTTTCTGGTGGGGACGCTGAGCGCCGGACTCTCCTCCATCTTCCCCATTTGCATGGTCGCTCCCCTGCTGGTCAGCGACTATCGCAAAGGGGAATTCGACAGCGGTTCGAAACTCTTCCGGATTCTCTGCGCCATCGCTTGCGTACTCGGACTAACGATCCCGGCGCTGGGTGCCAATCCGATTGCCGCGCAGATCGCCACGCAGGTTTCGCAGGTCTTTATCCTGCCGCTGGTGATCGGAATTTTCTTCGTGCTGGTCAACCGGCGCAGCCTGATGGGCGAACACCGCGCCGGCCCGCTTTTGAATGGAGCGATGATCATCGCATTCGCCTTTTCACTGGTTATTTCGCTAATCGCCGTCAAGGGACTGATTGTATTTTTCCAGTCATAGCGTCTGAAGGCGCTACCATCCGGACGCTGGCCTGAACCTGTTCGATGAGCCGTTTCCCAACCTCTGCATTGTCGATCAGGCCACCAAAAATTTCGGCGTCCGGACCGAAGGCCAGCAAGGGAACCATCGCCGCGGAATGGTGGTTGGTGGCAAAGGCGGTTTGGTCAAGCGTGCGGGCATCCACCGATCCCCCAAGGATGGAGAAGCCGCCGGTTTCATGGTCGGCTGTAACCACCACAAGCGTATCCCCTCCCTTTTGGGCAAAATCGAGCCCGACTCCCACGGCCTTATCGAAGTCGGCCATTTCGGAAACGATATAGCCGGCATCGTTCGCATGCCCGCCCCAATCGATCTGCGAACCTTCGACCATCAGGAAGAAACCTGCCTTGTTCTGCGCCAGCACTTCGATCGCCTTCGAGGTCATCGTAGCAAGGCTGATACGGCCCTCGGACACCTTCGGCATAGCGACCTCGGCAAAAAATCCAGCCAGGCGTTGCGGCGTTCCCACCTTCATGAGCTCCGTCTCGTTTGTGACGACCGTCATCTTTCCCTTCAGCACGGCCAGCAGATCCTTGTCGTCCTTGCGCTTGCTGCCCTTCTCGGACCGGGGAATGAAGAATGCCCGTCCACCTCCCAATAGCACTTCAATGTCCTTCGCGGCGATTTGTTCGGCGATCTGCGGTTCCATGTTTCGTTTGGCAACATGCGCGGAAAAGCTAGCCGGTGTGGCGTGGGTGATGCCACAGGTAACAACCAAGCCGGTCGATTTACCTTTATCCTCGGCTACCTCCAGCACGGTTTCCAGCGGAGTGCCATCGGGAGTTTGGGCAATCGTCCCCTTCGATGTCTTATGCCCCGTGGACAGCGCGGTTCCTCCCGCGGCGGAGTCCGTCACCATGTCATTGCTGCAATGGGTCGTCACCAGCCCCCCCACCGTGCAGCGCTCCATTTCCAAACCTCCGTTGGCGTATTTGGCGGCGGTCAGTTGGCCAATCCCCATGCCGTCGCCGATGAATAGGATTACGTTTTTCGGTGCGGCAGGACAGAGGGACACCAGCAGGAATGCCGAAAAAACGGCCCGGAAAATCGATTGAACTCTCATGATAAATCTCCAGTTTAATGGTGGGTGAAAATATTTCAGGGTGAAGGAATATGCAAGATGCTTTCATCGTTCGAACCGGGAAAGTCCCAAAAATCTGACAGAGACTAACGGTGGCGATTCCAAGCGTTGCCATGATCATCGCCATACTCGTCGTCCCGGTGCTCAATAGTACCAGACAGGAAAGAAAGTTTAGGTAGCCCATCGCTTA
>JAIPJC010000032.1 GCA_021734345.1 Kiritimatiellales bacterium | reverse complement strand
ACGGTATCGCCCGGAGTACAGGTTCCCCACACCGGGACGGTGTGGCCGCGTTGCAAAACACATCCGCTTGAAAAAATATTTGCGGTTTGGATGGATGCGGCAACTCCGGACATTGCAAGCATCCCGGCCATCCAACAGATGGCCATCAACTGTTTCGTTTTCATATCGTTCTCTTCTTCCTAATCTTGTCCCTGCTTATTCCATAAACCGCAGACGCTTCGCTAAGGGATGGTCTTGATCCGCAGGCTATCCACATACGCGCCATCCGCAGGCTGGTTCTTAAACTGGATTTGTACCCATCCCGCCACAGGCGGGGCCACGATGCCCTCTTCATTGACATGCGAAACCGGAACCGCCGTAGCGACCATCTTTCCGTTGATGGCTAGCGACAAGGTTTGATCCCCGGGGAAATAGGTCATTTCCGCCGTCACAACGTCGCCGGGAGCATAGCCGCCCGCAAGGGTCGTCGAGCTTCCCGCCAACGCATTCCCACCATGGATCACAACACCCCCACCCGCTCCATACTCTATCCACGGCCCGGCATCCGCAACAGGAACCGATAGGCCATTCCTATTCTGCCGTGAAAACCCGATTCCGATCCAGTCGTTCGCCGGAACCTTGAAAACCGCCGTGCATTCGATGGCGGAAAGGGATCTTGCCGTCAAAGGAGCGGCCTCCACCCTGAAACGATAGTTCCCGTTTTGTTCCGCAGCCGTCGCAATCAGATGGCCTTGGCCATCCAACCCGACATGCGAACCCGCATCCATGAAGGTTGGGGTGGCCCGCTCCGGTTCGGTAGCCCGCCGCGCCTCCAAAACCGCCGCTCCGCTGAAATCATCCTGATAAACGACTTCGGCCTCTGTCGAACGGCCCACCACCGCCTGGTCCTGCCCGGTCAATAGCGTTCGATACTCCGTCTGCTGGCTGAACAACGGAGGCTTCATTCCGCCCAACCACGTCTGGATATCCTTCCCGAAAGCCTTCACCTGTTCGGGATACTGCCCACCGATGTCGTTCAATTGCCGAGGGTCGGCCGAAAGATCATAGAACATCGTCCGGGAGGGCAAGCCATTGGGCAACGACATATAGATGCCAGGCGACGTAGGCGTAATGCAAAGCAACAGCTTGTCGTCCTTTATTTTCCAGGCATACATCGGACATTGCGGCCCATCCGTTTGCACTACTTCGCCCTGCCCTTCATAGAAATAGGACCAATGCGAAGCATGGATGCCCGAAGAATACAGCTCGGTGCGCGGTCCGTGCAAAGTTTCCCCCCGCAACAACGGCATCAAACTAAGCCCATCAATTCCGTCCGGAATTTCCGCACCCGCCGCCTCGAGCACCGTCGGCATAACATCGGCAAGACTGGTTATTTCCTGGTTGATCCCGGGCTTGACCACGCCCGGCTGCCAAACCACAAACGGCACATGCATCCCGCCCAACCACCCGGTTCCTTTTCCGCCACGATACGGCGCGTTGTAGGGCGGAACGCCATACTCCGTACATCCATTGTCGGCCGACAAAATAAAGAGCGTGTTCGTATCCTGCCCGTATTTTTTTAGCGTCTGGAAAATCTTTTCAATGCCGTCGTCCAGAGCCAGCAGGTGGCCTGCATAGATGTTCGAAAACGGAACTCCGGTATCGAAGGCGTCCGAATAATGTTGCGGCGGGGGCTGAATGCCGCCATGCAGCGTCATCGGGGCATAGTACAGAAAGAACGGTTTCTTTTCTTCCAGTGCCGATGTGATGAATTCACAGGACTTCTCGTTAAACAGATCGGTGAGCAGTTCCCCTTTGGGGCGTTGGGGAACCCGATGGCGATCTTCCCACAACGTCTTCGAGTTGTAATACGTATCGTCATGGCTGTTGTAGCCAAAATAATAGTCGAATCCCCGATCGAGCGGGTGTTGTCCCGGGGTCGACGAACTCTCGTAGGCATAGTCGTACTTTACCGTTTTATTATTCACCAACGCTTTGGCCTCGGCTTCCGGAATCGGCCCCGTATTCCCTTGGTCGGCCCAGTATTGATCAAGAATGGCCAAATCCCTTGTGGCAATATGCCACTTGCCGATCATTCCGGTTCGATAGCCCGCCGCGTGCAACGGTTCCGCCATAACCACCCGGTTAGTCGGCACACCGTGATAATAAACATCCAGGTTCCAATAGGCACCCCAGCGCTGCTGGAAAGTACCGGTCAACAAGCCGGCCCGACTCGGACCACAGAGCGAGGCGGTCGCAAAGCAGCGATCAAATACCGCGCCCTCTTTCGCCAGTGCCGCCAGTTGCGGCATGCACGTCCTCGCCGCATCGATGTGCTTCTGGACATCCAGCGGCCGCCCACCCGTGCGTTCCTGTTCATACAAGTGCAGCACGTCCGGCTCCACATCCTCCGGGCGCAACCGTTCCGCATAGGGGGGGATCCATCCCGTGCCCACATCATCGATCAAAATCAAAACAATGTTGGGCCGTGCCGATCCGGCAGCCTCGCCGTTGTTGAGGTTCGGGGCAACATTTAACCCGGCCATGGCAAAGACCGGCAGAAGCAATACAAGCAACCCTGTTTTTTTCATTATCTCCCTTTCAATGGATTAGAATTCTCCGAACGGGCGGTCCATGCCCTTCGTTTTTTCCGACAGCATTTTTTTCATCCGCGCCAGCGTGTCCGCGTATTCAGGATTTCCGGCAAGGTTGTGCTGTTCGTCCGGATCCTTTGACAGGTCGTAGAGCTGATCCTCGTCGTAATAGGCCGGATAATGTTTTTCATGCCATTCGCGCCATCCCAAAAGGCCTTTAAATCGCTCCAACCCTTCCCGTGCACCCCAGTGCCCGGCAACCAGTCCGTTCTTTTTTTCAAAGACGCGATCCTCGTCCGTCGGACGCAGCGCGATATACTTTAATTGCCCGTCACAGATGGAACGTGTGCAACCGAATTCCAGCACAACGTCTTTCCGTACCGGAACCCCCGCGGTCAGCAACGGAAGCTGATTCACGCCGTCCGTGCAGAGATCTTCCGGCGGCTCGATCCCGGCCGCGGCCAGTACGGTCGGCGCAAAATCAACATTGGCAATCAGCGCATCGGATACGGAGCCCGGTTGGATTTTTCCCGGCCAACGCATGATCAGGGGAACATTGCATCCGCGCTCATAGGTGTGGAACTTCCCCCAGGTGGCGTTGTCGCTGAAAAAAACCACCAGCGTGTTTCCCGCCAGCCCTTTTTCTTCCAGTTTTTTGAGAACAGCTCCGACCCCGTCATCCAGCCAGAGGCAGTAGTCCGTCCCGTTGTTCATGCAGGCCTGCTCTTGGGATACTTGGCCGGGGATGCCCGCCGCGGACAGCCTTGTATAAATGGTTTCGCGCGGCGGCATCACCTGCGGAATATGTTCCAGTAGTCCGGCGGGAGTGATCCGTTCGCTGCCGACCAGCGGAGCAAACTGCTGAACCGCCGCGCACGGATTGTGCAACTGTAGCGGCGCAAACCAGAAAAAAAACGGCTGATCGGCAGTCTGCTGATCGAGAAAATCAGATGCGCCCTGAACCGTCCACTCCAGATTCTGCGCATCAAGCCCTTCGACATGCCCGGCCCACTCGCCGACATTGTCCCAATAGACTTTGGCGGTATAATCGAAGCCAAGCGTTTTGAAATAGGCGGAAATCGCCTGCTGGTTTTCGCGCAGGGTTGCATCGACATCCGGCTCACCAAGTTTCTTTACTTTCGAAATCTTTTTAATGCCGATGGGCGCGTTGTGATGCGGCCCGAGATGCCATTTTCCGGTAAACCCGGTGCGGTAGCCGCCGGCGCGCAGCACTTTCGCAAGCGTCGGGCGATCCGGTTCCAGTTCGATCGCATCATTGGTAATATAGGCCTGCGAGCCGGGCGGATTGACCGCCTTGAATTCTTTCGATGAACAGCGGCTCGCCAGCCGTCCGGTCATAATCCCGTACCGGCTCGGAGCGCAGCTGCTGGTGGTGCAGTAACCGCGCGTGCACTTCATTCCACCTTTCGCCAGCCGGTCGATATTCGGCGTAAGCACGTTGCCGCCATACGCGCCGATGGTGGCGAAGTCCTGGTCGTCGGTCACGATGAACAGAATATTGGGCCGCCGGGCATCGCCAGATGCAACGACAGCACAAAACGAAAGCAACAATACAAAGGTTGATAATCTACCCATTATGCTAATCCTTTCCCCCAAGGTTTCCCATATAATCACGGGTATTTGGTGATCAGACGAATGTTTTTTGGCTGTTTCCCGTGTTGACGACGTAATCCAGCGTTCCGCCCGCAACATTGGCTCCCGAAACCAAGCACCCGACATCGATCCAGACCCCAAGGAGGGATTCGGCAAATTCCGCATTGCCCTTCAGGTTCCTAGCGCCACTAGAAGCAAAAAGCAGGGAAGAAACAGCCCTGCTTTTTGCGCTGGGTTGCGATCACATCGCTAAGCGACGGGTGCAAAACAACGCAGCAGTGGCAAGACCAACCAGCCCGAGCGTCGCCGGTTCCGGAATAACCGCAGTATACTCGACGATCGGTTCGGGCGCGCCATAGGAAATATTCTCAGCGGAGGCAAATCGAAACACCTGCTCTGCAGCGCTGGACACAATAACAAATGTTGCCTTTGTATCTGCCGACACCCCGTTGCCATACGGATCGGCAACAACTCCTGCCGTCCAGTTCAGATACTCCGTTATCCGATCATCCGCAAAGGTATAAACAACCCCGCTTATGAAAGCTCCGGCAGAGACATTCAACGTGGCCAGCAGGCTGGCGCCAGCAAGCATTGCCGAACCAGATGTTGTATTGTTGCGCGGCGCATTGTTCCAAGTAACCGTAGTTTCGGTCCAGGCATCGCTGTTATCCACAATCCCATAAAGCGAAAATGTGGTGCCACTTGTTTGACTTAATACAGATTTAAGACCCACGGTGACTCCTGAGAACTGCTCGCCTACACCTAAAACCGAACCGACGTCCATCTCCAAATATGTCTTCAACCTATTATCCGCACTGGCAGAGTCTCTAACCCAAAGCTGGTCAACGGCCCCGTAATTGGTATCCGCATTTATACCACCCCGGACATACGCGTCTTTAGAGATTTTAACCACATCTGCGAACGAACCCCCAACCAGCAACAATGCGAACATACACCATGCGACTCGTTTCATCCCGACCTCCTTATTTCTTAATTTTACACACCCGGACCGCCATACGTCGACAACCCGGAAAAACCTACATTTATTTGACTAGACCGTGTGCAAACACAAATTGAACGGTCATTAATCCCAAAAGAAACCAACCTTCGTCCAAACCTGGAATGCAACCTTGCATTCCAGATCCCGCCCAACCCTCACTATTCGATGATCAGGCGAACGAACTTCTTTGCGTCGACCGTGTCGGTGACGTTGGTGACGAAGTCCAACGTGCCGCCGGTGACGTTCGTCCCCGTGACCACGTAGCCAACGTTGGTCGCCCAATCGCCGAACACGAGATCGCCCCGGAGCGCAAGGGAGTAGCTCAATCCACTGTTCGTATCGGACAGCTGCGGGTAGATGTAGCTGAAGTAGTTGGTTCCTCCGACGCTCCCTATGCCAAAGACCGGAGGTGTGCCTTGAACCAATGCATTGGTCGGGTCGCCGCCCAGCCCATATTCATAGATATTGGAGAAGCCGTCGCCGTCGTAGTCGTTGGTGGTCGCCCCAATGTCCACTCCCCAGCCGGTCGCCCAGCCGGCATAGCCGGGAACCACGACCGGGGCGGGTGTTGTTGTCTGGATCTGGAAGCTGTCGATATAGGGGCCGCCATTCGCAGCCGATGGTTGTGAAAAGAACTGGATTTGCGCCCAATACACGACCGGATCGGATGGCGTGCCGACGGGAAATTCATGGTTCAAGGCACACCCGTTGGTGACGGTTGACCCGTTGATGGCCAGATCCATCGTCTGGTCGGCAACATGGTAGGTCATCTCCGCAGTGATCACATCGCCTTTGGAATAAACGCCTGTCAGCGGAGTGGTAGTGGTTCCGCCGCCATAGGTGCCGCCTCGAAGCTGTACCGATGTTGGGTTGAACTGCACGACCGGTCCAATATTGTTGGCCGCCGCCAGGAATCCGTTGGCATCCGCCTCTTGGAAACCGATCATCACCCAGTTGTTCGAGGGCGTGCGCATCGTCACTGTGTATTTAATATCCGCAATGGCCGTATTTGCCGTCAAGGGATCCGTACCCAGCTTGACCCGGTAGCCGGCAGACGACTGGGCAGGATTGGCCGACTCCAAGCGTCCGTTGCCATCCAGACCGGTCTGAAAATACTTTTGCACAAATCCAGTCGGAGAAACTTCCGGCACGGTCGTTGTGGCAGCGCCGGCGGCCCCGCTGAAGTCGTCCTGATAGATGACAACATCCGGGTTGTAGGGAATGTCCAAAGCCTCGAAGTTATCGAACAGATAAGTAACCGCCGGAAACGACTGAAGGCCGAGCGAGAAAGCCGTGAGGTCGTATTCGGGATGCACATAGCCATCGGTTCTACCGTCCGCCACCAGCGTGGTGCCAACCCATATGTCGTAGGAATTGGTGGCCAGCAACTGCGTACCGGCGGCCGGATCCGTATAATTGATAGCCGAGCCCGAAGCGTTCAAGAAAAACTTCACGGTCTGGGCGCCCGTGAACTTCAAGGTAGGGCTGCCGTTCACATTCCATTCATTGTCTGTTCCCGTGGCGTCGATGCCCCATGCCATCCAGTTTCTTCCTACAGCCGGTTCCCCGATTGTACCGGTGATCAGGCGCGTTTTATTGGTTTCCGAAAAAGTGAGATCCATCTCGTACGAGAAGGACATGGCTCCGACCGGACTTCCCTCCATCGCCGCCCATCTGGAGACATTGCCGCCAACACCGGCCGTATTGACGATCTTCAGCCGCCCGGCATCGATGGAAGCCGTCCCTCCATTGACCAGAGTGAACTGGTTCGCGGTCGGCGTTGCCGCATTGACATAGTCGCCCGCGTTGGTCGAACTAGAAAAATCCTGCGTAAAGAGCGCTGCCTGCGCGGCGATTGCAGCCAGGACGACTACTAGAATAAAACCGACTCTCATTCTCATATTCTCTCTCCTTTTACTTCATCTCCACAACACGGCTCACCACCGATTGGCGATCCGATGGCATTAAGGAACCATATTATGCAAATTTTGTCAAACTATTGTTTGATCACATTATATAGCCTGTATTTTTGGTTTATTGTGATTTTTATTATGTTCTATTTTTGCAAATTATGTAAACTTCAACCCGTAAAACCCGAGGTGAAACTAAAACAGAGCTATCGTGAATACCCAAAATCCATCACATTCGATCCAGGAACGAACCCAATCGGGCAGAGGAAACCCATGAGCAATGAAACGCTAAAAGAAATCATCCTGGAAAAATCCGATGACATGACTCCCGTGATTTTCCAAGCACTGGAAAGCTGTACCGGCGCCGCCGTGATCCGGCTCCCGCAAGGCGAATATCATTTTTATCCGGACGAAGCGTTCGAGAAATACTACTTCATCTCCAACAACCGCCACGGCCCCAAACGCATCGCGTTTCCAATCATTGGGAAAAAGAACCTGACCTTCGACGGAGGTGGATCGCGCCTGGTCTTCCACGGCGAAATCGTGCCGTTCGTGATCGAGGATTCCAGCCACGTGACCCTAATGAATTTTTCCATCGACTGGAAACGCCCTTTCTATTCGCAAGGGGTCATTTCAGCCGTGGATGATGACGGAGTGGAGGTGGAGATCGACCGCGAAACCTATCCCTATCACTTTGAAGACGGGCAGATCCTGTTCGACGGCGAAGGGTGGTCGCACCCCTTCAATGAAGGGGTCTTTGAAGTGGACATCAAAACCGGCGGCCCCGCCTATTTGAGTGGCGACAACTTCGGCTACATGGATCGGCCACCGCTACATGTTTCGCCTGCCGGCAAAAATCGCATCCGGTTCAACAACCGTTTCCCGCATCGTCCAACCGTTGGCAACATCCTGCTGCTGCGCCACTATCCGCGCCTCTGTCCTGGCATCCACATCAAACAGAGCGGCGATGTCCTCATCGAACGGGTTGAACTCAACCACTGCGGCGGCATGGGGATCATCGCCCAGTTCTCCGAGAACATTCATCTAAACCAATTCACGGTACGCCCGACACCCGGCACCGATCGCCTTTTTTCCGTTACGGTGGATGCGGCCCATTTTGTCAACTGCCGCGGCCTGATCCGCATTGAGGACTCCTTCTTTTCCAACCAGATGGACGATCCCGCCAACGTGCATGGCATCAACACGCGCATCAAAGAGCGCCGGGATGCAACATCGGTCATCGCGGAACTCGTTCATGCCGAGCAGCGCGGCGTCGAGATCGCCTTCCCCGGCGACACCATGGGCTTTGCGCACAACGACGACTTGCTCACCTATGCAACCGGAACCATCCTTGCAATCGAACCGATCGACGCACGGTACAGCCGACTGGTCTTCACAGAAAAACTACCGGACGCGCTACGGCCCGGCGATGTGATCGACAATCACAGCTGGACCGCCGACGTGCATATCAGCGAATGCACCAGCTGCAACAACCGCGCGCGCGGCTATCTCATTTCCACGCCCGGCAAGGTCCTCATCGAAAACAACCGGATCGCCAGCGCCGGTGCCGGCATAAAAATCGGCGGCGACGCCAATTACTGGTTTGAATCAGGGGCGGTGCGCGATGTGACCATCCGCAACAACGTGTTCGGCGACTGCTGCTACGGCGTGGCCCCCTGGGGCCGCGCCGTGATCGAAATCGATCCCGAAATCTCCAACCCGTGGAACAACGCCGCGTGCTTCCACCGCAACATCCGCATCGAAAACAACATCTTCCGCACCTTCGATCCGGGCATACTCTACGCCCGGTCTGTCGACGGAATCGTCTTTAGCGGAAACACGATTGAACCAACCCAGACCTATCCAGAAATCCGGCGAATGGATGCACAAATCACACTGGATGCCTGCCGCAATGCCGAGGTTTGCAACAACCAGACAACGGGACGGCAGCCGTCCATTGAAATCAACAAAGCCTTTCACACCCGTCACAGGCTTAAACAGCAGATTTCGCTCGCCCCACCGTCTCGCCGGGAATCAACTGCCCCCGGAACAATAATTGAGCTACAGCCCGTGCCGGATCATTGATCCGTTGCAAAAGCATGCTGATCCCAGAGGCCGCCATATCCTCAAGCGGCCAGTCAATGGTTGTCATGGCGGCCATCCCCGGATGTAGATGGAGATTATCAAATCCGCAGACCGAGACATCCTCCGGCACACGAAGCCCTTGTTGCTGGAAATGGGCCATCAATTCATATCCAACATCATCGTGTGAACAGATCCATGCCCGCACGCCGTCGGCGACCGCATCAACGATTTTTGAAAAAAAACGGGAGTCCACCCGCTCCCAAATATTAATCGAAAAGGTTGGGTCATACGGAAGGTCATGTTGTGCCAGCGCCTCGACGTACCCCGAAAAACGCGACAGTGCAAACGAGTGCTTCGGATTCTGGCAACAGTACCCAATCCGGCGATGCCCCAGCTCTTTCAGGCGAGTCACCAGGGCGCCAACTGCGGTGCGGTCATCCTGCCCCACCAGATCCGTCTGGATGCTGATGTCGTGAATGTTCATGCGGACGCAGGGTTTCTTCTGCGCGATGGCAGCCACGGCAACCTCTGGAACAATCCCCGCCACCAACACCCCGGAAATCTGTTTATGTTTCAGCGCTGCGGGAACTTCGCTTGGCGATGAAATCAGTTCGACTGCCGACTCGCTGGTGTACTCCACGTGGAGTAGCTGATTGCGTTCTCTAGCCGCTTCCGTGGCTCCATGCAGAATCCGCAGCAACACTTCCGTACTGTTCGGCGTTCGGTTATCCGGCATGCAAAGCAAAAGCCCCAGCACGGCAGAGTCCGGCGAAACGGATCCCCTTCGCAAGCTAGAGGTTTCCGTGGCAGGCAGCCGATAGCCCATTTCGCGGGCGACCTCGATAATATGCGCCGCCGTACTCGATTTCGGCCCCGCCATATTCCTTAATGCACGACTAACCGATGCCCGGGAAAGGCCTAGCCGTTGCGCAACATCCAGCTGTGTTGGTTTTTTCATCCCCCACAGCTACCAGATAAAATGCAAAAAATCCGCACAATAGGTGCGGAAATTTGCGGAAACATGAAGAGGAGCCTCTATTACGTCCGAGTCAATGCCTCCCCTTCCACCTCGAATTAATTTTTGTACGGAACGGTGCCGGATTCGTCGACTTCGTAGCTCCACTTGCGGATATAGTCCATTCCGGCGGAAAAGGAGTCGCCGGTCTGTTTCAGCTTCTGACCAAGCCGCACCTCCAGCGTCGCCTGCAAATCCGCATGTTCCGGCTGGTTGACGAGATTGTTCAGCTGGTACGGATCGACCGCGTTGTCGAACAAGAGCCACGGCCCATTGAGATCACGCACATAGGTGTACTGCGCCGTCCGCACGCCGCGCCATTCCTTGCCGCCGCGTTTCGCCGGCCATTGCCCGAACGGCTGGTAGTTGGCAATCAACGCGGCCTCGTCGGCGGGCCAGGCTCCACTGTGCATGGCCGTCGAATAGTTGCGCCCTTCCACCGCAGGCGGAACCGGGATGCCGCACAACCCGAGCAGGGTCGGCATGGTGTCGGGCGTATTGATGGGCGTATCGACTTCGCAGCCCGTGCGGTCGAGCGCCGGGTACTTGAGCAGGAAGGGAACGCGCGCCGACTCGTCGTAGGGCCACTGCTTTTTCCAGAGCCCGTGCGAGCCGAGCATGTCGCCGTGGTCGGAGGTGAAGACGAAGATGGTATTCTCTTCGAGTCCGGCCTTGCGGATCGCCGACTGTAGATACCCGATGCATTCATCCAGCGCGCTGCAATGCGCGTAGTAGCCCGCCATGATCTGGCGGGTGCGTTCCCGTAGATCCATTTTGGAATATTCATCCCACTGGGATGGAGGGATGAAGCCGGCATCGCTATCGGGAATATTAGGCGGGAGTTGGATCGTGGCCGGATCGTACATCTTCCGGAATTTTTCCGGCGCGGTCAGGTATGGTCCATGCGGCGGCCCCCACGAAAGGAACAGCAGGAACGGGTTCTTCTTGTTTTCCTCGATAAAGCGGATGGCACGGGTGGTCTCGTCAAAGGCATCGTAGCCTTGCCATTTTTTGATTTCTGGATCGTTGTTATCGTAATAGGGAGAGTCGTTGTAGTCGTGCGTGCACTCCAACGCCTGCCATGATTCGAATCCCTGCCTCCGATCTTCGGGAATATACGCGCTCCGCCCGTTCCCATCGAGGTGCCACTTGCCGATGTAGCCGGTGCGATATCCCGCCGCATCGAAGCAGTCGGCGATCGACGGGCTTCGGTGTTCAAGATGGACGTCGTTGACAAAAATACCGTGGGTCAGCGGATATTGTCCGGTAATCATCGACGCGCGCGCCGGACTGCATACCGGGCAGCAGGATACGGCATGCTGGAAATTAAAACTCTCCGCCGCCAGCGCATCGAGGTGCGGCGTCTTCACATTCGGATCGCCGGCATAGCCCGTGGCGGAGGCGCGCCACTGGTCCGCGAAAACATAAACGACATTCGGACGATGGGCGGGTTGCGGCCCCGTTTTGCATCCTGCCAACAAACCCAATCCCGCCACGCCGGCAGTCCCGATAAAGTTACGTCGTTTCATTCCCATGATTCATTCCTCTCCGTCTGTTTTCGTCTACAGGGTTTGGTTATCCAATACAATGCAGTTGGTGCTGTTTTCGACCTGTACCGCTGCATCCATTGGGCGCGTGTCGAGCAAGCTATTGCCGGTCACCACGGCGTTTGCCGTGTGGTTCAAGTATACGCCGTAGTTTTTCCCGCCCGGATAAAAGGTCGTTGCGTTCAGATTGTCGATAACATTGTCATGGATCAGAATATCCCCGGCATTTTCCACCGCGATGCCTTTGCCATCCCAGTCGTAGATGTCGTTGCCCGCAATTTCAATGTTTTGATGGACGGTTTGCGTGCAGGTTGTACCGTACGCACTGATGCCAAGTTCAATGGCACCGTGATCCTGGCTGAAGAACGGGGAGCTATAGCCGCAATCCTCGATGGTGTTGCCGAGGATGCGCACATCACGGTCTTCGAATCCTTCTGCAAACGACGAGCATTCGTTCTCCCCGTGAATGGCCGCCTCGCTAAGCCCGGAAAAGGTATTGCCCTCGATCACCCCGCCGTGAGAACGGAAAAGGCAACCGTAGCGGCGCGAATTGCGGAAAGTGTTGTTGCGGATATACGCGTAGGGATGCGCCCGCTCGTCGATGAAAAGCTGGGTGTTCCAATTTTCACTGCCAGGGAATACCTCGCCAAGATCGCCGTCGACCGTGACCTTCCATTTTTTCGCTGTAGCCAGCCATTCGAGATTGGTAATCCCGAAGGTTCCGTTCACCTGGCCGGATTGCGGGTTGTAGAGAGTGAGGTGCTCGCCGACGGCAAGCAGCGGTGCCGGATAAACCTGATAGGCGACAAAGGCGTTGGTAGCTGTCTTTTCGTAGATGTTGAGGGGCTTGTTGGCGCAGTTGACCGCATCGTCGAACATCCCTTCTGTCAGGCATCCCTCGATCCATAAGCCGGTGCGGTAGCCAGAACCGACGTATCCACCGTTGCCGTTGGAAACCAGTCGCCCCGGCTTGATCCGGCTGGCGCAGCCTAGGAAGTGTATTCCATTGTTCCAGTGGCCAATGAAATGGTTGGCAGCACCGGCATAGCTGGTGACCATCTCATACGTGATGTCGGTGCAAAACTGGCTGTACATCACATATCGGCCGTAAATCGCGCTTTTCACAAAGGTATCACCCACTTCGAAGTCGGAAATTCGCCCCGCTTGGGCCGCCGACAGTTCAAGCCGATACTGGTTTCCACCAAGGGCGACGACGTTGGTCGTGATGTCGAACCAGTTGTTCACCCCGGTTTTGAGCCGCCCCGGAACTGTTGGATCCATCAGACAGCCCCAGCGCCGGGACGTCGCATCCCGGATGCGCGGATCGTCCGGCGGCAAGTAGTTTTCCAATGGTTGGAAAACAAACGATGCGGTGGACGCATCCACCGAAACCACCGTGCCGGCGGTGTGCGTCACCGGGATTCCGTTCGTGGTGGCGTAGTCGACCTTGAAGCGGCGGAGCAGGATGTCTTCGCATGATGTGAAGAATGAAAACCCGCTGTTGGGATTGTTCATCGTAATTTCGCAGTGGTTGCCTTCGATGTACATGTTCGAAACGTTGGAAAGTTTGAACAGGTAGGAGCCGTCCGGCAGATCGAGGTTGTAGGATCCGGCATCGAAAATCAGCCGAGACGGCGTATCGGCCTGTGCCGCCGCGATCGTATTGGTGATCGATTCCAATGAGTTGGAGGGGGCAACCCGGTATACGTTGTAGATGGCATCGACGGTCAGCCTGCGGGATTCCGACCAGACGCTGGTTCCGCCACCCGCATATTGCGCGCGCACCCGCCACCAGTAGTCGCTACCCATCGTCAACCAATCTTTTGGTATGTAGCGGGGAACCGGGATGGAGTCACTCTGTTGCAGCGTCGCGAAAGAACTATTGGTGGCGATTTGGATTTCGTACCGGTCTGCACCAGGATCCTCGACCCACCTGAAATGCGGGTGGATCATGTAGGTGCTGCCGTTGTCTGCCGGGGACAGCAAGATCACCGACGCTACGGCTTTTGCGGTCAGAGAAAACAGCATACTTCCCCTACTCTACTTTTTAAACGGTTCGGCAGGCAACCCGGCACTGTTCTGCAAGGTGACCGGCGGCTCAACCCAGTTGTGCCAGGCGTAGCGGATGGAGACGGGATGCCCAACCGCGGGACAGGTCAGTTCCACCGTGTCCTTTGTCGCGATATGCGCCTGCGCCGGATGGAAGACCCCGTCCGCACCAGCCACTTCAAAGCCGGGAACATCCTGCTTTCCGTCGTTCGTTTCCAGTCCCTTTTCCACATGCTGGAAATCAACGAATACATGGGATCCCTTGATCTCCATTTTTTTGCATTCCGGTCCGCGCGAAACGATCTTCTGGCCGTAGACCTGATCCAGTGCCAACCGTGCCAGCCGTTCGCCGACCGGTTGCTTGGCGCGCGGATGGATGTTTTCCTTTTCCCCAAGATCGATGGCCAACGCCATGCCGGTATGCGGAACCGTATCGCGGGTGAAAGATTGGGCGGCACGTAATCCCGGCCAGTCCTGCGACGGATGGTTGTAGGCGGAAAGCTGGACGAAGAAGAACGGCCAGTCCGGACGATCCCATACCTTGCGCCACGCTTCGATCATCGTCGGAAAGAGGACACGGTATTCATCCGGCTTGCCGCTATTGGATTCGCCCTGATACCACACCACGCCGCGGGCCGTGTACGGAACAAGCGGAGTGATCATGTTTTCATAAAGGACGGTCGGCGATTTGGAATCCCACGGATTGTCCGGGCCCGGTTGCGGCACAGCTTCGGGTGCGGATCCCGTTTTTGTCTTGGCCCATTCCCTGCGCGCCAGCCAAAATTCGTGAAACGCCTTGGATTCAGCCAACCACTGTTCCTTGGTTTTGCCGGATGTGGTTCCTTTCCGAATCGCATCCGCCAAATACTTGAGCTCCGGCTTCGCGTCGAGTGCCCATGCAGGCGTCCACGCTTCGCACGGCGTTCCGCCGTAGGAACTCTGGATGATACCGACCCGGCGTCCGGTGTTCTTTTGAATTTGTTCGGCAAAGTAGAAGGCCACAGCGGCAATGTCCTGATTTGCCGACGGGGCAAAGTTTTTCCACGTCAGATCGGCGGCGGTGAATTCCTTTTCCACCGGCAGGCCGGTTTGCTGCGGAACCTTGACAAAGCGGATGTCCGGCAAGGTCATGGCCAAGCGTTCTTCGCCGCCGTCCGTGTTGCGCAAGGGAACAACCATGTTGGACTGCCCGGTCGCCAACCAGACCTCTCCAACGACTACGTTGGAAACTTGAAACCTGAAACCTGAAACTTGAGAAACGACAGCCAGCGTGCGCGGCTCGGACGAGGAAGCCATCGGGTCGAGTTGAAGCATCCATTTGCCGGAAGCATCGGCAACGGCGGACTTTTCCTGCCCAGCAAAGGAGAGCGTGACCGTCGCACCCGGATCGGCCTTGCCCCACACATTGACCGGCATCTCGCACTGCAACACCGCGCCGTCGTTGAAAATCGGCGCGAAGCTCAATTCCGCCGCATAAACACCGCCCGCCAGCAGACATGCCGCCCCTATCTGAATCCATGTTTTTTTCATTTTTCGCATCCTTTAATAACTACTGCTGTGGATCGGTCCACCGCGCCGGTGGCATTGGATCGAGCCACGCGCCATATGCCGCGGACATGGCCTCTACTTTTTCCGGCATCTGCGCAGACAAATCCTTCTGTTCACCGATGTCCTCCGTCAGATTGCAGAGCGTCCAGGGTGCGCCTTCTTTCATGCGGAATACTTTATAGTCGCCCGCACGCATCCCGCACTTGCCGTCGCGATCCCAGAACAGCTGCTCATGCGGAATCCCTTTGGCTTCGCCGCGCAGCCATGGCAGCACATTGACGCCATCGAGCGGCTTGCCGGCGGGCTCCACGCCGCCCAGCGCAACAAAGGTCGGCAGCAGGTCGAGGGAGGAGATTGGCACATGGACTTCCCGTCCGTGCGGCAGTCCGCCCGGCCAGTTGAAGATGAACGGAACACGAACCCCGCCTTCGGTCGTATCCCCTTTCTGCCCACGCAGGGGACCGTTGTCCGCCCCGTTTTTTTCAGGGCCGCCGTTGTCGCTCATAAAAACAACCAGCGTGTTGTCCCGTTTGCCGAGCTCGTCGAGCGCGGCCAGAATGCGTCCGACATTCCAGTCGAGGTTGTCGACCATCGCCGCGTAGGTTCGGCGGTCCTTGTTCTGGATGTTGCTGTATTTATCCAAATATTCCTGCGGGGCTTCGAGCGGAACATGCGGCGCGTTGTAGGCGATGTAGAGAAAGAGCGGGCGGTGCTGGAATCCCTTCATGAAAGCAATTGCCTGCGTGGTGAGCAGGTCGGTCAGGTAGCCCTCCTGCGGCGGCAGGTCGATCCCGTTGATTTGAAGCGGGGTCGCATACATGTACAGGTCGGTCACTGGCCGGTCCGGCTGGTTCGCCCATGCCTTCATCTTGTCGGCATACTGCATCGGGAAATAGCAATGGCCGCCGCCCAGGAAGCCATAGAACTCGTAGAAGCCGCGGTTGTTGGGATGGAAGCATTCCGATGCGCCCAGGTGCCACTTCCCGTATGCAGCCGTCCGGTATCCGGCGCGCGTCATCACATCGCCCAGCGTCTCCTCCCCGGCATCCAATCCGAGCGGACTCCCGCCCTGCTGGATGGCCGGGTTGTGCCGGAAGCCATGACGCTGCTGGTAGCGGCCCGTCATCAGGCCGGCGCGGCTTGGCCCGCAATACGGGGCGGAGGCATAGCCATCGGTCAGGCGAACGCCCGTTGCCGCCAACTGGTCCAGGTTCGGGGTTTGAATATCCTTGCACCCGTACGCGCCGACATCGCCGTAGCCAAGGTCGTCCGCCAAGATGAAAACAATGTTCGGCCTTTCCGGTTCGGCGGACCGTCCAGCCATGGGGCAAAACATCGCCGCCGCGATCAACAACACCAACATCTGCTTGCATGCTTTCATTTTTTCTCCGGTTCCCGTTACTTTGTTTCCGGCAGCGTCGCGACCCATGCATCGTATTCCGCCTGGAGTTTCTGCAAAACCTCTGGATACTGCGCGGACAGGTCGTTGTCCTCGTGGATATCGTCCGAAAGACGATAGAGCCCTGTTCGGGCACCGCCCCATGAAAAGCCCCGCTCCTTCGGAATCCGGATCGCCTCGTGCACCAGCTTCCAATCGCCGCTCCGAACCGCCCACACCGGTGTCGGAGGAGGATACGGGAATCGCCAGCACAGCATGCGGGGAACCAACCTGCGGCCATCTTTAACCAAGGGAAGAATATTCTCCCCATCGAGTTTTCCCGGAATATCCGCACCTGCGGCGGCCAGCGAGGTTGGCAGCAGGTCAAGGGACGAGACCGCCGTGTCGATGGTTTGCCCTCCGGGAATGGTTCCTTTCCACTGCATGGCAAAAGGCACGCGTGCGCCTCCTTCAAGCAGATCCCCTTTCTCGCCGCGCAACGGTCCGTTATTCGCGGACGTGACGACGGTCGGTCCGCCATTGTCGCTCAGGAAATAGACCAGCGTATTGTCTTCGAGACCCTTGTCGCGCAAGGCTTGAAGGATCTTTCCAATGGTATCGTCCAGCGCGGAAACCATGGCGGCATAGGTCTGCCGTGGAAATTTCATCGTCTGTCTTGCGACATAATTGATCGTATCGGGGACTCGTGTAAGGTGTTCGAAACGGTCAAGGTATTCCTGCGGAGCTTCGAGTGGCGCGTGCGGCGCGTTGAAGGCCAGATAGAGGAAAAACGGCTTGTCCGATTTCTGCTGCATAAATTTGATGGCTTGGTCGCCAAAAGCGAACGTCAGATATTCCGTCACCTTCTGGGGCTCCCGGTTTTCTAGAATATTGGGGATCGAATCCGCTTTGCCGAGCGGGAAAAAATGACTGCTGCCGGGCAGGAATCCGTAGAACCAATCGAACCCCCGGTCAAGCGGATGGTGACCCGCCATGGTACCCTGGTGCCACTTGCCAACCATGCCGGTACGGTATCCCGCTTCGCGCATGTAGTCGCCGAACTGTTTTACGGTCGAAGGAATCCCCTGCTTATCGATAATGTTGTTTTCTTCGCGGCCAAACCGGCTTTGCGACATTCCGGAAAGCATGCCTGCCCGCGACGGCGCGCACTGCGGCGCCGTAACGTGTCCGTCGGAAAACCGCACGCCGTTCGCCGCAATCGAATCGATATGCGGTGTCGGAATGTCTTTGCACCCATTGAACCCGACATCCCCATAACCCATGTCGTCCACGAGGATCAGAACAATGTTCGGCCTCCCTGCTTCGGCGGATTGTCCACCCATCGGAAACAATAGAAACGCCACGATCAACGACGCCAGTATCAGCTTTAATTTTTCCATTTTTATTTCTTCTCCTGTTTTCACTATTTCGTTTCCGGCAATTTCGCGGCCCACGCGTCGTACTCTTCCTGGAGTTTCTTCAATACTTCCGGGTATTGCCCGGAAAGATCGTTATCCTCGTGAATATCGTCGTCAATCCGGTAAAGGCTGGTGCGGCCGGTTCGGGTAAACCCTCCGCCCGGCTTGCGTTCAGCCTCCTTCACCAGTTTCCATTCGCCCTGCCGGATCGCCCAGACGGGACAGAACGGCGGGAACGGGAAACGCCAGTAAAGGGTTCGCGGACCAAGCTCTTTCCCGCCAACCAGCAACGGCAACAGATTCACCCCATCAAGCTGTTTTGGAATCGGCGCACCGGCGGCCGACAGTGCCGTCGGCAAAAGATCAAGCGACAACACCGGCGTATCGATGGTCTGCCCGGCGGGAATGGTTCCTTTCCACTGGACAGCAAACGGAACCCGGTCGCCGCCTTCCAGCAAGTCGCCCTTCACGCCGCGTAGCGATCCGTTGTCCGCAGAGGTGACTTCCGTCGGCCCGCCGTTGTCACTCAAAAAACAAATTAGCGTATCCTCTTCAAGGCCGTTGTCGCGCAAGGCCTGCAGAACTTTCCCGATGGCATCATCCAGTGCAGAAACCATCGCGGCATAAACCTGACGCGGATGGGCAATCATCTTTTTCGTGTATTTGCACACGATTCCGGGTTCCCCGTCCACCGCGAGATGTTCAAATTTCTTGAGATATTCCTCTGGCGCCTGCAGCGGCGCGTGCGGCGCGTTGAACGCCAGATAAAGGAAAAACGGCTTGTCGGATTTTTGCCGGATAAAATCAATCGCCCGGTCGCCCAGCACGAAAGTCAGGTAATCGGTGGCTGTTGTTTTTTCCGTGCCGTCATACAGCCCCGGGATCGTGTCCGATCCTTCGGGTGGCAGGAAATAGGTGCTTCCGACAAGGAACCCATAGAAGCTATCGAACCCGCGCTCCAGCGGGCGGCTCCCCTTCATGGTTCCCTCGTGCCACTTGCCGACCAGACCGGTGCGGTAGCCCGCATCGCGCATATAGTCGCCGAACAGCCGGATATTGGAAGGAAGTCCTTGCTTATCAATGCTTCCGTTCTCTTCTCGGCCGAAGCGGTTCTGCCGCATACCGGACAGCATCCCCGCGCGCGACGGCGCGCATTGCGGCGCCGTCACATAGCCGGTCGTAAAGCGAGCGCCGTTGGCGGCAATTGAATCCATGTTCGGCGTCGGGATGTCTTTGCATCCATTGAAGCCGGTATCGCCGTAGCCCATGTCGTCCACGAGGATCAGCAGGATATTCGGTTTGCCGGATGCCGCCGGACAAAACGAAAGAAGTAGAAGCGAAAGCAGGGATAAAATCAGCGAGGGTTTCATTTTTTTCATTTGTCGCTCTTTACTCCATTGCACTTTCCAATGAACCGCGCAAGCGGCCCATTGGAAGATTCGGGTCATTAAACTGCTCCGCATAATTCAACAGAGCTTTGGCCATACGGGAGCGGACAAGGGAAAGTTCCGGATCCTTGGCGCGGTTGACCAGCTCCGCCGGATCGGTTCTGAGATCCATCAACCAGAGCGGCTCGACCGGGCTGGCCACCAGCTTGTAGCGTCCGTCGGTGGCCATCAGCCATGCGCTACCCGCACGGACACCGGGACTGCGCGAGAAAATCAGATTGTTCCAATCCTTGGAAACCGGTTCACCGCGCAGGACGGCAGACGCGTCGCGCCCTTCCGACGGTTTTTCAGCAGGCACGCCGAGCAGTCCAAGCAACGTCGGCTTAAAGTCCACCGTGTTGAGAGCGACATCGGTGCGTATCCCCGGAGGAATCAGGCCCGGAGCGGCGATGACAAACGGAATCCGCGCCGAGGCCTCATAGGGAACGCCTTTGTTCTGTCGGCCGTGCTCTCCGCGCATATCGCCGTGGTCGGAGGTGAAGATCACAATGGTCCTGTCCGTCAGTCCAAGTTTGTCGAGTTTCCCGAGCAGTTTTCCGACGTTGTCGTCGATGCATTTGACCATGCCGAAATAGGCCGCATCATCGTACTTATCCTCTTTTGGCTTGCCCCAGGCCGGCGCGGTTGCCGGATCGACATCCCCCGTGTACGGCACCTTGAACGGTGCGCCCTTGTACATGCCGAGGTACGGCTCGCGCACTAAATCCTGCCCGTGCGGATCGGGAAAACTGACCATGCAGCAGAACGGTTCGGATTTATGCTGTTCGATGAACTCCGCCGTGCGATCCGCCAGCCAGTCGGTCATAAAGGTTTTTTCGTCGCCTATGTTGGAAGGCGGGAACATCGTCGGATGACCGCCGTCCGGACTGGAAGCAATTTTTTTCCCATGCCAGCAATCGAACATGAAGCGGTTGTCGGCAAAGCCCATGCCGCGTTCCGACGGAACCCAGCCGTTGTAGAATTCGGGCGCGGCATACATGTTTTTGGCGGGTTTGCCGGATTTTTCAGCCATGTTTTTGATGATCTCATCCTGAAGGCCGTCGAGATGCCACTTGCCGACATAGCCGGTCACGTAACCGGCCCGCTCCAGAGCGGTGGCAAAGGTCTCGATGTCCTGATGGATCCGTACATCGTTTTCGATGACGCCGGTATCCATCGGATAGAGCCCGGAAATAAAGGAGGCGCGCGATGGACCACAGATGGGGCTGGCGCAGTAGAACGCATCGGCCACCAGTCCGCGATCGGCAATCGAGTCGATGTATGGCGTCTCAACGACCGGAGTTCCCCACATCAGCGCCTCTTTCTGTGCCAGCGCGCGGCGGTAGCAGCCGAGCGTGCGGAAGTTGTGCTCGTCGGTGTGAACGATCAGCACGTTGCATGGCTTCCCCGTTCCGGAAAACCGGGAACCCCCGAATGCAGCGAAGGAAACCGCTCCGCCTGCCACTTGTATAAAATGCCTTCGTTTCATGAAGAAGTTCCTTTGCTACATGCCCTTCATTGAGCGAAACCCGCACCAAAACGACGTGCAGACGAGAGCGTCTTGGACTGTCTAAAATAAAAATCGGGACGAAAACCGTCCCGCTTCCGCCGCAAACCGCCGGACGCATGTGCATCCGGCCGGTGTGGGAATCCTGCAGTGCTATTCGATAATCAGGCGGATGAACTTCTGGTTTTCCACGGTCGTGGTGATATTGGTGACCTCGTCGAGGGCATTGCCCGTGACGTTGGTTCCGTACACCAGATAGCCGGAGTTGGTCACCCAATTCGGAAATACGAGATCGGTGGTGATCGCAAGCGAGTAGCTCAAGCCACTGTTGGGATCGGACAGCTGTGGATAGACATAGCCGAAGTAGTTGGTGCCGCCGACATCCACGGTGCCGAAGACCGGGGAGGTTCCCTGGTCGAGGACGTTGGTCGGGTTGCCGCCCAGACCGTATTCGTAGATGTTGAGTAGGCCATCGTTGTCGAAGTCGCCATTTGGATTGCTGAGGTCTACCCCCCAACCCGCTGCCCAGCCGGCATAGCCGAGTACCGGCACCGGGAGGGGGGTGGTCGTCTCGATCTGGAAGCTGTCGATGTATGCACCGCCATTCGCCGCCGTCTGTTGGTTGCGCAACTGAATTTGCGTCCACCACACGACCGGATCGGAGAGCGTTCCAACAGGAAACTCATGTTCGAGGGCAAACCCGTTGGTGACGGTCGATCCATTGATAGCGAGATCCATCGTTCCTGCGTCGACATGGTAGGTCATCTCGGCGGTGATCACATCGCCACCGGAAAAACCACCCGGCATCGCTGCTGAAATATTCCCGTTGGTCGTGCCACTGTAGGTGCCGCCGCGAAGGATCACCGTTCCATTCGGATTGAACTGCACCATGGGCCCAGCATTGGCAGAGGTGGTCAACAGTCCATTTATATTGATTTGCTGGAAACCAATCATCACCCATTCGGTGGTAGCGGTCGGCGGCGTGCGCATCACGGCGGTATACTTGATCTCCGTAATGGATGTGTCGGCCGTCAACGGATCCGTATCAATCCGGAACCGGTAGTTTGCATTCGCCGTGACGGTCGTTGCCTCTAAACGGCCGCTGCCATCCAGCCCAGTCGAGGCTGAGGCTGCCGAAAATCCCGGCAGATTGATTTCTGGAACGGTGGTCTTGGCGAGATTCGTCGCCGCCCCACTGAAATCATCCTGGTATACGATGAGCACCGGATCGGCCGGTATCTCCAAAACCTCGATGTTGTCGAAATAATAGGTGCATGCGGAGGCATTCTGGATGCCGAAATTGAAGGCCGTGAGATTTTTTTCGGTCTGGACGAACGCATCGGTCTTGCCATCCGCCACCAACGTGGTTCCCACCCAAACGTCGTAGGAGTTGGTCGCCAGCAACTGCGTACCCGCCGCCGGATCCGTGTAGTTGATCGCCACACCCGAGTCGTTCAGGAAAAACGTCATGGTCTGCGGCCCGGTAAACACGTCGCTAGTCCCCGACACCTTCCACTCGTTGTCCGTTCCCGTGGCATCGACGCCCCAGGCCATCCAGTGGTTGCCGGCATTCGGCTGCCCGATGGTTCCGGTGAACAGACGCACGTTGTTGCTTTCCGAGAAGGTGAGATCCAAATCATACGAGAAAGACATGGCTCCGACCGGGGTTCCCGCCATGTCGACCCATCTTTGAACATTGCCGCCCGTACCCGCCGCGTTGACGAGCTTCAGCCGCCCGGCATCGATGGAGGTCGCACCACCATTGATCACGGTGAACTGGTTCGCGGTTGGCGTCGTCGCATCGACATAGTCGCCCGCGTTGGTCGAACTCGAAAAATCCTGCGTGAACAGTGCTGCCTGCGCGGCGATTGCTGTCATGACGGTTGCCAGCAAGACAACCCCGGTTTTTTTTGCATTCATACCTGTTACCTCTCTTGTTTATGGGGTTAGCACCCCGCCTCATCACACCAACCGAGAGCACATGCCCACGGAACAGGGAATAACCTACCACTCCACATTATTACAGCAAGATAATTTAATGCACATTTTTGATCTCATCCTCAAAATCCTTTGTTTGATAGTGCGGATTTATTCCTTTCGATACTTTAATTAGCAGCGATTAAACCCATTGTTTCTGGATTCAATCTCATCTTCGATATTTTATGTAAATATGAGCAACTTGTAGCTCACTCACTCTGGAAACGTACCCTCTCAAAGAGCCATTTTATTACTCTGTTTGCAACATGGGGGTCGCAGGCCTCTGCCCCTCCAGTCCTTGCATCTCGAAGGTGAGTTGCCGTTCGCATCCGTCTAATTGAATGGATTGGCAATACGTTACTCGATAATCAGACGGATGTACTTCCTGCCATCACCCGTATCGACAACGTTGGTTACGAAGTCCAGCGTGCCGCCTGTGACGTTCGTTCCCGTGACCACGTATCCGGCGTTGGTCCAGACTCCGAGGACAAGGTTCGTGTTGAGCTCAAGGAAGTAGGCTAGTCCGCTGTTCGGATCGGCCAGTTGCGGGTGGATGTAGCCGAAGTAGTTGGTTCCGCCGACGTTCCCGACTCCGAAGACCGGTGACATTCCTTGATCAACGGCACTGGTCGGGTCGCCGCCCAATCCATACTCGTAGACGTTGAGCAGGCCGTCGCCGTCGTAGTCGTTGGTTCCGGAACCGATGTCGACCGCCCCCCAACCGGTTGCCCAGACGGCATAGCCAGAGCCCGGCACCTCGGCGGCGAAGGTCCTTACCTGGAAGCTGTCGATATAGGCGCCACCATCCGCCGCCGCAGGTTGGAGCCGCAGTTGGGTGTTGAGCCAGTACACAACCGGATCGGAACTTGTGCCGACAGGATACTCATGATCCAAGGCGAAGCCCTCTATCACAACCAATCCATTAATGGACAAATCCATCGTCCGGCTTTTCAGGTGGTAGGTCATTTCCGCAGTCACAACCTGGCCAGGAACATAACGGTTCAGGAGCGTTGCGGAAATATTCCCGCCGCCCCAGGTACCGCCGCGAAGCTGTATCGAACTTGGATTGAACTGGATGATCGGCCCGGCATTCCGGTCTTCGGCCAGCAGACCGTTTATGTCCGCCTCCTGGAACCCGACCATCACCCAATCGTTGGTTGGGACGCGCAGTTGGATGGTCAACTGTATAGCCGCAATGGAGGAATCGGCGGTCAACGGATCCGCGCCCAGCTTGACCCGGTATCCCGCTGTCGGCTGGCCGGGATCGGTCGACTCCAGGTGGCCGCTTCCATCCAGGCCGGTCGTAAAATATTTCTGCTCGAAACCAACCGGGGAAATCTCCGGAACCGTTGTCGTGGCAATGCCAACCTCCCCGCTGAAGTCATCCTGATAGACCGTGGTACCAAGCCCGGTAGGGCTCGTTTCGATCTGGAAGCTGTCGATGTAGGCACCGCCATTCGCTGTTGTCGGCTGAAACCGCAGCTGTATTTGCGCCCAATGGACGACGGGGTCGGAAGGCGTTCCAATGGGGAATTCATGTCCAAGGGCAAAGCCGTTGGTCACGGTCGATCCATTGATGGCCAGATCCATCGTCTGGTTGCCGACGTGGTAGGTCATCTCGGCGGTAATCACTTCGGCGTTGGTATAGTTGTTCCGGAACGCTGCGGAATTATTCCCCGCCGGGTACGTGCCCCCGCGGAGGATAACCAACCCTGCGCTACTGAACTGCACAACCGGTCCGGTATTGGCTGCGGTGGTCAGAAGGCCGTTGGTGCTGAATTCATGGAAGCCGACCATCACCCAGTCGTTGGTCGGAGTGCGCATCACCACCGTGTATTTTATCTCCCCGATCGACGAATCGGCGGTTAACGGGTCGTTGGCGATCTGGAAGCGGTAGTTCGCCCCCGGATTGGATGGATCGGTCGACTCCAAATGCCCGGCACCATCCAGCCCCGAAATAACCGAGATATCCTGGAAGCCGGCCAAGGACACCTCTGGAACGGTTCCCGAAGCCGGGCCGGCCGTCCCGCTGAAATCGTCCCGGTAGACGACCGTGGAAGTCGGCACCGTGTGCATCGCGCCCGACGACGTCAGATAACCGTAGGCATCCGTGCGGAACGGCTCAGCAGGAAGCCCCTCGCTACTGAAGAGATTGCAGCGCGGATAGTTCTGCCATGCATAGCGGACGGCGACGGGTTCCGGCACATCCGTCGATGAGACGCGCACCTGGTTGGAGCCAATGATTTCCGCAGCGGTTGCCCAGTAGAAGATTTGATCGCTGCCGCACAGGGCGAACCCGGCCAGCTCGTTGGAAGAAACCGACACCGCAGGGAACCCCGCCGCGATTTCCTCGGCATCGGGCTGCGAGTCCACGGCCTGCGTCCGCAGCCCTCCCGCAACATGATCCAAGGTTATGACCGCCTCCGCGCCGCTGAACTGGCAATCCGCCAGGATCGGCCCGCGGGAAACGGTGGAAATGCCATAGGTATCAGAAAGAGCCATTCGCGCCAAACGCTCCCCTGCCCGGTCCTTGAACGGAGGATGGATGTTGCCCTGCAAACCCCCGTCGATTATGCAGGCCATTCCCGTGTTGGTTATGGCCAGGCATGCGGTTTGCGATTCGCGCATCCATGCCCATAACTCATCGCTTGGAATCGGCGAGAAGCCATAGTAGGGGGCGAGCTGCACATAATAGAACGGCATGTCCGGATTGTTCCATTGCGTGCGCCAAGAACCCACGAGAGCCTCTTTCAGACGTGGATACTGGGAAATGCGCGCGATGGACGCAGCGTTCCCCTCCCCTTGATACCAAAGCGCGCCCTTGATGGCATAATCCTGGATGGGAGCGATCATCCCGTTGTAGTACCCGCTCGCATCCGCCGTGATAATCATGGATCCATCTTCGGTCTTTACGGCATCCAGCTCTTCCGCCGAGATCCACTCTTCGATCGAAGTCCCACCTTTGCATACTTTAATAACCCCGAGCGGGACATTACCCATCCCGTTGGCATCCAGTTTTTCGTTGAGAAAACGGGTAAAAAAATATCCGACGGCAGACATGTCGGCAAGCTGGTCTGCCTGCCAGCGGCCCCACGGCTGAGCCATCACGACATCGTCCGCGGGGGCGTTGCTGGCGGAAACGGTATCGACAATGGCGAAACGGACATCGTCGAAATCGTCGCTCGCGTCCGGCACGGCGGGGTAGTCATCTGGAAAATTGGCGACTTGGCTGCCTAGGGGCTGGAACATATTGGACTGGCCGGCCAGTATCCAAACATCCCCGAAATAGACATTGGCCAAGACGGCCGCCAGACTATTGCTACCCGAGATCGACATCGTGAAAGGGCCTCCGGCGACTTCCGGATCAAGCTCAATCCGCCAATGTCCATTCTCATCCGCAACCGCAACCTTGGATTGGCCATCGATGGCCAACGTGATGGTATCTTCGGGGGTGCAGATTCCCCACACCGGAACGGTTTGCCCGCGCTGCAAAACGCAGCCGCTGGAAAAAATATTTGCAGGCTGGATGGCCACTACGCCCGGCGCCAACTGGAACTCGAAAACGAGGTTGCCCCATCCTCCGGCGCTACCCGATACCGCGCGGAAATCGAAATAATCAATTCCACCCCCGGCCAGAAGCCTGAACAGTTCCCACATATTTAGCGGGACACAGCGCTTTTTTTCTGCCATCGTCCCGGCATGAAAAAAATAGATGGACGTGAATTCACTGACGAAATCATTGGGCGGATCAAGTTGCTGGTCAATCAGCAGCCCCTC
>JAIPJC010000031.1 GCA_021734345.1 Kiritimatiellales bacterium | reverse complement strand
CAAGAAAGCCGAAAAGTTGGAGGACGACTTTTTGGATGCACTGGTTCCGGAGCTGGCGGCAATCGGTTCCAAGGCCATCACCTATATGCCGCCGCGCAACACGCGCGAACAGTTGCGCCGCCTGCAAAAGCTTTGCCAGGCAAACGGACTGATGGAAATCAGCGGCGTGGACATCAACAGTTCGCGACAGGGTTTCAACTGTCCGATCTTGCTGGAGCCGGACTTCCTGCATCTGGCCGATGCGGCGTGGGCGTTGATCGCGCACGAAAAGCTGGCGGCGGCCGATCCGAAGCTGGCATTGTTCAGCCCGGAAAACCCGCTGGCCAACCTGTCCGTGGAGGAACGCGTCGAGAAATATGCCGGCATTGGAAAACGGATCGACCATACCCAACCTGAAAAGGCGATTGAATTGATATGAAAGCACTAGAGATTGCACCATTGTTAAGAGGCCTGTCGTTCGGCGGGGAAAAGGGGGACATCGTCGTCTCCAAGGCGAAAATCGACTATGCCGAACTCACCTGTTCCGCCGACGAGCTGGCCGAAAAGTTTGAGAAGGGCATGCACTCCGTTATCGTCGAAGGCGTAGGCGGGTTCCTGCTCGGCGAGGACTATGACGACGCGGTGAACGGAACGTCGAATGCTCCGAAAGCCACCGGTCGTGCCGCCGTTGTGAACAACAAGGTTTGCGTGGTGACTGGCGGAGCGCAGGGCTTTGGCGAAGGCATTGTCCGCGAGTTGATCAAGAACGGTGCCATTGTCTTTATCGCCGACATGAACGTGGACGGGGCCAAGAAGCTGGCTGCGGAGGTGAACGCGCAGGCAGGCCGTACCGTGGCGTTTGGCGTTTCCGTCAACGTGACCGACGAAGCATCGGTGCAGAAGATGGTCGAAGAAGTCGTTAAGACCGTTGGCGGCATCGACCTGTTTGTCAGCAACGCGGGCGTGCTCAAAGCCGGCAGCGTGAAGGAAATGACGCTCAAGGATTTCGAGTTCGTCACCGACGTCAACTATGTCGGCTTCTTCCTCTGCACGAAGCATGTCGCTCCGGTCATGGAGCTGATGAACAAGCCGCGCGGAAACTACTTTACCGACATTGTCACCATCAGCTCCAAATCGGCGCTGGAAGGATCCAATAAGAACGGCGCGTATGCCGGTTCCAAGTTTGGTTCCGTTGGTTTGGTGCAAAGCTTCGCCAAGGAGTTGGTCGCCGACAACACCAAGGTCAACACCGTGTGTCCCGGAAACTTTTTCGACGGGCCGCTGTGGTCCGATCCTGAACGCGGGTTGTTTGTGCAGTACCTGAAGACGGGCAAGGTGCCCGGCGCGAAAACCGTTGAAGACGTGAAGCGCCATTACGAAGCGCAGGTTCCGATGAAACGCGGGTGCGATGGCGAGGATGTGACGAAGGCGATCCTTTATTCGGTCGAACAGAAATATGAAACCGGCCAAGCCATCCCGGTTACCGGTGGCCAAGTGATGTTAAACTAAGGAGAAATTCGATGAAAACAAAAGCAGTTAGATTGTACGGCGCAAGTGATTTGCGGTTGGAGGAGTTCGAACTTCCGGCCATTCAGGAAACGGAAATTCTCGCGAGGATCGTGTCGGATTCCATCTGCATGTCGTCCTATAAAGCGGCGACGCAGGGCACCAAGCATAAACGTATTCCGAATGATGTGGCCGAAAATCCGATTATTATCGGGCATGAGTTTTGCGGTGAAATCCTGGAAGTGGGCGCAAAGTGGGCGGATCAGTTTAAAGCGGGCGACCGTTTTTCGATTCAGCCGGCATTGGTAGATGAAAACGGCCCGGTCGGTGTTCTGTCTGCTCCGGGATACTCGTATCAGTATATTGGCGGCGATGCGCAGACCATCATTATTCCAGAAGAGGTCATGACGAATAATTGCCTGCTACCGTTCAACGGCGAAGCCTACTACCACGGTTCGCTGGCCGAGCCTGTATCGTGCATCGTTGGCGGTTTCCATGCGAACTACCATACGACGCCCGGCAGCTATGTTCACGAGATGGGCATTGTTGAAGGCGGTTCCATGGCGTTGCTCGCGGGCGTTGGTCCGATGGGGCTTGGTGCCATCGATTATGCGATCCACTGCGACCGCAAGCCCGGCCTGTTGGTCGTGACCGATATCGACACCGCCCGCTTGGAGCGCGCGGCTTCGATCTACACCGTCGAGGAAGCCAAGGCCAACGGGGTCAAGCTGGTTTATGTCAACACATCCGAAGAAGGCAAAGGCATTGACTACCTGAAATCCCTGACACCGAAGGGCGGCGGCTTTGACGACGTGTTCGTGTATGCCCCGGTGGCGCCGGTGCTGGAACAGGCCGATAAGATTCTCGGCTTCGATGGTTGCTTGAACTTTTTTGCCGGTCCGACCAATCCCGAGTTTTCGGCATTGTTCAACTTCTACAACGTCCACTATGCCGCCACGCACGTCGTCGGAACCAGCGGCGGGAATACGGACGACATGGTTGAATCGCTCAAGATGATGGAAGCCGGAAAGTTAAATCCGTCCACCATGATCACGCACGTGGGCGGGCTTGATGCGGTCATCGAAACCACGCTTAACCTGCCGAAGATTCCGGGCGGCAAAAAGCTGGTCTACAACAGCGTCAGCATGCCGTTGGTTGCGCTCAATGATCTGAAGAACCATGAAGGCGAACTCTACCAAGGGCTGGCCAAAATCGTCGAAAAGCACAACGGCCTGTGGAGTCCGGAAGCCGAGCGCTTCCTGCTGGCCAACGCGCCGGCATTGTAGAAAAAAGATCAACAGGGGTGGGGATATGGCAAAGCATTATCTGGCAGTGGACTTGGGGGCGTCCAGCGGACGGACGATTGTCGGAACGCTGGACAAGGGTGTACTGACGCTCAAGGAGATGAACCGGTTCTGGAACGGGCCGACCGAAATCAACGGCCGGTTGTTTTGGGACTTCGTCCATCTGTTCCGCAACATCCAGGAGGGCATTGCGCTCGCGAAGAAGGAGTTCGGTGACGGGCTCGTTTCGATGGGTGTCGATACCTGGGGCGTCGACTTCGGCTTGCTCGATGCCGACGGATCGCTGCTGGGCAATCCGGTCAACTACCGCGACAGCCGCACGGTCGGCATGTTTGAAAAGGTGTTCGAGCGCGTGCCGAAGGAAGAGGTGTTTTCCCAAAGCGGCATCCAGTTCATGGAGCTGAATTCGCTCTATCAGCTGATGGCGCTTTCGCTGGAAAACTCCATCCAGTACAAGACCGCCGACAAGCTGCTGTTTGTTCCCGACCTGCTCAACTATTGGCTGACGGGCAGGCTGACGGCCGAGCGGACGTTTGCCAGCACCTCGCAGTTCTACAATCCCGTCACCAAGGACTGGGCATACGATCTATTGGAAAAACTTGGCATCCGCACGGACCTGTTCGCCGAGCTGGTCGATCCCGGAACCGTGGTCGGCGATGCCGGCGGACTGCCGGTCGTTGCCGTCGGCAGCCACGATACCGCCAGCGCCTTTGCCGCGGTTCCGGTGGCGGAAGGGGAGCACTGCGCGTTCCTGAGTTCGGGGACCTGGTCGCTGCTCGGCACCGAACTGCCCGGTCCGGTCATGGACTACTCGGCCCTGGAAGCCAACTTCACCAACGAGGTTGGCGTGTGCGATACCATCCGCTTCCTCAAGAACCTGTCCGGACTCTGGATCATCCAGGAATTGCGGCGGGTTTGGGTCGAACAGGGCCATGAATACAGCTGGGACGAAATGGCCGAAATGGCGCTGCTATCCAAGCCGTTCGAGTTTTTCATCGACCCGAGCGACGAGGTGTTTCTGGCTCCCGGCGACATGGCCGCCCGCATGCGGGAATACTGCCAGCGTACGGGGCAGCCCCAGCCCAAGACGCATGGACAAATCCTGCGGTCGGCCTACGAAGGCCTTGCGCTGCTCTACGCCGATACGTATAAGAACCTTGAAACGTTAAGTGGCAGGAAGCTCGACGTGTTGCGGATCGTGGGGGGCGGATGCAAGAACAAGACCCTCAACCAGTTCGCGGCGGATGCCACGGGACGAAAGGTGGTCACGGGGCCGGTCGAGGCCACGGCGGTGGGCAACCTGGTGGTGCAGATGCTGGCGATGGGCGACATCCAATCATTGGACGAAGGCCGCGAAATCATCCGCAATTCGTTTGCCAACGAAACCGAGGTCTACGAGCCGCAAAACTCGGCGGACTGGCAGGTGGCCCTCGGTAAATGGCGTACTTTAACAAGCAAGTAATCAAACTAAACAAGGATTGAAAAAATGGATCTCAAACTAGTAGCAAACACGATTCGCGGACTCTCGATGGACGGCGTGCAAGCCGCCAACTCCGGCCACCCCGGCATGCCGATGGGCATGGCCGATGTCGCCGCCGTGCTCTGGACGCAGTACCTCAAGCACAACCCGGAAAACCCGCAATGGGCCGACCGCGACCGCTTCATTCTTTCCTGCGGACATGGCTCGATGCTCATCTACAGCCTGCTCCATCTCTCCGGCTACAACCTGCCGCTCGAAGAGCTGAAGAAATTCCGCCAATGGGGCAGCAAGACCGCCGGCCATCCGGAATTCGGCCACACCGTCGGCGTCGAAACCACCACCGGCCCGCTCGGCCAGGGTTGCGGCAACGCTGTCGGCATGGCCATCGCCGAACAAATGCTCGCCGTCCGCTACAACACCGCTGCGCAGAAGATCGTCGACCACTACACCTACGTCATCGCCTCCGAAGGCGAGTTTGAGGAAGGCGTTTCGCACGAGGTCTTCTCGTTCGCCGGCAACCACGGCCTCGGCAAAATGATCGTTTTCTACGACCAAAACTTCATCTCCATCGAAGGCGACACGCATATCACCTACACCGACGACGTCCAGAAGCGCATGGAAGCCTACGGTTGGCAGGTGCAGGAGATCGACGGCCACAACACCGCCGCGATCGCCGCCGCCATCGAAGCCGCCCAGGCCGAAACCGAAAAGCCCTCCGTCATCATCTGCAACACCAAGATCGGCTTTGGTTCGCCGAACAAGGAAGGCTCGCACGACTGCCACGGCGCGCCGCTCGGCGAAGCCGAAGTCCTGCTCACGAAAAAGAACCTCGGCATCTCCGAAGAGAAGTTCTTTGTGCCGCAGGAAGTACGCGATATCTTCGCCGCCCGCCTCGCCGAACTTAAAAAAGCCGAAGCCGGATGGAACACCACCTTCGCCGCTTGGAGCGCTGCCAACGCGCAGCTTGCCAAGGATTGGACCGCCGCACAGAAGGGCGAACTGCCCGACCTCGCCGGCAAGCTCCCGGTCTTCGCAGCCGGTTCTTCGCTCGCAACGCGTTCGTCCTCCGGGCAGGTCATCCAATCGCTCGCCAAGGAAATCCCGTACCTCGTCGGCGGTTCCGCCGACCTCGCGCCGAGCAACAACACCTACATGAAGGGCCTCGGCGACATCGGCAAGAACGCCTTTGAAGGGCGCAACTTCCACTACGGCGTCCGCGAGCTCGGCATGGCCGCCGTCATGAACGGCGTGCAGCTGCACGGCGGCTTCCGCATCTTTGGCGGAACCTTCCTCGTGTTCGCCGACTATGTCCGCCCCGCCGCGCGCCTCGCCGCGCTGATGGGCCTGCCGGTCATCTACGTCTTCACGCACGACAGCTTCTGCGTTGGCGAAGACGGCCCGACCCACCAGCCGATCGAAACATGCGCCAGCCTGCGCATGATCCACAACATGACCGTCATCCGTCCGTCCGACGCCAACGAAACGCTGGTTGCTTGGCAGGCTGCGCTCGAAAACAAGAGCGGCCCGACCGCCCTGTTGCTTACCCGCCAAAACCTGACGACCATCGACCGCGCGGTATTCCCGTCCGCCGACAATGTCAAGAAGGGGGCCTATACCCTTTGGCAGAGCGGCACCGGAACGCCGGATCTGCTGATGCTCGCCACCGGATCGGAAGTGGAGATCACCCTCGCCGCCGCGCAGAAGCTTGGCGAAGAAGGCAAGAACGTACGCGTCGTCAGCATGCCCTCGTGGGAACTGTTCGAGAAGCAGGACGCGGCCTATCAGGAATCCGTCCTGCCGAACGCGTGCACCAAGCGCATCGTCGTTGAAGCCGGCACCAGCTTTGGCTGGGAGCGCTATGTCGGCCGTTGCGGCACCATGGTCACCAAGGACGATTTCGGTGCTTCCGCCCCGTACACGGTGCTGCTGAAGGAATTCGGTTTCACCACCGAAAACGTCTACGAAAAAGCGAAGGCGCTGCTGGCGTAGGATGGAGCTCCTGCTCCGTCCTTTCGTGCAGGGCTCGAAGCTGGAGCTTCAAGCTACGGGAAGGGACACTGATTGATGGATAAATATTTCAAGTTGCAGAATGGAAGCGATGTGCGCGGTGTGGCTCTTGACGGAGTTGCGGGCGAACCGATCACGCTGACGGCGGACATTGCGCGTACCATCGGGTTCGCCTTTGCCCAATGGTTGGAAAAAAAGACGGGCAAGACCGGCCTGCGGATTGCGGTGGGCCACGACTCGCGCCTCTCGGCCGAGTCGATCCAAACCGCGGTTTTCCAAGGGTTGGCACAAGGCGGTTGCGCGGTCTTTGACAGCGGTCTTTCCTCGACGCCGGCGATGTTCATGTCGACGGTTTTTGAAAACCACGGCTATGACGGCTCGATCATGCTGACGGCGAGCCACCTGCCGTTCAACCGCAACGGGATGAAGTTTTTTATCCGAGAAGGCGGATTGGAAAAGAAGGACATCAAAGCCATCCTGACCTTGGCGACGGAGGCCGGAGAGGTTCCCGAAATAAAACTGGCAAGCATCCCTTTTATCAATTTGATGGAGGACTATGCCGCCCATCTCGTCAGCCTTATCCGAGCGGGAACCAAGTCGGAACAGCCGCTGAAAGGCTTGAAGATCGTGGTCGATGCCGGCAACGGCGCGGGCGGGTTTTTTGTCGAGGAGGTTCTGAATCCGCTGGGAGCGGACACCACCGGCAGCCAGTTCCTAGAGCCGGACGGATCGTTCCCGAACCATATTCCGAATCCGGAAGACAAGGCCGCGATGGCCGCCATCATTGCGGCGGTCAAAAACAATGGGGCCGACTTTGGCATTATTTTCGACACGGACGTCGATCGCGCGGGCGCGGTCGATAAGAACGGAACGCCGATCAACCGGAACCGGTTCATCGCGCTGATCTCGACCATCGTGCTCGAAGAGCATCCCGGCTCCACCATCGTTACGGACTCGGTCACTTCGACCGGCCTGAAGTGGTGGATCGAAGAAAAGCTGGGCGGTGTACACCACCGCTTCCAGCGCGGCTACCGCAACGTGATCAACGAAGCCATCCGGTTGAACGCAGCCGGTACCGAGTCGTGGCTGGCGCTGGAAACCTCCGGCCACGGTGCGCTGAAGGAAAACTATTTCCTCGACGACGGCGCGTACCAGATTGCCAAGATCCTGATCAAGATCGCCCAGCTCAAGGCGACGGGGCGGGGTACGGTCGACGAGCTGATTGCCGAACTGCCCGAGCCGGTCGAGGCGCTGGAGTTCCGTCCACAGATTCTGGTTCCCGATTTTGCAGCCTATGCCGATACGGTACTCGCCGCATTCAAGGAGTTTGTTGGGCAGCAGGCAGGCTGGTCGCTGACGCCGAACAACTACGAGGGTGTCCATGTGACCTGTCCGAATGGCTGGGTGCTGCTGCGCAAATCGCTGCACGACCCGCAAATGCCGATCAACGTCGAAAGCGACCAGATCGGTGGCGTGGCGCAGATTACCTCCACGGTTCGCAACTTCCTGTCCGGCTTCGACGGCCTGAAACTGCCGGCCGTGGACTGAGGCCGACGCCGACGAAGTCGTGCTTTCAAGCTTGAGTCAAGGGGGCAATTAACTAATGTTGCGCTTCCGTTTTACAGAAGAGGACTCGGGCTTATGAAAGAAATCAGAATCGGTATACTCGGATTCGGCACGGTAGGTGCCGGCGTCGTGGAAGGCATCCAGAAAAACGGGGCGCTGATGGCCGAACGCACGGGCATCATGCCGGTGGTGGCCAAAATCGCCGACCTCGATATCACGACGGATCGCGGGGTCAAGGTTCCCGAAGGCGTGCTGACCACGGACGCCATGTCCGTTATTGCCGACGAAAGCATCGACTTGATCGTAGAGCTGATAGGCGGTACGACCATTGCGCGCACGTTCACGCTGACGGCTCTAAAAAAGGGCAAACCGGTCATCACCGCCAACAAGGCGCTGCTGGCCGACCATGGCGCAGAGATCTATAAAACGGCCCGCGAAAACAACACCGGCATCTATTACGAAGCCGCCGTCGGTGGTGGTATTCCGATCCTGCGCTCGCAGCGCGCTGGCCTGATCGGCAACCGCATTGAAAGCATCTTTGGCATCCTGAACGGTACCTGCAACTATATCCTGACGCGCATGGAGCGCGAGGCGGCGCCGTTCGATTCAATCCTCGCGGATGCCCAAGCGCTCGGCTATGCCGAAACGCCGCCGGATCTCGACATCGACGGTATCGACACCGCGCACAAGGCGGTGGTGCTGGCTTCCATGGCCTATGGCGCGCCGGTACCGATGGCCGCCTGCGCGACCAAGGGTATTCGCGGATTGTCCGAGCAGGAAATTGTCAACGCCGCCGAGCTGGGCTACCGCATCAAGCTGTTGGCCATCATCAAGGACAACAATGGCGCGGTGGAACTTTCGGTCGAACCGGCGCTGGTGCCGGAAGACCACATGATCGCCTCGGTGCACGACGTGTTCAACGCCGTGTTCGTGAAGGGCGATATCGTCGGCGACACGATGTACTATGGTCGCGGTGCCGGGCGCATGCCGACCGGCAGCGCGGTGATCGGCGACATCATGGAGGCAGCCGCCAACAAGCTCAACGGCGGCGGTGTTCCCGTGAGCGTCACCATGATGCTGCAAAAGGACAAGCTGGCATACTGTTCCGCCGAGAACATCGAGAAGCGTTGCTATGTCCGCCTATGTCTGGAAGACAAGCCGGGCTCGATGGCGAAGGTCATGACGATTTTCGGCAACCACAACATCAGCATTGCCTCCGTCGTCCAGAAGGAGCGCCACAAGACCGGCTATGCCCCGGTGGTGATCCTGACGCAAAAAGCGAAGGAGTCCGAATTTGTGGCGGCCATGGCGGCAATCAATGCGCTCGACGTTTCCTGCTGCGAGCCCGTCCGCATGCGCCTTGAAGATTTTGAATAGAAAAGGAGTTGGGATGAAGGTTGTTAAGTTTGGCGGATCGTCTGTTGCGAACGCGGAGCAGGTTTCCAAGATTATCGATATCGTGACGGCGGACGCCGACCGGCGGATCGTGGTGGTTTCAGCTCCGGGCAAGCGTTCGAGTGGCGACACGAAGGTAACCGACCTGCTGATCAAGCTGGCGGACACGGTGCTGGCCGGTGGCGACTATGAAGAGCAGCTGCTGGCCGTGGTGGCGCGCTACGCCGAAATCCAACGCGACCTGCAACTTTCCGAAGCGGTCGTGCAAACCATCGAGGCCGATCTGCGCGGGCGCATTGAAACCCGCGGCGCGAACAATCTGCAATTCATGGACACCATGAAAGCCGCTGGCGAAGACAACAGCGCCAAGGTGATCGCCGAGGCCTTTACGAAAAAAGGATTCCCGGCCAAATACATCAATCCCGGCGAGGCCGGCATGTTGCTGAGCGACGAGTTTGGCAATGCGGAAGTACTGCCCGAGTCGTACGGCAAGCTGGCGTCGCTCAAGGACGAAACCGACATCGTCGTCTTCCCTGGTTTCTTTGGCTGCACCAAGGCCGGCGAAGTGGCCACGTTCCCGCGCGGTGGGTCGGATATTACCGGCGCGATCCTCGCGGCGGCGGTGAAGGCCGACGTCTATGAAAACTTTACCGACGTCGATTCCGTCTACGCCATGGATCCGCGCATCGTTCCCGGCGCCCCGGCGATCGAACTGATGACCTACCGCGAAATGCGCGAACTCGCCTATGCCGGGTTCGGCGTCTTCCACGACGAGGCGATCGTTCCAGCGGTTCGCGCCAATATTCCGATCTGCATCAAGAACACCAACCGCCCTTCGGCGCCCGGCACGCTGATCGCTCCAAAGCGCAGCTATGCCGAACGCGTGGTGGTAGGCATCTCCAGCGCGGCCGGGTTCTGCGCCATATACATCGACAAGTACATGATGAACCGCGAGGTCGGTTTTGGCCGACGGGTGCTCCAGATATTGGAAGACGAAGACATTTCCTTCGAACATACGCCGTCGGGGATCGACAACCTCTCCGTAATTCTGCAATCCGCCGAGCTGCCTGCCCACAAGGAACAGCGGGTGGTTGAACGCCTCCACACCGAATTGAAGCCGGATGCCGTGACGGTCGAGCACGGTCTTGCGCTGCTGATGGTGGTGGGCGAGGGGATGCACTATACGGTCGGCATGGCCGCCCGCGCCACCACCGCCCTGTTCGAAGCCGGTGTGAACATTGAAATGATAAACCAAGGCGCCTCCGAAATCAGCATCATGTTTGGCGTCAAGGAAGCCGATCGCCAGAAGGCGGTCCAGGCCCTCGGCAAAGCCTACTTCGGCTAACATCTGCCTGCGCGGTGGAGATGACCGGTTTAAAAGCGAACCTTTAGGCTTCCGCTGTAGGTGGTGGATTCCCAGTCTTTAGAAAGCTGCTGGTCGATGCGCAGATCGATATCCACACGCTCCTTGATCGTTGCAACCAGCCCAGCGCCTATTACAAGCGTATCTTCTTCGGGCGACTGGATGCTTGCGCTGGAACCAGTTCCCGTGCCTTCGGTTATATAGGAAATACGCCCGGCATCGGCATTGAACTCATGACGCCAATGAAGGCGGAGTTCAGGTTGCAACAGGAGCGCATCCCCGGCAGGGAAAACCATGGATGCGCTGGCACCAAGAATGGATTGGTACGACCAGTAGTCATAGGCGTCGTAGCTGTTGCTGAGAACCCCTGTTTCAGTGAAGCCCTCTTGGCGATAGTAGCTTATCTGTGTGCCGACATCCGGAGTGAGGGCCATTTTGCCGTTGATTCGATATTGGCGTCCGCCTCCAATGTAGCCCGAGACATTGTCAGCATCGTATTTGGCTTGGGATGGCATCAGCGATCCGCGTTTTGCTGTGACCTGGTTGTGCCCATAGGCGAGACTGGAGTCGATGAACCATGTCTTTGTCCCGTAGGAACCATAGACGGATCCAAAAGTGGTATCCATATCGCTCGACCCCGGCTCATCGGTTGTCACATCGGTGCGCGCCTGCCCGCCGGCCACCCCGATCAAACTGTTTTCGAAGGCCTTTTCGACGCCGATCACCGCGCCGGCGATGTTGGCGTCGTAACCGGTGAAATCGCCAGCGGTGTCCTTGGTGGCCTGAATGCCATAACCCTTCATCCAGCCGCTCCATCCCTTTTGATCCTCGGCCGGTCCCGCCGCGCCTTGCGGGCCTGGTCGTGAAGAGGCTATTCCGCCGGACTGGCGGAACGAATCCATATGGCTTAGGACTTGATTCAGCTGCGCTTGCTGCCCCGCCTGAACTGCCGAAACCACCATTGGAGAGGCGGCGGTGTTGAAGTATCGACGGCTTTCATCGACGAACTGCTTGCTGGTCGCGGGGTTGTTCAGGAAAAACAGCATCTCGTCCATCTTGTTCTCGAGTTCCTGGGATACGGAAGCACCAGTGCGATAAGCATCGATGAATCGGGCCAGATCGCCGGGTAGCGGGTTGTCTGTTTTACCCGCAAGGGGGCAACTCGATGCGAACACTTTGATCTGCTGTTGGGTGGATGATGAGAACAGGGAAAAGTCATAGGTGGTGAGGTAATAGTTGTTTAGTGAATCAGAGATGCGATCCAAGTCCTGTTGTGCCATGTCATGGGTATTGGTCCCATCCGTTATAAGAAGATCAATAGCGGTGAGGCTGGCTACTTGCTGGGTAGTGCCAATGGCCGGGATCCATCCTTGCTGGTGGTCTATGGCCAGTGCGGAGTCGATATTGAAAATGGCTTGATTTGCACTAACATCGGCTTGATTGGCGTGCGCGAGTCCCATGACTCCGGAACTACGCCAAGCGCTCCAAACGGACTTCAAGACCAAGGTTGCACCGTCGTCGACTTGGAGTTCGCCGAATATGGCCTTGTCGCCGATACTCATCGTCGCGCCGGATTCAAGGGTGGCTTTGGTCATCTGGAGGACGGTGGAGACGCCGTCGGTTTCAAAATGCGCACCGGATTTTAGGGTCAGTTGATCTTCAAAATTAAAGTTGCCGCCAGTCAACGTGACATTCTGGAAGGTTCCAGATTCAAAAAGGGGTACCCTGATGTTCCCGCTCATTACGGTCTCGCCGGAGATGACGGCATTGGAGGATATGTAGAGTTCGGAGAATCCGAAGTCGGTCTCGTTGGTTCTGTAGTAGCCGACTATTTCCATGGAATTAAAATTACCGCCATGGATCTGAAGGGAGTCCTGTGCATAGGCATACAGACCTTGGGATATATTGGCATCTTCGAGGGCATTGAAGTTGCCGTTATATATTTCCAGCGATTTCCCAAAAAAATAGAGCCCCGAATTTTTTCGCAAGGGATCAAGGGTACTGTCGCCACCTTGGAATGTTCCATCTAGAATGGTGGCGTGGTCCGCCATAACGACCATGCCGTATCCACCGCTTGTATTTCCTGAAAGACTCGGCTGGATCAAGATGCTTCCATCCCGGAGAACCATCGGGGTTCTTTTTTCTTGTTCTATGTAGCCCCCTTTTCCTCCTTGATAGATTCCGCCATCAACCGTGACATCGTCATATCCCTGAATCTCTGCTCCGTGGCCACCGGAGGCATCCTTCCAGATATAGGAATTGGAATTATTGGTTATTCCGCCGGTTAGAAGGATATTTCCGCCATCACCACCGTAGGCATTAATGTTTTTCAAGACCAACTGGTTGGGTTGCGTTCCATAGGGGTTATATCCGTACATATCGAGGCCGTTCCCTCCTCGTGCGGAAGGGCTGTTGTTCCAAAATGAAGCAGGTATATTTCCTCCTGAAATAGTTCCGCCGTTGCCGCCGGTAAACGTGCTGTCCCGCACCAAAGATATCTCCGATTCTCTTTGTGGATTCGGGAAAATTTGAAACGCGTTTTGATTGTTGAAGCTGGCTCCAGTTCCACCATCCGCATGTAGGAGGGAAGTGTGCTCGGTCGGAAGATCGGTATGGCCGGAGTCCACCGTTCCGCCGTTCCCGCCTTTGCTGACCACATTCAGCAGCGTGGTTTGCTGGATGGATGTTCCCAGAATGCCTGATCCGCCGGAAGCGTCCATCGCATAGAAGCTTTGATTCGTGGCGGACAGCTGGGCTGTCCCGCCATTTCCGCCCAGAAACCCGCCGCCGTTGATCACCAGATTAGTGGATGTGTGTACGGCAAATCCGTTTCCGCCCCGGGCGATAATATCTTCATTTCCAATAGCATGACCGCCGTTGCCGGCCGTTGCGGTAATGGTTCCAATCGAAATGTCGTTTACGTTGTCAAGAAACAGTCCAGCTCCGCCTTCGGCTTCGGCATTTTTCAGGCTTTTGGCATACCCGGCGTTACCGCCCGAGAAAACCCCTTGGCTGATTTCATACTTGGAGGGGGATGTCACGATGCCGCCTATCAACGTGCCGTCATAGATCAATGAATCGGTTAGGGTGAGGTTGCCGCCATTGGCAATAACGACGGTGGATGAGCCAGTGCTTGCGGTACCCCCGCTTCCTCCGTAAAAAGTTCCGGAGGTAATGGGAGTATACGGACTGTAGACCGATGTTCCACTTCCACCAACGACCGTTAAGTTGCCCCCCGTTCCTCCGAAATAGTCTCCCCCGATGATGGTTAAGTTGGTCGGGAATACGGTGAATGTTATGACAACGCCGGAGCCTCCGGAAAAGGGGGGCGTTTGCGGATTGATAATTCCGGGGAATGGGTTGATGAGATACGAGTGTGGAGGCGCCGAAACCGATGCACCTTGTCCGCCGTTTGAATAGGCATCCGCATTGGTGGATATACCAATGGATTGACCGGCATGGCCACCCGTAAAGGTGGCGTTGCTGGTTACGGAGAATTGCGATGCACCGGTGTAGTAGACGCCCGCGCCGCCGGATGAGTGGATTTGGCTGACATATGCGTCCGGAGAGGTGCCCAGTAGTTCGGATTCGTCGGCGATCCCGCCATCGGTGCCAATCCAGTTTCCCCCGGAAATGATGATGTCGTCCGTATTGCCATCGCTTCCGTTTCCTCCGTTTGCTGAAAGAAGGCCGTTTTCAAACGTAGCAGCCTGCGCCGCTTGAACGATGCAAATAAGCAGGAAGGCGGAAAGCCTTCCCCGTTGTTCCATAAATCTCAACATGATGTCCCCCCAAGGTGATGGCCGCCAGAGGTGGAGAATATTGCGCATATCACTTCGGGCATAAAGAAAAAAAGAAGGTTGTTGTTTTGTTGAAGGTATATTTTCTGTCTTGGTTGTGTTGGAAGTGCAAACACGCCGCAAAACCAGAGTCGTCTTCAGTGCAGAACCGTCAGTTCCTTGGGTGCCGGCTTGGTTCTGAAGAGTCGGCTGGCGAACCATGCCGTGGCGAAGGCGACGAGGAACGAGAAGGGGAAGTAGTAGACCCAGTGGGCCTCGACGATTTTCTGGAGCCAGAGCGTGGCGGGAACGGATGCGCACAGCCCGACCAGCCAGCCTTGGAAGTTGCCGCGCCGCGTCAGGATCCCGAGCAGGAAGAGGGCGAGCACCGGCGCGCTGAACAAACTCATGAACGACGCGAATGCCTTGATGATCCCGCCCAGCGTGGAAACGTAGAACGCCAGCGCCGTGGCGAACACGCCCAGCACCACCGTCAGTATCCGCGCCAACCGGACTTTGTCTTCCGTGGATTCCATGAAGTCGTTGATCAATACCGTCGCGATGGAGTTGATGCCGGAATCCATGCTGGACATGGCGGCGGCGAAGACGGCGGTGATGAGCAGGCCGGAGACGCCTTGGGGCAGGTAGTGGATGATGTAGTAGGGCATGACCTTGTCGCTGGTGATCGAAGCCGGAAGTTCCAGTCCTTGGAAAAACGCGAAGAGTCCGAGGCCGATGAAGAGCAGCAGGCCGATGATGAAGAAGTCGGTGCAGGCGTTGAAGCAGACGGATTTGACGGTGGCGCGCAGCGAGCCGGTGGCCATGAGGCGCTGGACGGTGACCTGGTCGGTTCCGTAGTCCTGCATCAACTGGAAGAAAAACGATATGGCGACGATCGGGCCAGACATCGCGAAGAGATCGAATTTCCAGTCGGCGATATGCAACCGCCCGGTCTCCTTGGCGAGTGCCATGATGGTTTCCGTCCCGCCGTCGACGCCGTGGACGAGGCTGGCCGCGACCCATATAGCACCGCCGACGAGGATGATGAACTGGACGACGTCCGTCCAGACGACGGCGGCGAGGCCGCCGGGCGCGGTGTAGGCCGTGGCGAGCAGTCCCATCATGCAGATGCAACTCCACAATGGGATACCGGTGACGATCGCCATCGCCATCGCCGGGGCGTAGATGACGGTGCCGAGCCAACCGAGGCGGGCAAGCACGAAGAGTCCGGCCACGCCATGGTGCGCCGGCGCGCCGAAGCGCTTCTCGATATATTCGTAGGAGGTGGTGACGCGCAGCCGGTGGTAGATCGGGTAGAACAGCAGCAGGATGACCGGCGCCACGACCGGGCTCATGATGCAGACGATGATAAGGGAGATGTTTTCGGAATAGGCGGTGCCGGGCAGGCCGAGATAGGTAACGGCACTGGTGAGCGAGGCATACATGCTCATCGCCACCGCCAGCCACGGCAGCTTACGCCCGCCGAGGAAAAACATTTCCGCGCTTTCCTGCTTCCGTGCGAAGAACAGGCCAATGCCGACCATGCCCAGCAGGTAGAGGGCGAGGATGGTGTAGTTGAGTGTGCCGAAAGTTATATTCATGCCGAAAGACTATAATAGGTTGCACGGGTGGCCATAGTTGAAAAGGCGCCAATCTGCATTTGGGATGAAAATGGGGTGAAAGCGACATGAAATTCAGTTTGACATGAAAAGAACGGAGGAGTACCCGTGTGTCTTACATTTGAATATTGATTTGCGTTTTACGCAGTTTGTTTCTTACGAAAACGACCAGAATTAAAAAAGGGAAACAACTGGCAGAAAGGCGCGCCCACTCGGGCGCGGCTTCAGCTGGTTTCCCTAAAGGGGCTTGGTCGTCCCTCGTAAGAGACTTGTTTGGAGTCGCGCCTCTTTTTTTGGCGCACAACACCAAGGGGGAAATAGAATGATCAAAAAATTCGCGCTGGGTTTGTCTCTTCTCGTTAGCATCTCTACATCGGCACAGGTAAGCCCAGCCGCCAATGACGGGATCGTAAGTAGCATCTACGGCTTGAAATCACTCTTCGTGGAGCAGCAATACCAATTCCTGCCCATCGGTCCGCCGTCGGGGGACGTGTTGGTGCAGCCGTACGACCCCGTGGTGCCGGTGGACTGGAAAAAGTTCCCGAAGGAATTCACCAAGCAAATGTATGCCGAAATGGATGCCAACGGTTTTCCGCTCTACCGGGTATCCGTTTTTGAAGATCCGGTTACGCGCGAAACTGTTTTCCTTAACTATTTCGGAAACGAAGGTTATCGGTTGGCGGCGGAAAAAAGCTACGACCCGTACCTCTGGCAAAAGGATTATTTCCAGCTTTCTGCATCAGCGTTGTCGGATCCATGGGAGCGATGGATCTACGACCCCGCCCACGTCGCCACCAAATTCACGCTTGTTCCGGAAGTGTTCTACGAAAGCTACGTCCTCGCGGAGGAACAACGCCGGTTGGAGCAGGCTGTGGCTATGTCGATGATGATGGCGATGTCGGGGGAAAACACGAATGTGGTTGTTGACATGCAGGCAAACACGAATGGCTTGGTCACGTTAAGCATTTCTTTGCCCAGTACCTTTGGGAAGCATGTCGAGATTTTCAGCCGCGACTACCTGTTGTATCCCGAGCTGTTTCAATGGGAGGTCGCCAAGAGCTGGCTTCCGACCTATGGCTACTCAAGCGTGGCGTGGGTCGATCCGGATTCGGGCAGCCGGAGCTTCCGCTACTACATCGTTTCCGATGCGGACATCGATACAGATGGCGATGGCTATTCCGACAACCGCGAACACTACATCTCTGACACCGACCCCCAAGCCTTCAACACCGAAGACATCGACGGCGACGGTATGCACGACTGGTACGAAACCAAGCTGTTCGGCGGGCTGGGCCAGGTTGGAACGGGGGATTTCGATGGAGATGGCCTGTTGAACAACCAGGAAATGGTTTACACCACTTCGGGATACGGCGCCCCCAAGGTTACCGTCTACACCGATCCTTCCCTGTACGATACGGATGGAGACGGCATGGACGATGGATTCGAGAATGCATACTACTGGCTCAACCCGAACAATCCCCTAGATGGAACCTACGACAGGGACGGTGACGGGCTTCCAAATGCGGTGGAGTATGCACTGGGAACCAACTTGAGCAACACGGATTCGGATGGGGATTTGATGCCCGATGGATGGGAGGTTTCAAATGGACTAAACCCGCTTTCCTCCGGTGACGCAACCACGGACAGCGATGGCGACCAGCTATCCAACCTCGAAGAGTACTACTCCGGCACCAACCCCCAACTCATCGACACGGACGCCGATGGCCTATCGGATTATGACGAGTCCGAGACCTACAATGCCACCAATTGGACTGGCACCAGCCCCACCAATCCCGACACGGATGGGGATGGAATGCCCGACGGCTATGAATTCCAACGCGGTTTCGATCCGGCAAGCGCTACCGATGCGTATAGCGATCCGGACGGCGACCATATCCCCAACCTATACGAGTTCCACCATGGAACGGAGCCATCGGATCCGTTTTCCCTTCCTGCTCCGACAGCCGTCGTGGGCACCAACGGTCTTCCAGCAACCTTTGCGACGATCCAGGCCGGAGTGGGCGCCGTCGCCACAAATGATTGGCCCATGGTGCTCATCGAACCTGGAACCTACAGAGGAACGGGCAACAGGAACATTCATTTGAACAGGGCGAACATCCTGGTCTACGGAACCAATTCTTTTACCAAAATCGATTGCGAAGGGTATGACCGGGCATTCTGCATCGATTCGGGAAAACCCGTCGTTTCGGGGTTGCTCATGGAAAACGGACACGCATCCGGCCATGGGGGCGCGATCTACTCCTATTCCGATGCGCCGTTGATCCGCAATTGCGTCTTCTCTGGCAACACGGCGTTGTATGACGGAGGTGCCGTCTATCTTTATGGCGGCAGCCCGGCCATGGAAAACTGCACGTTTTTGGGGAACCATGCGGGAGACGACGGCGGTGCGGCTTGTGGTTCGGGAAATTTAATCCTGCGCAATTGCATTGCATGGGGGAACAGTGCGGTGGATCAAGGGCGGCAACTGTCCGGTACCGTTGCCGACCACTCCTGCGTAGAGGGGGGATTCGCCGGAACGGGCAATATCACGAACAACCCTGGATTTGTCGAAGGTACGTGGCAACTCGCTGCAACGAACTCGCCTTGCTACGGAGCGGGAACCAATATGAATGCGGTTCTTCTCGATATTGATTCGGACAGGAGGGAAGGGCGCATGGACATCGGTGCCGACCAGCTTTTCGACAGCGATGGAGACGGGCTTTCCGATTGGTGCGAGATAAAGCATGTTCCTCCGCTGAACCATCACAACGTAGATAGCGACGGGGATGGTTTGGACGATTATGCGGAGATCATCGTGTACTTGAGCGATCCATGGGACACGGATTCCGATCATGACAATCTAAGCGACGGGGACGAGGTGCATATCCATGGCAGCCATCCCGTCATGGCGGATACCGACGGCGACATACTGGATGACGGGGAGGAGGTGTTGAATTATGGTTCGAATCCCGCAAGTGCCGACTCCGATGGCGACGGGTTGAACGATGGTGACGAAGTGCATGTTTATTCCTCCAACCCCGCCGTTCACGACAGCATGCTGGACGGCGACCAGGACGATGTGCTGGATATTGTCGAACACTTGCTGGGGAGCAATCCGGGCAATCCCGCCGATCCCTTGCAAGGATCGTGCTCCATAACCGTTTCGAGTCCCCTTGAAGGCCAGATCCTGAATTAACCCGGAGTTTAACCCGCCATGAAACATGAAACCGATACGCTCAATATTGTTCGAATTCAGAAGAAACACGGATACCTGTTGCGAAAGACAAGCGGGACGCTCGTCTTCGCCATGTTACTGCAAGGCCTCACCCCTTTTCTTCCGGTTGCCACGGCGGAAAGCGTCATGGCCGAAACGGGGACGGTGCGTATTGCCGTGCCATCCGGTGCAAAACGCGCCTTTGCCCGCACCGCCGCCAAAGGCGGATTTACCATCAAGGCGCTCAAGGAAGCGGGTGAACACGGAGGCGGGCTCTGCCCGACCACGGAAGATCCAATCCGTTTCGCCACGGAAGGAAACGAGGCGTTTGGTGCCTGCATGCAGCTTTGGAATGCCCATGACTGGGAAACGGCCAAGGATGCCATGTTGGCCTTTCCCAAAAAGTTTCCTGGCGATCCCTGGCTTGGCGAAGCCGATCTGCATGTGGGTTGCTACCACAAGTTCAGGGGCGAATACCGGGAAGCCGAAGCAATCCTTGTGGATTTGTACGAGTCCAACACGGACAACCCGATAGGCCGCAAGGCATTGGTTCGGCTTGGACATCTCTATTTCGAGACGTTCCGCTACCAGAAGGCTGCCGAGGTGTTCCAAACCCTGTTCGAGATGAATCCCATCGAAAACGAAAAAACCTTTGCCCGCAACTGGCTGTTCCATATCAACCGTTCATGGATGAGTGCCGCAAACAACCGGGAGTGCGGTCCAAAGGCCTTTGGCTACGCCGCCTGGCTGATTGAAAACCAGCGGCGCGTCCAGCAAAACCGCGAAGCGGAAAGCGCCAGGCGGGACGGCTTGTATCCAGCCATGGCCCAGCCCGCCTACCTGCCCACCGTTTCGTTCGGCGATGTTGCGGAAAAATTCCCGTGGGCGGATACCAAGGGGGATGCCGCAGGCATGTCGCTGGAGGAAATGGGGAACCTGCTTGCCGAGAATGGCTGGAGCCAGCGCGTTCGCCGGGTCACGTATGAAAAGCTTTGTTCGGATGTTTCCGAAGATAATCCTGTCGTTTTATGCCTTCCGGCTCCGGCGGACGCGAAATTCAAAACCCCGGAGCATATCGCGGAACGCACCCGGAACAAGGTGGAGCAACTGGATCCCTTCCGGGGCGGAAGGGATCTTGCCGACATTGGCCATTATGTCGTCCTGCTTAAGGCGGACGAACGCACGGCATGGGTGCTCGACCCGGAAAACGGGCTGTTGCAATGGGGAGCGATCAGGCTGAGGGAGCTTTGGCTCCAAGGGCAATCAACGGGTCTTGTTGCGCTCCTCAACAAAACCAACGCCCCGTCCGCGGCGGCTTCCTTGCATGGGGATGCGGTTCCGGATGAACTTCTTGCATCCTTCAAGGGCGGTTGCTGCGGACACAATACCCAGAACGACGACACGGGGTGCGATGACGGCGAGGCCAAGGGCATGCCGGAGCACAAGGTCAACATCTACAACATGAACTACCTGATCGTGGACACGCCCATGTGGATCGAATCCCCGCGCGGGGCCGACCTCAATCTCACGCTGACTTACAACAACCGCGAATCCACCAGCGCCAAGTACGATATCGAGGACGTGCAGTTCCACCCGTTCGGCTACCGCTGGTCGGCGCCGTACGACGGGAACTACGCCCTCGATCCGTACGACAACATCCTGGTCCATTTCCCCAACGGCATGGAAGTCATGTTCGACAAGCAGACCAATGGCAGCTACCTGCCGCGCGAGTCGCGCTACCTGAACCATCTCGACCTGGAGGTGTTGCCGGACACCTCGGTTCGGGTCGATCTGAAGCTTGGCTTGCGCAAATACTACTTCCAGCCAGAGAACGTGAACGAACGCCAGCAGACTCTCTACCGCATCGAGGACCGCTTCGGGCAGGGGATCGACATTACGAGGGACGGTGGCGGGCACATTGTCAAGGTGCAGTCCGATGTGACCGGCTCCTCGCTCAACTATGTCTACAATGCCAACGGCAATGTGGAGACGGTCTACGAACGCGATGGCGGAAACAACACCACGGGGCGCGAAGCCGGCTTCACCTATCAGGTTTCCGGATCCAATGCGGTGCTGGAGACCATGACGGACATGGGTGGATACACCACCACCTTCGAATACGGGCAGCAAACCTACCGCACCTATGGAAGCAACACCCCGGTGACATCGGACCACCACATCACGGCCTACACCTGGCCCAATACCGGTCGCTGGACGTTCGATCTCGTTCAAACGTACTATGACGGCTATGACGAGCCGCTACGCTTGACCGTTACCGATCCGGAAACCCATACGACCACATACGACTATTATTCCTACAGCGACCAGGGTCCGGTTGGGATAGAGAACCGGAACGGGGCTTCAAAGGTGTTTGCGCTGGACGATAGCGAGGCATTGGTCTCTCGTTCATATGCCACGTTGGTGAACGACCGGCAAGATGGAACCTATACCCGCAAAGGTGAAATGGACTCGTTCAAGGAGTACGGCATAAGCGGCGGACAGCCGGTAACCACCTTCAAACGCATGTGCATGGGAGAACTGATCGACAATGTAGGATACCTTACCCCAATCAATAAAAGCACAACCGGCAACCTTCCCCGCAAGGACACCATTTACGGCTACGCCATCCAGCCCGACGGCTCCCGCATCGTTTCCATCACCAACCAGGTCTACGAAACCGTGGGTGGAAGCGTCCAGTTGACCGACGAATGGGCCGAATCGGTTTGGGAGGATCAAAACCGCGATCCGGTTCGTTTTGAAAACCGCGCCGGGGACATTACGTATATCGACCGCACCAACCGTTTGGTGCGGGCGGTGCGGGTGCATCCGAACGGCGGATCGGAAAAGACCATCTACGAGGCAACCTACACGCCATACGGCCAACTGGAAACTGCCACGGTCGACGAGGAACTGGCCAACAAGATGGAGTACACCTACGGATCGCAGGGGCAGCTTGTGCGGATCGACCATCCCGACGGAACGCACGAGGGCTTCTACCATGACCCGGCCACGTTCTTCGTGCTGGAGCACACCAACCGCACCGGCAAGGTGGTGGCGGTCATTCCCGACGACATGGGCAGGCCGTTGTCCATCGACTATCCCGACGGCACCGGCGAGGTGCTGTCGTACGGTTGCTGTGCCGCCGATTCCGTCCGCGACCGCCATGGAATCACCTCCAACTACGACTACGACTACAACAAACGGCTCGCCTGGGCCATCGTTCCGATGGATGCCGATACCGATACCCATCTCGAGTTCGGCTACATGGGCGAAGGTGAACTGAAGTCGCTGGGCTACGGACCGGCGTCGAGCAACCTCGCAACCCGCACCTTCGGATACACGAGCACCAACGGCTGGACGCGCCTGAAGCAGCGCATCACGCCCGAGGGCAAGAAACCCAAAACCTGGACCTATACCTTTACGGGACTGCCGAAAACCATGGCCGACGGGCGGGGTGTGGTGACCGAATATGTCTGGAACGAGGCCAAGGAGCAGCTCCGGCAGAAGACCGTGCATGGCGCAACCAACGGGCTGGAGCAGGTAACCGTGGATTATGCCTATGACGGGCAGGATCGCCTGACCAACGTGGTCAAAAACGTGGCCGGGCTCGGCGGCATCTGGAGCGAGACCTACGGCTACGACGAACGTTCCCGGATCGAAACCGTCACCACCAGGGTCGCGAATATTCCGGGACAGACCGGCAACCTCGAATACACCGTAGGCTACGTCTACAACAACCGGGGTTTTGTGGATGGCCGCACCGTCACGGTTGGAGGGGCGTCCTCCGTAGCGACCACCTACACCTATCAACCTGACGCACCGCGTTTAAGCAGTGTCTCCGACAACTTTGCATCTGCATTGTATGGATACGATTCGTATGGGCGCTTGAAAACACAGACCAACCAGCTCAATGGCTTGCCTGCCTCGCAAACGGTTAAAACATGGAATTACGATGAATATTCCAAGCTAGCAGGGCAGAGCATCAGCAATTCGGCATCGCTGCTCTGGGGCCGGACGTATGGCTACGATGTTGAACGGATTGCCGCCGCCACCAACACCATCGACGGTTCGCGCTGGGCCTATGGCTACGACTATCAGGGTCAGCTAAAGGCGGCCGATCTCTACAGTTCGTCCAACACCATCGAACATGCCGAGCGCTACGCATACGACGCCGTGGGCAACATGGCGGTGAAAACGGCATCGGGCGTCGTGGCCGACGTGGCGCAAACCTTCAACGCCGACGATGAAACGACGCATCTGGACCGCCACCGGACCGCAACGCTGACCGGGACGGTCGGCGACACCAACGCCGTGCTGAGCCTGCCCGTCTCGCAAACCCCCGTGGAGCAGGATGGCAGGGGCAACTGGATTGCCCTGCAGGTGCCCCTGTTCCCCGACACCAACGGCAACGTCCGCATCCAGCTCAAGGCCGCGGTCGCCGGGCAGCCCGACGCCTACAAGCTGGCGAACTTCACTGTGTTCCCGACATCAACAAACCTGACTTATGACGCTAACGGCGCGTTGCTCACGCTTCCCGCTGGAGGGTCGCAGGCCGCTGCGGCCGAACTCGCATGGAACGCCGAAGGCCGCCTTGCTTCCGCGTCTTCTGCGTCTTCCGCGGTTCAGGCCTTCTACGACGACAACGGGCGGCGCATCGCCAAGATGGAAAACGGCGTCCTGACGCTCTACCTGTGGGCGGGGATGGACAACTTCGGCGTGGCCGGTTCCGACGGCGTGCTGGACGAATACCACACGCGGGGTGCCGGCCTTGCCGGGGACGTTGGAACGTTCGTCGCTGAAACCAAGCTGGCGGCCGGTTGGTTTCCTGTCCAAAAAACACTGCTCCATTCCAACCACCGCGGCGACACGGTGCTGGCGACGGACGCGACCGGCGCGGTGGTTCACGAAGCCGAATACGCACCATTCGGGGATGTGCTGAACCAATCCGGCAGCTATGTCCCGCGCTTCGGGTTCAGCGGCAAGGAGCGCGATGCCAGCGGTCTGGTCTACTACGGCTTCCGCTATTACGCGCCGGAACTTTGCCGTTGGATTTCGCCTGATCCTCTTGGTGAAGATGGAGGGATCAACCTTTATCGTTTCTGTGCCAACAGCCCGGTTAATTATGTGGATTCAGATGGGAGATTTATATCGATGGGAACTCTACTTTTAATCGGTGTTGGAATCGCCATTGTATCTGCGATAGTGGCCATCATTAATGATGCAAGAGAGAAAGACAAACTGTCTAACAAAATAGACAAGGCGCAAGAAGCTGGCCGAGAAGCAAAAGATTCCACTTGTAAATATGTAGAAGCGCTAGAGGGAGATGATATTGAAGCCATGGTGGAGGCTTATAACAAGCGAGCGGAGGCCGTCCAGAGACTTGTCGATCCTGTTCTTGATGCAGGCAAACAGGCCCAACAAATGGGAACGGGATCACTTGGATCTGAAATAATTGGTCAAGGTGTCGGTGGATTGAGAGTTGAGGATTAATGATGGCTAGGTATTTATTATTTGCAAAGATCATATCGCTATTCCTGTGCATATATTGCTTTTACTCATTGATAACTACTTCAGCCTCAATAAGTAGTCTCAGTCAATCGCTTAATCTAGATCTGCCGGACAAGCATGCGAGGATTTCTGCTATAGAAAACAACGATGAAAACATGGTTTATTTGAAGTCTGCGTTAATTCAGGCTGATGAGACTATAGAAACCTTGCTAATATACTCAGATTGCACGAAAGATGTACTTCTTGAGCTTGATGCAAAGAACAAAAGAATCGCGTATATATTAGCCACGTCTATTCTTGTTTTATTTTTTACTGAGGTCTACGAGAGAAAATACCAAAGAAGGTGAATAAAACGGGGCGGGGATTTAATGGATAAGACAGCTTAACGCCTGCGCTTAGAGAGGCTGCGATACAAGGAATGAAAGATCATGGCGTAGGATCTGTTGGAGGACAAATTCGTGGAGCGGGAGGTTCACCATTATGATCGGAAAGAGATTTCATGCAAACAGATCTATAGGGGTCTTCTACATTGCTTTCTTTGCAATACTCATCCTTTCGTTTTCAATTGAGGTATATTTGAAAGTGCAAAGAAGTAGTGCATTTTAGGACGCATCATATCGCTCTCTAAGGGCTTCAATTGAAAAAACCGATGCCTTTGATGAAACTGAGAAGCTACAAAAACTGAATGCTCTTTATTTGGATGAAATTGAGCTTCATCTCAACAGCATCGGTATTCTAATCAATGCTTTCAAACGTACTTGCTTCACCATTGTATGGCTCGCCATCCTTCAGCTTATTGGATTCGTTATTTATGCCTTTGAAATGCGAGGAAAACCATTGTCAGAGAATGATGGCTTAGTGTCACGTTCCGAAGATAGGTAAAATCAGATGCGGCACTGGATCACGCCTGATCCACTTGGTGAAGATGGAGGGCTGAATCTCTATCGTTTCTGTGAAAATAGTCCTGTCGGAATTGTGGACAAGATGGCCCTTCAAGTCAACCGGTGAGGTTGCATTCGGAAGTTGAATTCAGGTAGCGTTTTAACTGGTAATGAAGTTAAGAAATAGTTTGGCGTTGGTCGGAGCTACATAGTGGATTGGTGGTTGACCGGTAGGTGGAACGAATTGGCGAGGATGGCAGCGAGTTCCTTGTCCGTCAGCTGGATGGGATTGCCTTTCATGCTGCTGGCCTTCCGCGCCTTTTCGACAATGGTTGGGAAGTCGGCTTCGGCAATGCCGAGGTCGGCCAGGCCGGGCACGCGCATTTGCGTGGCCAGATCGTTGAGCCACTGCAAGCCGTCGGCGATCTCGGCATTGCGGCTGCCGGTCATGATGCGTGCGGCCTCGCGATACTTTTCGAGTGCGGAGCCGCTGGCATCACGTTCCTGCAAGGCCCGGACGTTGGTTGAATAGACGGCGGCCAGCAGCGCGGCGCAGACCATGCCGTGGGGCGCGCTGAACATGCCGCCGATCGGGCCGGCGAATCCATGTACGGCGCCGAGTCCGGCATTGGCGAGCGCCAACCCGCCGAACAGGCTGCCGAGCGCCATGTCTTCGCGGGCGGCCAGATCGTTGCCGTTTGCATAGGCGCGCGGCAGGGCGCGGGCGACTTTGGCGAGGCCCTCGCGGCAGATGCCGTCGGTAAGGGGGTTGGCCTTGCTGGAGACAAAGGCTTCCAATAGCTGGGTGAGTGCGTCGAGTCCGGTGCTGGCGGTGGTTTCCGGCGGCATGGAGAGGGTTAGCTCGGGATCGACCAGGGCCACGGTCGGCAGCATGAGCGGGTGGCGCATGCTGACCTTTACCTGGTGTTCGGTGGAGAGTAGCACGGCGTTTCGGGTGACTTCCGCGCCGGTGCCGGCGGTGGTGGGAATGGCGATGCAGGGGGCGGGTTCCGCGGTGAGTGGTTCGCCTTTGCCGATCACTTCGAGGTAGTCCATCAGGTCGCGGGTATTGGTGAGCAGGGCGGCGATGGCTTTGCCGGCATCGATGACGCTGCCGCCGCCGAAGGCGACGACGAAATCGCAACCCAATTCGCGCGCCTGCCGGGCGAGGGCGGATATGCGCTCGGTGGTGGGTTCGCCGGTGATGCTGAAGGAGGCGGGGTTGCCCCCTTGTTTTTTCAAGGCTTGGAACACGGGCATAATGCGTTCGGCGCTGGAGCCGGTCACGAGCGCGGCGCGTTTTCCCATTCCTTGGATCAGGGAGGGTAGTTCCCGCAGTCGGCCGGAGCCGAAAACAATGCGCTGGGCGGTGGCGAATTCAAAGTTCATGGGGTGGGTCTCCATCTGGTGGGTGCAAGCTTAGGCGGGTGCCGGGGCATGTCCAGAATGATTTTGACAATAAGGGTGGATACGCTACATTCCGACCT